>JAJZVB010000071.1 GCA_021845885.1 Pseudomonadota bacterium
CGATCTCATGATGCCGCCCACGCCTATGACGGGGATTTTCCCCCCGAGGTTCTCATGGAGCCTTCTGATCACCCTGGTGGAAGCCTGCCCGAGCGGTTCGCCGCTCAATCCGCCCGCCTCTTCGGCATGACATTGCCCTTCTACGCCCGTCCTCGAAAGGGTGGTGTTGGTGGCGATCACGCCTTCGATGTCATGATGCAGCAAAAGGGATGAGATTTCGTCAATTTCGGATTCCTGAAGATCGGGGGAGATTTTCACTGCAATCGGCACATGCTTTTTGAACCGTTCGGCAAGCGCATTCTGCTTTTGTTTTAGCGAAGAGAGGAGGTGATCGAGTTCATCAGCCTGCTGCAGCGTCCTGAGATTCTTCGTGTTGGGGGAGGAAATGTTGATCGTGACATAGCTTGCGCAGGGATAGACCTTTTCCAGGCAAAGGAGATAATCGCTTGCTGCGGATTCGATCGGGGTGTCGAAATTCTTGCCGATGTTGATGCCGAGGATGCCCCTGTATTTCGTCTTCGAGACATTTCCGACCAGGTGGTCCACCCCCTTGTTGTTGAATCCCATCCTGTTGATGATGGCGCGCGATTTCTGCAGCCTGAAAAGCCTGGGCCTGGGATTTCCGGGCTGAGGGCGCGGGGTGACCGTTCCGATTTCCAGGAATCCGAATCCCAGGGAGGCCAAGGCTTCGATGTAGTCCCCATTCTTGTCGAGTCCGGCCGCAAGGCCGACGGGGTTCGGAAATTCCAGCCCCATCGCCTTGACGGGCTTTTGCAGCGCATCCCGCTTCAAGCCCAATTCATGGGCGAATTTGAGCGCCATGAGGGCGGCATGGTGGGTTCTTTCGGCATCCAGCATGAAAAGAAAGGGGCGGATGAACTCGTACATCATTTCGCAAGCGCCTGCCATTGACCGCCGATATAGCCTTCGAGAGGCTGGAAGTTGATTTTATAGGCCATTTTTTCGCTCTGTTCAATCCAGTATCCGAGATAAAGATAAGGGAGTTGCAGCTTCTTGCAAAGATCGATCTGCCAAAGGATGTTGTAGGTGCCGAGGCCAGCGCCGCGGCTTTCCGGGTCGAAAAAGGCATAGACCGAAGACAGGCCGTCCTCGATTTCGTCGACGATGCTGACCATGACGAGCTTCCCTTCCTCCCTGAATTCGTACAATTTTGTATGGACATGGCTCGCGAGCAGCGAATTGCGGTATTGTTCCTCGCTTTCCATGCCCCCACCGGGATGCCTTGCGCTTTGATAGCGCCGATACAGTTCGAAATGCTCGAGTTCGAATGCCAATCCGGGCGAGCGGACCTGGAGAGAAGCGTGGCGTTTGAAGCTTCTTCTTTGCGACCGGTTCGGGTCGAAACGCGCGGCATCGACCCGGACTGCGATGCAGGCGCTGCAATCATCGCAGCACGGGCGGTAGACGAACAGGCCGCTGCGGCGGAATCCGGAGCGGATCAATGCGCCGAACTGGCCTGTCCGGGCGACGGCGACTTCCGAGCGAGCCAGTTTCCCCTCAATATAGCTGCAGGGATATTGCGCGGTCAGGTAATATTCAGCATTCAATGAGGTCATGATCGAAATGCCATTTGCCGGAATGGCCGGGGGCATCCAGCCATGTCTTCAATTTCAGGGCGAATTCCTCCCTCGATATTTCCCTTGCGCCGAGCGAGGCGAGATGCTGCGTTTTGACCTGGCAGTCGATCATGCGGCAGCCCCAGCTTTTGAGCTGCAGAACGAGGTGAACGAACGCGATCTTCGAGGCATCCGTTCTTCTCGAGAACATCGATTCCCCGAAGAACACCTGGCCCATATTGATCCCATAAAGGCCGCCCGCCAGTTCGCCTTCCACCCAGGTTTCTGCGCTGTGGGCAAGGCCGAGCTCATGCAGTCTGCAATAGGCTTCGATGATTTGCGCGGAGATCCAGGTGCCCCCGCCTTCCTCCCTGGGTTCAGCGCATTTTTTCATGACTTCCTCGAATGAGGTGTCCAGACGGACTTCGTAATGCCGCTTTCTGATCGATTTCCCGAGCGAACGCGAAATTTTCAGTTCTTCAGGGAAAAGCACAAGGCGGGGTTGCGGGCTCCACCAGAGAATGGGATCATTTTCATTGTACCAGGGGAATATGCCCCTCCTGTAGGCATCGATCAGCCTTGCCGGGGAAAGGTCCGCCCCTGCTGCCAGCAACCCGTTGGGTTCCGTCAAGGCCTGATCCAGGGGAGGGAAAGGCGAGCTTTTTCCTAGCCATTGCAGCATAAAAGAAATTTAAACACTATACTGTGTCAATTTTACCGCACTTTCGCTCCCCCGGTGGACAGCATTGCGATAAGGCTTCATAATTTTGCAGTTAAAGGCGATTGTCCATGAAATTTCTTTTCGACCTGTTACCAGTCATCCTCTTCTTCGGCACCTACCAGTTGTTCCCGTTTATCGGGCCGAAAGCCGAGGCCATGTTCTATGCCACGGCCGTCACCATCGTTGCGACTTTTGCCCAGATCGTATGGGTTTACCTGAAGCACAGGAAAGTCGACGGCATGCTCTGGATGAGTTTCGTCATCGTGCTCGTTTTCGGCGGCGCGACGCTCTTTTTTCACGACAAGACCTTTATCATGTGGAAGCCTTCGGTGCTCTACTGGTGTTTTGCCATTGTGCTGTTCGTGAGCGCGACATGGTTCGACAAGAACCTGATCATGGTCATGATGAAGAACCAGCTCTCCGCACCGAAGCGCGTATGGGACAGGATCAACCTGAGCTGGGTGATGTTTTTCGCCCTGATGGGAATGGCCAATCTTTATGTGGCGATGAACTTTTCCGAGTCTGCATGGGTCAACTTCAAGATGTTCGGAACGCTCGGCCTGATGCTTGTTTTCATTTTCATTCAAAGCCTGATGCTCTCGAAATACGTCGAAGACAAGGAAAATTGATGCTTTACGCCATCATCGGAGAGGATGCCGAAGGCAGTCTTGAAAAAAGGATCAAGGCCCGTCCCGCCCATTTGGAGAGGCTCGGGACATTGAAGGAGGAGGGCCGGCTGATCCTCGCCGGCCCCTTTCCTGCAGTGGATTGCAGCGACCCTAAGGCATTCACCGGCAGCCTGATTGTCGCGGAATTCGATTCGATCGAGGCTGCGAGGCAGTGGGCGGATGATGATCCTTACGTGCTCGACGCGGTTTTCGAGCGGGTCGTGGTGAAACCTTTCAAGAAGGTTTTGCCATGAAGGGCTTGTCCGAAAAAATCGTCGAAAGGCTGCAGGATCTGCAAGCTTCGAGCCTGGAAATCCGCGACGAGAGCGAAAGGCACAGGGGGCATAGCGGATCGGGGGGAGGAGGGCATTACAGCATGACCATCGTGTCCGAGCGCTTTTCGGGTCAAAGCCTGACGGCGCGCCATCGCCTGGTTTACGGCATGCTTTCCGACTTGATGAAAAGCGAAATCCATGCGCTTGCCATCCAGGCCTACACGCCTTCAGAATATCATTTGAAGCAAACCTCACCAACCTAAAAGGAAAAAAGATGCCCTCACTGAAACCCCTGATCGCCGCAATGAGCATGTTGGCCGTTTCGGCCTATGCGCAAGATTCCGCCGCACCCGGGAAATCCGTGGCTACCGTCAACGGCGTGGCGATACCGGAGTCCCGTTATGAATTCGTGCTGAAGCAGAACATCATGCAGCATGGCTCGCAGGATTCCCCCGATCTGCGCAAGAACGTCAAGGAAACGCTGGTCAACCAGGAAATCATTTCGCAGGCGGCCGTCAAGAAAGGGATCGACAAGACTGCCGATTACCGCACCATGATGGATTTGAGCAGGGAACAGAATCTGGTCAATATCTATCTGCATGACTATGTCTCGAGCCATCCCGTCACCGATGCCGAGATGAAGCAGGAATTCGACAAGATCAAGGCGCATATGGGAAGCAAGGAATACAAGGTCAGGCACATCCTCGTCAAGACGGAAGCCGAAGCCAAGAAAATCATCGCGGAACTCAAGAAAGGCGCGAATTTCTCCAAGCTTGCCGCCGAAAAGAGTGAGGATCCGGGTTCGAAGAGCAACGGCGGCGAACTCGACTGGGCGCCCGCTTCGAATTTCGTTGAGCCTTTTGCCGATGCGGTTCGCCTTCTGAAGAAGGGGGAGACGACGCCTGCTCCGGTTCAGACGCCTTTCGGCTGGCACGTGATCCAGCTGCAGGACGAAAAGCCGCTGAAGCTGCCCACCTTCGACCAGGTCAAGCCCCAGCTCCAGCAGCGCGTTCAGCAGGAGCAAATCCAGAAGCTGATCTCGGATTTGCGCGCAGCGGCCAAGGTCGAGGAATGATCTAAGCCCCCCGCAAGGGGGGTTTTCTACGGAGGAAATCATGAAATTGCTTGGTTTGTCTCTCTTGTTTTTTTCGACATGCGCTTTTGCCTCGCCCGGCCCCGAGCTTCAGAAGGCCATAGAAGAAGGCAAAAAGCTCTATTCCCAGGAGACTTTCGGCGGGAACGGCAAAACCTGCAATACCTGCCATGTCAATGGCGGTGTTGGGCCCGGTAAACTGCCCGACGGCAGGGCCATTCCCAGCCTGGAAAATGCTGCAGCGATTTTCCCGAGATACAACCAGAGGGCCAAAAAGATTTATACCCTCACGGACCAGATCCATGCCTGCGTCCATGGCGGACTCCAGGGCAATCCTCCCGCGCTGGACAGCGAAAGGCTCGTCGATCTGGTCAGCTACGTGACCTCCCTTTCGCAGGGCAAGGCGCTGGACATGGATGGAAAGCCGAATTGAGTTCAGGAAGGGCTTGCTAGGCGACGCGGGAAAAATAGCCGAGCTCGTCAATTCGGCTTACAGGGGCGAATCGAGCAAGCTCGGCTGGACCACGGAAGCCGATTTGCTGGGCGGGCAAAGGACGGACATTGCCGAAGTATCGGCGCTGCTGAACAGGGCCGATTCCCTGTTCATTCTTTGCGAGAAAGAAGGCGGCTTGGTCGCCTCGGTTCACCTTGAGCGTTGCGGGGAAGAAGCGCTGCTCGGCATGCTGGCCGTGAAGCCGGGTCTGCAGGGAAAAGGGCTAGGCAAGCGGCTTCTTCTCGAAGCCGAAAGGAAGGCCATCGAATCCTGGGGAGCAAGGAGGATGAGGATGGCCGTCCTCACTTTCAGGCAGGAACTCATCGAATATTACCAAAGGCGCGGATACGTTCGAACGGGGAGATTCGAGGCTTTTCCCGAAGATCCGAGGTTGGGCATCCCCAAGGTGAACGGCCTGCGCTTCGAATGGCTCGAAAAGGCCGTCAGGAACCGTTCCGATTGAATCTCCCATAGGGAGCCGATCATGCAAAGGTGCGGGCAATAGAAATGGGCCATGAATCTTCACTGCATATCGGAATAAATCAAATAATGCGCTCGCCGTTTCCGGAATGCTTCCAGGCGAGGCTGCCAGTCGGAAGCGATGGTTCTTGGATCTTTTCCATTTCTTATGGCTTCGATGACGGCATGCGAACCGATGGCCCCGAAGGTGTCATCGAGCCGGAAATGTTCAGGATAGAGCCGAAAGAGCGCTGCGGCGATTTCAACACCCAATTCCGGCGAATCGAGGCTGTCGCGTCCGGACACCGTAATGCGAACGCCATGGCAGGCTTGCCCCTTGTATCGGTCTGATTCGGGCGTGAAGGTCAGGGGAGCGAATCGCACGCCAGCCAAGTTTCGCGCGCTGAGGTATTGCGCCAGAGTCGATGCCTCTATCCAGGGCGCGCCCACCACCTCGAAAGGCGTGCCCGTGCCGCGCCCCACGCTGACGTTCGCGCCCTCGAGTAGAGCGATCCCGGGGTAGAGCGTGGCCTCGGCGAGGCTGCGCAGATTGGGGGAAGGGGGAATCCACGGCTGGCCGGTGGTGTCGTACCAGTCGAGACGACGGTAGCCGCGCATGGGGATGACGCGAAGATCTGCGCCGATGCCCGCCTCGGCATTGAAGAAGCGCGCGAGTTCGCCCAATGTCATGCCGTAGCGCACGGGAAGAGGAAAATAGCCGGTAAATGACGAGTATCCTGGATCGAGCATGGGTCCCTGGACAGCGTCTGCAGTGATCGGATCAGGCCTGTCCAGGACATAAAATGGAATGCCTTTTCCGGCTGCGGCTTCCATGGCGTAAGCCATGGTCGTCGTATAGGTATAGAAACGGACGCCGGCATCCTGGATATCGAACACCAGGGCGTCGATGTTTTCCAGCATCGCCCTCGTGGGTTTCTTCACTTTCCCGTACAGACTGTAAACCGGCAATCCGGTGGAAGGATCGGATCCGGAGACGACCTTTCCATCCTGTTCGCCGTGAAGGCCGTGTTCCGGGCTGAACAGGGCGAGCAGCCTGACTCCGGGCACCATGCGCAGCAGGTCCGCGCAGCTTCGCCCCTTTCTGTCCCTTCCCGTCTGATTGGTAATCAGGCCGATGCGCATGCCCTTGAGGGGAGAGAAACCTTGCTCCTCGATCACGTCCAGTCCGCTCTCGACTTTTTGGGCGGCCAGGTAGGCGGCCAAGGCAGGGCGTGCTTCGGCGACATCCGTCTCGCTCACCTTCCCGACCGCTTCATCCATGACCGATACGAGGCGGTTTCTCAACGGCTTCACGTTGCCCCTGCCATCCGGATAGACCCGATTGGTGAGCAGAATCACGAAGATTTTCGATACCGGATCGATCCAGATCGAAGTCCCGGTAAACCCCGTATGCCCGTAGGCGCCTGCCGGCAGAAGCGTGTCCCTATTGGAGGCAAAAGGCGCGTCGATATCCCAACCCAGCCCGCGCAAGCGCGATCGGCCTTCCGGCGATTGCGGTACCGTCATGCGTTCTATGGTGGATGGTTTCAGTATCCGGACCTTTCCCAATTGGCCCCCATTCAGCATCATTCCGGCGAATTTCGCGAGGTCGCCGGCGGTGGAGAAGAGGCCGGCATGCCCGGACACGCCTCCCATGCGGAAAGCGGTCGGGTCGTTGACCTCGCCCCTTCTTTTCCATCCGGTAGGAGCGATCCTTCGGGAGAAAACGGGCTTGAAGCCCGTGTCGCTCATGCCCAGGGGGTCGAAGATATGCATTCTGCAATATCGATCGAGGGGCATGCCGGAGACCTTTTCGACCAGTTCGCCAAGGATTTCGAAGTTGATGTCGCTGTAGAGGTAGTGCGTGCCGGGAGGAAATGCCGGTTTTTCTTCGAGCATGAGCCGGAGCGCAGCTTCGTGTCCGGACCAGGCATGCTCAAGATTAAGGTCGGCGCGCAAGCCCGAATAATGGGTGAGCAACTGGTGCAAGGTGATGCCGCCTTTTCCGTTGGCAGCGAACTCGGGCCAATACCGGGCTGCAGGCGCTTCCAGATCCAGCTTGCCGGCCTCGACCAATTGCATGACGGCAGTCGTCGTGGCGACGGTTTTTGTGACCGAAGCGAGATCGAAAAGGGTATCTTCGGTCATGGCCTGTCCGGGTTCCATGGCTTTTTCACCGAAGGCATGGTGATAGAGAATACCGTTCTTTCCGCCTATCCATACCACTGCGCCGGGAAGCCTGCCCGCTGCAATTTCTTCCCGGACAATGGGGCCGATCTGGCTCAGGGCGGCAGGGTCTGCGGCATAGGCCGAAGAAGCCGCCAGCATCATCAGAAAAGCGAACAAGCTGATCATTTGCCTTTCCTCAGCCCTTTGTCTGTATAGATATTTCTCGGGTTCCAAAGCATCCAGCCGTCGCTACCGAAGCTTTTGGCAGCCCTGATTTGATCCGAGATCTGTTCCGCGCCGAATGGCCGGCGGTCGAAAGCATAATCCCTGAAAGCCTGCAGCCAGGGCCTGAAATGCAGTGCCGAAAGTCCTGTGCGTTTTTGCGCGTTGGTCAATGAAAGGCTGACGATTTCGAAAGGATGTGCGACAGGATCAGTGTATCCCGGGATGCCATACTGGAAAGTCGAAGGGTAGAGCATGGGACAGATATAATCCACTATCGGCGCCAGGTCTTCGAGGCGCTGACCGATATCGGTATCGTTCTTGTTCCATAGAGTGTAGCCGAACAGGTCTGCCGCCACGAACACATTGTAGGGCGCGAGCCTTTTCGCCGCCAGCGAAAGAAAACCTGCGATGGCTTCGACACGGTTTTCCTGATTCGACCTTTTCGAGAATACGAGTCCCGGTTCGTCCGGAAAGCGCACATAATCGAATTGTATCTCGTCGAAACCCAGGCGTGCAGCTTCTATGGCGATATCGATGAGATAATTCCAGACTTCGTGCCGGAACGGGTCGCTCCAGGCCATGCCTTCCCGGTCTGACCAGACTCCGCCGCCGCTCGTATGAACGGCCCATTCCGGCCGGTTGCGGGCGAGCGGATCGTCCTTGAAAGCCACCACCCTGGCCACCGTATAGATTCCCTTCGCATGCAGCGAGGCAATCAGACCGGGCATATCGCTTACCGTGATCGTTTTCTGGGCGCCGACTTCGGCGGCCAGGGGTATCGAGCTTTGGTACGGGATGAGCCCTCGATCACCCTTGACATCGATGACAAGGGCATTGAGTTCGGTTTCATCGAGAAGCTTGAGCGCGCTCTGACGCAGTTCCCTGTCGCCTATCCCGTAAAAAGAAAGATAGAGCGCCTTGGGAATCAGCTTGGGAAGGCGCACAACGATATTGTCCGTGTCTTTTTCGCTTTGATCGAACCGCCCATGGCCCGCCGCCCGCACCAGAAGCCGGGATATCGGCATGGGCAGGGAAGCCGTGCCGTCGGCATCGGTCCGGATGACCTGACTGTCCGCCGTGATGATGGCGCCTTCGATGGGGGCGCCCGAATCGGCATCGACAACCTTGATCATGACGGCCAGTGCGGATCCTGCAGTCATGAAACAGCATGCGATAAGCCATGTTGTCAGGATGTATTGGAAAAGGCGATGGCGGTTCATTGGCGGATGTCTTTCCCGTTCTTGAAAATGGCCAGGAATGCCCGCTTGCTTACCGCGTCAGTGATGAGGTAGCGGGGGATCGCCATGGGATTGTCCTTGCCGTTTGCGGCACGGCGTACCATGGTGAAGGCGGCGACGTATCCCGCCTTGATGGCGTGTTCCTGCAATTCGCCGTCATGGATGCCGAATGGCCAGGCCAGCATGTCCACCTTCTCTCCTGTTCGCGATTCTAGCAATTGCCTCGACTTGACAAGCTGCATGTCGACGAAACGCGAATAGGCTTCCCGATCCAGCCGGCGTTTCTCCTGTCTGAAGTTCGGATGCCAGTAGGTGTGCGACTGGATGTCGAACAGGCCTGTTGCCTGGAGTTCGTGCAGCTGTTGCCATGTCATGGCATAGGAAGCTCTGGAAATCGCGGAAGGGTAAATGAAAAGGGTCACGGGGATGCGATGACGCAATGCGATAGGCAGCAAATCCGTGTAGACCGAACGATGACCGTCATCCACCGTGATGGCCAAAGAATGCGGCGGAGGCGGCGGGCCATGGCCCGCCACGTAATCCACAATCCGGCGCAAAGGGATCACATGATAGCCCATGCGCTCCAATTCATTCATTTGAGACTCGAATGCTTCCGTTCTTACCGTCATGCTGTCGCTCGCCTGCTGGCCGAAACGATGGTAGAGCAATATGGGCACGCCGGCACAGGATGCCTTTGTCAGGAAAAGCATGATGACCAGGATGACAACCCTCGGCTTCCGGAACGAATGGGAGGAAAAACCTTGCATCACGGGCATCAAGTTAAGGAAGGTTTTACATTCTAGTATTTCCTGGTGGTTTCGACCGAATGCACGTCCTTCATCGCCAGCATGGCCATCAGGCGATTTTCCTTTTCCGCGTCGAATCCGCAGCGGTCAACCCTTCTCTCAGAATTCTCGTAAGTGCCGAAGAGCAAGTCCCAAATCGGAATGCCGTAATTCTTCGAGTGTTTTTCATATTCGTGATGGACCCTGTGCATTTCCGGGCGGACGATGATGTAGCCCAGCCATAGGGGGGTTTTGACATTGGTGTGTTCCCAGGTGTCGAACAGCCCAACCCAGAACAGACACCAGCCTGCAGGGAGCGGCTCGAGTCCCAGGAAGGGGTAGGCGACCAGGCTCACGATCAGGGTATTGCTAAGAAAATCAGCGGGATGGGCGTAATAGGTCGTCAGCACTTCGATCCTGGCAGGGCTGTGGTGGATCTGATGGAACATCTTCCAGCACAGGTTGCTCGCATGCCTTGCCCTGTGCCACCAGTAAACCAGAAAGCTGACGCACAGGTAGCCGAGAAAGCCGGAAAGCGCTGCGGGC
>JAJZVB010000072.1 GCA_021845885.1 Pseudomonadota bacterium
TTGCCGCAAACGAAGCCGGACTTCTCGTCACGCCTTTCGCCGTATTCATCACGGTGGGCAGCATCGTCAACGGGAGACTGGTGACGAGAATGAACCATCCGAACAGGATGCTCTATTTCGGCTTGGTCCTTTTCCTTCTTTCATCCCTTTTCATCACCCAGGTGGATGCGTCGACCCGGCACGCGCATGTAGCGCTCGTGATGGCTCTGGGTGGCCTCGGCCTCGGCCTCTTGATGCCCAATCTCACCCTTTTCGTCCAGGCCTCTTCCTCGAGAAAAGAACTCGGCGTCGTGACGGCCATGCTCCAGTCGACCCGGATGATAGGCGGGATGCTGGGCACGGCAGTGACCGGGGTGCTGGTTTCGCACAATTATTCAAGAAGCGCCGACGCTTCGCTCAGGGATCCCCAGATCCTCGTCAACAGGAACCTCGAAGGAAAATTCATGCATCTCCACCAGGGAGGCGCCCTGCTGATTTCGAAGGCGAGGCTGGTTCTGGTTCATGCCATACACGAAAGCCTCTGGCTCGTCGTCATTCTGCTCTTCGCTTCCCTCTGGGCAGTGCGCCTCGTTCCGCCGATCAGCCTGGACAGGTCCAAACATGAATGAAAGAAACCTGCTTCAGCAGATAGGCCGTACCGGGCGGGCCATGCATGCCGCATTCGAAAGCGAGGTCGGTATCCCCTTGCCCAGATGGCGCATCCTGCAGGCGCTGAGGGAATCGGCAAGAATCTCCCAGAAGGATCTGGCTTCGCGCCTTTCCATGGATCCCGGGGCACTGACAAGGCAGATGAAGCAATTGGAATCCGAAAATCTCGTGAAAAGAAGGAGCTCGGAAGAGGACAACAGGCTGACCCTGGTCGAGCTTTCCGGAAAGGGATTCGCATTGCTCGAATCCCTCCAGGAAAAGCGCCTGAATTTCTCGAAAAAGGCCCTCGAAGGTCTTCCTGAAGAAAAAATCGGCATCGCCATGGAAATACTCAAAGCGATGGAGGAAAGATTCAAGCGCTAGAGCTGGGGATTCAGCCTCTCCAGGCCGCTCCTCAATCGGTTCAAAGCCCCGATGTAGGCCTTGGCGGAAGCCACGACGATGTCGGTGTCGGCCCCCTGCCCGTTGACTATCCTGCCTTCCTTCTGCAGCCTCACCGTCACTTCGCCCTGGGCGTCGGTGCCGCTCGTGATGTTGTTCACGGAATAGAGCTGAAGTTCGGATTCGCTTTGCGCGATCGATTCTATCGCCCTGAATGCCGCGTCCACAGGCCCGCTTCCCTCGGCTTTCCCCTCGCGTTCGAATTTGCCGTCAAGAATCTTCACCGTGGCCAAAGGGGTTTCCCCCGTCTCGGAACAAACCTTCAGGAAAAGCAGCCTGTAATGCTCCGGGGCCGAGACGACTGCTTCGTCGGATGCGATCGCCTGGATGTCCTCGTCGAAGATCTCGTGCTTCTTGTCGGCGAGATCCTTGAACCTGGCGAATGCTGCGTTCAGCGCCTCTTCCGAAAGCTCGATGCCCAGTTCGGAAAGCCGGGTCCTGAAAGCGTTCCTGCCGGAATGCTTGCCGAGAACGAGCTTGTTCGCGCTCCAGCCCACGTCTTCCGCGCGCATGATCTCGTAGGTCTCGCGGCTCTTCAATATCCCGTCCTGGTGTATTCCGGATTCGTGGGCGAAGGCATTGATCCCGACGATCGCCTTGTTGGGCTGGACCGCGAATCCGGTGATGCCTGAAACGAGGCGGCTCGCCTGGACGATCTGGGTGGCGTCTATGCCCGTGTCGCACTGGAAGAAGTCCTGCCGGGTCCTGACCGCCATCACAATCTCCTCGAGCGCCGCATTGCCCGCCCGCTCGCCGAGACCGTTGATGGTGCATTCGACCTGGCGCGCGCCGTTCATCACCGCAGAAAGGGAGTTCGCGACGGCGAGCCCGAGATCGTTGTGACAGTGCACGGAAAATATCACCCTGTCCGAATTCGGTATTCTTTCCCTCAGATTCCTGATCAAAGCCCCGTACTGCTCGGGCATGCTGTATCCCACCGTGTCCGGAATATTGAGGGTCGTAGCACCCGCATGAATCACCGCTTCGAGTATCCTGCAGAGGAAGTCGAGGTCCGACCTTCCCGCATCCTCCGGGGAGAATTCGATGTTGTCCGTGTATTCCCCAGCCCATTTCACCGCCTTCACGGCCTGTTCCAGAACCTGTTCGGGCGCCATCCTGAGCTTCCTTTCCATGTGGATGGGGGAGGTCGCAATGAAGGTGTGGATGCGGGACAGTCTTGCGGGCTTCAATGCTTCGCCCGCTTTCCTGATGTCGTTTTCGATGGCGCGAGCCAGGCCGCATACGGTGCTTTCCTTCACCGCCCCGGCAACCGCGCTCACCGCATCGAAGTCCCCGGGGCTCGCCGCGGGAAACCCGGCCTCGATCACGTCGACTTTCATTTTCTCGAGCTGCCTTGCGATCCTGACCTTCTCTTCCTTCGTCATCGATGCGCCCGGGCTCTGCTCCCCGTCCCTCAATGTCGTGTCGAATATGATGAGCTTATCCTTCATGTTTCTCTCCGTTGTCTTGTCCCTTCCTCCTCCGCCAGAACCAGAGCAGGTAGCCCGAGAAGGAATAGATCAGGAATATCGAAAAAAGCACCTTCGCCGGCGCGCTCGTGAGCAGGACGAAAACCAGCAGGAAGAAGAAGAGCGCGATGAAGGGAACGCTCTTCCTGAAATTGAGGTCCTTGAAGCTGTAGAAGGGAATGTTGCTGATCATGGTGAGCCCGGCGAAAACGGTCAGAACCCAGGCGAGCATCCTGATGTCCCGCCCCTGCACCTCGAAATCGAGCATCAGCCAGACGAGCCCCGCAATGAGCGCTGCGGCTGCGGGGCTGGGAAGCCCCTGGAAATAGCGCTTGTCGACGACATCCATCTGGGTGTTGAAGCGGGCGAGCCTCAGGGCTGCGGCTGCGCAATAGATGAAGGCGGCCACCCATCCGAGCTTGCCCAGTCCTTTCAATGCCCATTCATAAACGACGAGCGCGGGCGCGACACCGAAAGAGACCATGTCGGAAAGGCTGTCGTATTCCGCGCCGAATGCACTCTGGGTATGGGTCAGGCGCGCGATCCTGCCGTCCAGCCCGTCGAAGATCATGGCGACGAAAATCGCCACAGCAGAACGCTCGAACCGCCCGTTCATCGCCTGCACGATCGCGTAGAATCCGGCGAAGAGGGCCGCTGTCGTGAAAAGGTTGGGAAGAAGATAGATTCCCCGCCTCCTCGGCCTCGCGGGAATCAGTTCCGATTCCTCGTAGATCTGCCTCATTTCAGTTCGGCCAGGATCGATTCCGTGGCATAAACCTTGTCGCCTATGCCGACCAGGATCCTCGATTCGGGAGGAAGATAGACGTCGACGCGGGAACCGAAGCGGATGAACCCGTACCTCTGGCCGCGCGACACCTTCTGCCCTTCTTTCACGTAGCAGAGTATCCTTCGGGCGATGAGCCCGGCGACCTGGACCGAGGTGACGTCGATTCCTTCATCCGTCCTGATCCAGACCGCATTCCGCTCGTTTTCCAGGGAGGCCTTGTCCAGATCCGCATTGACGAATTTGCCGGGGAAATACCAGATCTTCTTCACTTCGCCGTCGACCGGGCTCCGGTTGGAATGGACGTTGAAGACGTTCATGAAGACGCTCACCTTGACCGATTCCCGGTCAAGGTAGGGGTCGACGACCTTCTCGACGGCGACTATTCTGCCGTCCGCAGGGGAAAGCACCGCGTCCGGATTCTCCGGGATTTCCCTTGCGGGATCCCTGAAGAACTGGAGCACGAAAAGGGTCGTTATCCAGAAGGGGATGGCGAATGCCCACCCGACGGCCCAGGTGACGAGCGCTGACGCGCCCGTCATCACCGCCAGATAATGCCATCCCTCGCGGGCCACGACGGGATGTGGATAGCGCTTCATTCAGGATCAGTTCTTGCTCTGGTCGACGAGGCGGTTCTTCTTGATCCAGGGCATCATGTCCCTGAGCTTCGCACCCACGGTCTCGATCTGGTGTTCCATCCCTATCCTTCTCATGGCCTTCAGGGACGCCGCCCCAGCCCTGTTCTCGAGGATGAATTCCTTGGCGAACTGCCCCGTCTGGATTTCCTTCAGGATCTTCTTCATTTCAAGCTTGGTTTGCTCGTTCACCACCCTCGGCCCCCGGGTGAAATCGCCGTATTCGGCCGTATTGGAAATCGAATAGCGCATGTTGGCGATGCCGCCCTCGTACATCAGGTCGACGATCAATTTGAGTTCGTGCAGGCATTCGAAATAGGCCATTTCAGGCGCATAACCGGCTTCCACCAGGGTTTCGAAGCCGGCCTGGACGAGCGCAGTGGTGCCGCCGCAAAGCACGGCCTGCTCGCCGAAAAGATCGGTCTCGGTTTCCTCGCGGAAGGTGGTCTCGATCACGCCGCCCTTGGTTCCGCCGTTCGCGCAGGCATAGGAAAGGGCGACATCGCGCCCCTTGCCAGTCGCATCCCTGTGCACCGCGATGAGGCTGGGCACGCCTCCGCCCTGTACATAGGTCGAGCGCACCAGATGACCGGGTCCCTTGGGCGCGATCATGATGACGTCGAGATCTTCCCTGGGCTCGATCTGCCCGAAATGGATGTTGAATCCGTGCGCGAAGGCAAGCGCAGCCCCCTTCTTGATGTTGGGCTCGATTTCTTCCCTGTAGACGACAGGCTGGCTCTCGTCGGGAAGGAGGATCATGACGACGTCGGCGCCCTTCACCGCTTCAGCCACTTCCTCGACCTTGAGCCCCGCAGCCTTGGCCTTCTTCCAGGATTCCCCGCCTTTCCTCAGGCCCACGGTCACCTTGACCCCCGAATCGTTGAGGTTGTTGGCATGCGCATGCCCCTGGGAGCCGTAGCCCACGATCGTGACCTTCTTGCCCTTGATGAGGGAGAGATCAGCGTCCTTGTCGTAATAAACTTTCATGTTTTCCTCTTCGTGTTGATATCAGATTCTGAGCATCCTGTTGCCGCGGCCTATCCCCGAAGCGCCTGTCCTGACTGTTTCCAGTATCCAGCTCCTGTCGATCGCGGCCAGAAATGCGTCGAGCTTGGCCACGGTTCCGGTCAGCTCTATGGTATAACTCTGGTCGGAGACGTCGATGATGCGCCCCCTGAAAATGTCGGCCATCCTCTTGGCTTCCTCGCGCTCGGCTTCTCCCGCCTTCACCTTGACCAGCATCATTTCGCGCTCGATATGCTCGCCGTCATTGAGGTCGATGACCTTGATGACCTCGATCAGCTTGTTGAGCTGCTTGATGATCTGCTCGATGACGTCTTCCGAGCCGCTCGTCACGATGGTCATCCTGGAAAGCGACGGATCCTCGGTGGGCGCCACGCTCAAGGATTCAATGTTGTAGCCTCTTGCCGAAAAAAGCCCGGAAACGCGGGAAAGCGCGCCGGCTTCGTTTTCCATCAGTAATGAAATGATATGCCTCATGATAGCCTCAAACCAGGATCATCTCGTTGAGTCCCTTGCCTCCCGGAACCATGGGGAAGACGTTCTCCGTCTGGTCCGTGATGAAGTCCATGAAGACCAGGCGTTCCTTCAGGGCGAAGGCTTCCCTCAAAGCCCCTTCGACATCTTCCGGTTTTTCTATCCTCATCCCGACATGGCCGTAGGCCTCCGCAAGCTTCACGAAATCGGGAAGCGCATCCATGTAGGATTCGGAATAGCGGTTGCCGTGGAAGAATTCCTGCCATTGCCTGACCATGCCGAGATAGCGGTTGTTGAGCGCGATAATCTTGACCGGAAGATGGTACTGCTTGCAGGTCGAGAGTTCCTGGATGCACATCTGTATGCTCCCCTCCCCCGTCACGCAGGCGACCTTCGCCCCGGGATTGGCCATCTGGACCCCCATGGCGGCGGGCAGGCCGAATCCCATCGTGCCGAGCCCGCCTGAATTGATCCAGCGCCTGGGCTTGTCGAACTTGTAGAATTGCGCGGCCCACATCTGGTGCTGGCCCACGTCGGAAGTGACGAATGCGTCCCCTTCCGTCACGTCATAGAGCTTCTCCACCACCATCTGGGGCTTGATGATGGCGCTGCCCCTGTCGTATTTCAGGCAGTCGCGGCTTTTCCATTCCTCGATTTGCTTCCACCAGGATTCGAGTTCCGCAGGGTTGCAATGCTCGCGGCTGGAAGAAAGCATCTTCAGCATGTCCTGGAGCACGTCCCTGACATTGCCGACGATGGGAATATCCACCCTGACTCGCTTCGAAATCGATGAAGGATCGATGTCGATATGGATGATCTTCCGGGAAGGATTGTAGAAATGCTCCGGATTGCCTATCACGCGGTCGTCGAAGCGCGCGCCTATCGCGATCAACACGTCGCATTCCTGCATGGCCATGTTGGCCTCAAACGTGCCGTGCATGCCCAGCATGCCGAGGAAATGTCCGTCTGTCGCGGGAAAACCGCCGAGGCCCATCAGCGTGTTGGTGCAGGGGAAATTCATCATTTCCACGAATTCGGTCAATTCCCCTGCGGCGTCGCTGAGGATCACCCCCCCACCCGTATAGACCATGGGCCGCCTGGCCTCCAGCATCAGCTGAAGCGCACGCCTGATCTGGCCGGGATGCCCCTTCGTCACGGGATTGTAGGAGCGCAGGCTGACCGATTCGGGATAGACGAATTCCGTCTTGTGCTGGGTGATGTCCTTGGGAATGTCGACCAGGACGGGGCCGGGCCTGCCGGATGAAGCCAGATAGAAGGCCTTCTTCAAGGTGGAAGCGATGTCCTTCACGTCCTTCACCAGGAAATTGTGCTTGACGCAGGGCCGGGTGATGCCGACGGTGTCGACTTCCTGGAAAGCGTCGAGCCCGATTGCCGGGGTGGGCACCTGGCCGCTGATGATCACCATGGGAATGGAATCCATGTAGGCGGTGGCGATCCCCGTCACCGCATTGGTCGCCCCGGGTCCGGAAGTGACGAGCGCCACGCCGACCTTCTTCGTCGAGCGCGAATAGCCGTCCGCTGCATGCACGGCCCCCTGCTCGTGACGGGTCAGGATATGCTTGACCTTGTCCTGCTTGAAAAATTCGTCGTAAATGAACAGCACCGCTCCGCCCGGATAGCCGAAAACATGCTCGACTCCCTCCTCCTGCAGGCAGCGCAGCACGATTTCCGCGCCTGTCAATTCCATAAAACACCCTTGAGCCATATTGAATCTGAACCTAGAACACTAACGTCTGGGAGGCTTTTGGTCAAGCCCGGAAAACCCGGGATGCGGGAAAATGCGCCGATTTCAATCAAAAATGGCAAAAATGACACTGCATCGCGAAACCCGGCTTCCGGAATTTCCTGTCCGAGCATCGATGCCTGTTCTGGAATTGCGGTCAAAACGAAGTGATGATCCCGAATCGCTCCGATGGCAACCCGACCCGATCGAGACATCCGATGTGATTTTCAGAAACGCGGGCTAATTGGCCTTTTTAAGGAACCGCACACGAAATTTCAGCACCCCGATGCAGCAGATTACCGTCGATCCTTTAACCCGCATTCCCGGTGTAAGGAATTGCCCCACAGGGATTTTCCGCTACGGTTTCCCATTCCGGTTCTCGAAGAACAATGCCTGCGTCACATGTTTCGCCATTTCCGACAGCGACTGGTCTTCGTCCCCGCTCAAAACGGAAGGATGCGTGTCCATGGTCATCTGGTATTCGCCATTCAAATACAATTTCACCTCGGCTCTCAAATAGGAAACCGCATGATCCTGCGACGGGAATCCGTTGTGCGATCCGCCCTTCCACACCATATTCAACGTCTTGAATTTCCATACGATGCGGTTGGGTGCCGCTGCCTTTCCGCCGGCGATGAAGCGCCAGGACGCAACGCCCGGCTCCTGCATTCTTTTCGCCAAATAATCGTTCAACTGAGCTTGGGAAAATCCCGGCACGGTTCCGAATGTTTCAACATGGATGGCGTCATTTTTCTCGGGAACGGATTGAGCCAGCGCATTGCCGGACAACGCAAGCGTCATCGCAACTCCGGCGCAGATCTTCATAAACATAAAACTCCTTTCCCCATCAACTTCTCAAGCACAAAGCGATTCCCCGCGGATCAGTATTCGAGGTGCAGGCGCATCCCGTAAATGTCCACGGGTCCCCGGTCGCGGTTGTATGCCGGGTTGACGACATACTGGTAATCGAGGGTGACGAAGACATGATCGGAGGCACGCAGCGAATAATAGGTTTCCATGATTTTTTCCAGGCCGTAACTGAGTCTTCCGTCGCCGATCAGTATGCCCATTCCCCCTGCTGCGAAATAGTCGCGGGCTGCGCCGGACAAGCCGTTGGCGACTGCAGCGAGACCGAAAGTGTCCCCGGGTCGCCCCCAGCGGTTCCCCTTCAACGAAATCCCGCCCGAAAGGGAGCGGTTGATTTCGGTGAAGTCGAAAGCCTCCATGGCTCCGTCGTTGTAACTAGCGCGGACAAATGCGCCAAGGTCGGACGCCAGCTCCTGTTCGAGATTGAGCGCGATTCCCGGACGGTAACTGCCGCGCCTGACGAGCGCCGTATCCGGGACACTGTTCGTTTGCCTTGCCAGTTGCAGCGCATCCCCATAGCTTCCCATGTTGCCTCGGTTGACGAAGCCGAGCAGCTTCAATTTACCGGCATGTCCGAAAAGCTGGTGCCGCTCCTCCAGCTCGCCGACGACTTCGTACTGGCTGAACGTCGGATCCAGCTTCGTGCTGTTGGGCGTTTTGGACAGGTCGAACAGCCCGCCGCGCAGAGTCCACCAGGATTGCGTCCATTCTACGGATGTGCCGTAGGTGTACCCCCAGGCGTCGGCTGCATAGTCGAATGCGCCCGACTCCACGACCGCCCAGTTCATGAAATCGGCACGGGGATCGTGGGCATAGGTGTTGGTATCGAACACATCGACCACCGAATACTTGCCCAGGGTCAGGATGATGTTGTTGGCCGAAAAGGTGCCTGCCAGCTGGTTGGCAGATGATTCCACCTGTTGCGTTTCCCCGCCCAGGCTGATGGTTTTCCGATAGAAGAACCGGGGAAGGCGCTGATAGGGGGCGTTCGCCCCCACCTTGTAGGCTTCCCCGCTGGGAAAACCCGCCATGCCGAGGGTATTGGAGAGGCCGAAACCCTGGTCTATTTCCGGATTGATCCAGACTTCGCTGTCGTCAGAAAGACGCAATCCTGCAAAAAGGGTGATGTCGGAAGTTTCGTTGTTGCTGGCCGCGGGATTCATGCTGTTCTGGCCCGAATAGGGCGCAGAAAATGCCGGATGCATCTGGCTCACATTGGTGAACTGGACATGCAAACCCCATGTTTCCCCCGTAGGCTGAACGTCGGAATTCTGGCCTGTCTGGACATTTTGCGGACCAAACCCGTCCGCCTGTGCAAAACTCGTCTGCAATCCCAGCACAAGCAGCAGAAATGCCACCCGCCGATATCCCGAATTGCGCTGTGCTGGAATGCCAGCATCTTTATTGTTCTTCATGTCGAACTGCCCTTTATTTCATGATAAGCGGGAATTGTTGCATTTCCGTGAACAATCCCTGCCCCTTGACTGGCCCAAGACCGTCAAGGATGGATTGGACATGATAATCTCCCGATCGAGTAATGAATCAAGGCTGGCGGCGATCGAGCCCGACAAGCAGGCTGTACGCGCTCTGATAGGATTGGCCTGGCGTATCCTCCAGCCAATCGACAAGCCTTTGCTTGACGATCATGAGGATACGAACGAGAGAAGCCAGATTGTGTTGGGTCGTGAATGCCATTTTGAGCACCTCCTAAATCCGACAGCGGCCCTTGGCTGCCGTCAAGCCAATGAAAATACCGGACACGAAGGCAGCAGTCCCGAACCGGCCGCAATAGGCGACCAAGCCGAAATGCTGACCACGGGTTTCTCGCTGAAGCGAAACACCCTGATCCGGCGAACTACTGGGAGGTGGTCAAAAACCCGCCGTTTGGCGGAACGACTGATAAAACTGTTTGACACACCGCCCCGCTTTTCCAGCGGGACGGCGGTATGAGGATGGACTCGTGCCGCGGATCCCGCTAACTACTTCCCAGATCGACTAGGGGAACTGTCCATTGGGTAAACCCCGGTTGTTGAGATGCTCGGATTTTGGACCAAATATCGATTGTTGTCAATCACAAAGCCTTTATCCATCAACTGGATGGCCGATTTCCATACTTTCCGTTCAATCATAAACATAATAAAATTCAGATCG
>JAJZVB010000073.1 GCA_021845885.1 Pseudomonadota bacterium
TGGGCCCGAACGGCAGGCTGGCGGGCATCGCCGAAATGAAGGCGAATCTCTCCAGGCTGACCGGGGCCGGAAGAGAGGAGGCGACAGGCGGAGAAGGATTGTGGACTTGGGCGGGCCGGTATTGGGGGCCGATCAGGGTGGGCCCAGGTCCTCTCCAGGGGGAATGGTCTCCCTACATCGAATTCAGCCTGCCGAAAGCGAGATATGACGGTTCCATCGACATGGCCGGCATGCTCCAGGCATTGCTGAGAATGCGCCCTTCCGAGCGGGAGGCCGAAGCGGCTTTCGGGCTGGAGGCAGGGGACAGGACCGCCTTCGAGCGGGCCTATATAGGCACGGAGCTCTCTGCAAGGAGCTGGATCGCCTTCTTCCAGGGAGACGACATGAAGGCATTGAAACTGAGGCGATACGCCTATCAGGCAAATCCAAAAGATCGCTGGATCGCCTCGACGCTCGCTGATAATATGATGGCATCTCTCCCACAGGCAATCGAACAAGGCATGGACAGGAAGGCTGCATTGCAGAAAGTGCTCGAAATCTATCCGGACGACATCGACGCCTTGCGGGAAATGATGAAGCTTGAAATTTCGGCCGGAAACGGCGCAGGCGGGCGGATCTACCGGTCCCGCCTGCTCATGCTTTCCCCCCTGGACAAGGAAGCCAGACCTTGAGCGACGCGCTATCGAGAATCCCGGTCAAGGTGATCGGCACGGCGAAACCCGGGCTCAAGCTCCATCTCGCCAGAAGAGCCGTCCAGGCGGGCATCATTCTGCTCGCGATATTGATTCCGGCGAGCGGCCTTTTTCGCATCGATCCCGTCGCAGGCGCGCTTGTCGTGCTCAACCGCCAGATCTGGTTCTCCGACTTCTTCCTGATGTTCGGGCTCTGGATCATGGTCGCGACAGGCGCAGTGATGCTCTATTCCGTGGCCGGAACGGTATTCTGCGGCTGGGCCTGCCCGCAGAATACCATGGCCGAATGGGCGAATCACATGACCCACAAGCTGCTCGGAAAAAGGGCCGAAGTGAGCCTGGGCGGGGAGGCGCCCATCGTCGCGGCCTCCAAGAAGAAGGCGCTCAACTGGATTGTGCTCGGCCTGGCCTTCCTGGGCGCCGCGCTTTTCTTCGGCATCATCCCCCTGTTCTATTTCTATCCGCCGCAAACGGTCTGGTCCTTCGTCACCTTCAGCCCGGATCGCCATCTCGCCAAGTCGCTGCATTACATCTATTTCGTGTGCGTGGTGATCATCCTGCTCGACATATCGGTGATCAGGCATTTCTGGTGCCGCTTTTCCTGCATATACAGGGTCTGGCAGCATTTCTTCAGGACCAGGCAGACGCTGCACGTGCTCTACGACGAGAGCCGCTCGGCCGAATGCGCGAAGTGCAATTATTGCGTCACGGCCTGCTTCATCGACCTCGATCCCAGGAAAACCGACCTTTACGACAGCTGCATCAATTGCGGCGAATGCATCAATGCCTGCGACAGGTTGCATGCCAAGGAAGGGGGAAAGGGGCTGCTGAGATTCGAGATGGGGGAAAGGAAGAAATCCAGGCTCTCCACATTCAGGAACAATATGGGCACGCTTTCTTCGAGATTCAGCTGGACGGGTCCCATCACCCTTCTCGGATTTTCCATGTTCGCCTGGGGGCTCCATACCTATTCTCCCTTCAATCTTTCCGTAGACCGGTACACATCCAGCGGGCAGGATTACCAGATCGAAATCGCCAACAAGCTTTATCAGCCGTCAGAAATGAATCTGCATGTTTCGGGGCTTCCCGCAGGAAGCTACAGCCTGGATGCCGATCATTTCCTTCTGGATTCGGCGAAGCGCAGGAAGATCAACCTGCATATCGACCCTGATCTGCCGAAAGGACTGCATGCCGTCGTCGTCGAAGCGGAATCGGGATCAGGCTGGAAGGGCAGCTTCCGGTTCGAACACTTGTCCATGCGAGGTATGAAATGACGGATGACGAGAAGGAAAAGAGGCCGCTACAGCCTGTCGATTCCAAGTGGGGCGAGACGCCGGAAGACCATTTCGGATATGAATCCGACGAGGAGAGATTGAGAAAGCGCGGCATGGAGGACTGGGAACTCACCGAGTACATCCCCAAGTCCCAGAGAAGCGTCCCCTACTGGTTCATCGCGGTGGTGGCGGCCGTCCTGCTGGTCGCCACGGGGCTGAGCTTTCCTTTCTGGGGAAACCGGCCCGGCGTCGAACGCCACTGGCTGGACTGGGGTTATGCCGTGGCGCTGGTTTATGTTTCCGTGGGGATTGCCTTCGTTTATTTCATGGTCAACCATCAGGGGCCGGCGAATGACGATCCGGATGGGGAGAAAGGAAATGAAGAAAAGAAGGATTGAGCTGGCCATTCTGCTGCTGCTTTCGGGCTGCATGCCCGAAAAGCCTTCGGCGCAGGCCGGGCTGCCCGATCAAAATTCGAAAGGCGCTGCGCTCGTCATGGGCTACTGCACGGAATGCCATGGCGCTCCCAACCCTTCCGCGCACACTTCGAGTGAATGGGCGGGGGTGGTCGAACGCATGCAGAACTGGCGGATCACCAAAGGATTCGGGGCCATTCCCGACAAGGATATGGGCCCGCTGCTCGACTACCTGAAGCAGCATGGCCGATGAAAAGGCTGCTTCTTCTGCTTCTGCTGCTTGCAGGCTGCTCAGGGCAGCCTGCCTCCGCTCCCCAGGAATGGGAAGGTTTCGAAGTGAGAATAGAGACCCAGCCCAGCCCGGCGAGAGTCGGGATGAACGAAGTGATGGTCGAGGTGAGCGGAAAATACGGAAAGGGCATACACGGTCTCGTCGTTTCGACCAGGATGAACGATGCCGAGCCCTGGAAGCAGGCTTTTCCCGACGGCGATCTGGGCGTTTATCACAGCGCGGCGGATCTGGGGCAAGGCAAGGAAGTGCTTCAGGTCCGGATAGAAAAGGAAGGGAAGCAGAGCACGCTCTATTTCCCGATCAGCGTTGCCTCAGGGTCATGATGATGTTGGCGAGATAGATGCAGAATCCCAGCGCCATCGTGGAAGCGGAAAGGCTGATGATGAGGCCGTAATAATGATGCACTTCCGGAATTTTTTCCGGATGGCTCAGGAAGAGAAAGCCTTCCCTGATCCCGAATCCCACCTGGGAGAAGTAGAAGCCCAGCACGCCGAGCGTAGTGAACCAGAAAGTGAGATTGACCAGGCGCCATGAATAGATGGCCTTCCCGCTCAGCAGGGGGAGCATGTAGTAGGTCACGCCCATCCCGAGCATGACGAGCCCCCCGACGAGATTGATGTGCGCATGGGCGAGCGGGTCGATCATGTGCCCCGGCCCGCCGTAAGGGCTTCCTATCGAGTCCAGCCAGGCCCTGATCGGGGGCAATACCTGCAGCGTGCCGTGTATCGTCCCTATGGCGAAGGAAATGGCCGACATCAGGAAGAACTTGATGAGTTTTTTGAGTTCTTGAGCGTTTTGCATGGTTTCGGTTCTGGAAACAAAAAACCCGGTGAACCCGGGTTTTTTGTCGGAGCAAAAATCAAATCACTTCTGTTCTTTTTGCTTCTGGCCTTCAACGACCCTTTCGATCCCCATGCCGCTCAGGCTGAAGGACAGGACGATCCCGAGCAGAAACACAACCGTCGGAACAAAGTTTTCCATTTTCACTTCTCCCCATCGTTTATAAATCGAACTGCAAGCATGAGTCTATCGAATTGCAGGGGAATGCGCAAGGACTTATTGTCCCAGATAGGCGGC
Organism: Pseudomonadota bacterium; assembly: GCA_021845885.1. GTDB lineage: Bacteria > Pseudomonadota > Gammaproteobacteria > Burkholderiales > JABEVD01 > JABEVD01. Next base: position 3,752 of record JAJZVB010000073.1, read on the forward strand.
CTTCACCTGGGGATTGTCGAGCAGCATGGAAGAGGCCCCGGAAAGGATGATGTTCCCGCTTTCCATGACATATCCCCTTGTGCTCATGGAAAGGGCGATTCTTGCATTCTGTTCGACGAGCAGCAGAGTCACGCCGCCCGACGCGACAGTCCTGATGATTTCGAAGATTTTCTGCACCATGATGGGCGCGAGGCCCATGGAAGGCTCGTCGAGGAAAAGCAGCCTGGGCTTCGTCATCAGCGCCCTCCCCAGGCTCACCATCTGCTGCTCTCCGCCCGACAGGGTGCCCGAGGCCTGCTTCCTGCGTTCGGCGAGCCTGGGGAACAGCGCATAGATCTTTTCGAGATCTGCCTTGATCTCCCTGTCGCGCCTCGAATAGGCGCCCATCAGGAGGTTTTCCTCGACGGAAGATCGGCCGAACAGTCCCCTCCCTTCAGGAACGAGGGCGATGCCATGCTTCACCAGGTGATGAGGGGGGATTTTGCCGATGTCCATGCCTTCGAGCAGGATCTTCCCTGAATGCATCGGGGTGATGCCGCATATGGCTCTCAGCGTCGTGCTTTTTCCCGCCCCGTTGGCACCGATGAGCGCGACGATTTCCCCTTTTTCGAGATGAAGGTCTATCCCCTTGACGGCCTTGATGCCGTCGTAGGAAACATGCAGGTTCTTCACTTCGAGAAGTTTCATGGGGCTCCCAGATAGGCTTCGACGACCTGCGGGTTTCCGGCTATCTCGGAAGGGGTGCCTTCGGCGATCTTCTTCCCGAAATGGAGAACCGAAAGCCTGTCGCAGAGCCCCATGACGAGCTTGACGTCGTGTTCGATCAGCAGGAGGGTGGTGCCGTCGCGCCTGATGGTTTCGAGAAGATTTCTGAGGGAATCGGTTTCGGAATGGTTCATGCCCGCGGCGGGTTCGTCGAGCGCGAGCAGCCTGGGTTCGGTGGCGAGCGCGCGGGCGATCTCCAGCCTTCTCTGGTCGCCGTAGCTCAGGTTCTTGGCGAGCCTCTGGGCATGCTGCTCGATCCCGACGTAATCGAGGAGATGCCGGGCCTTTTCCCTGACGGACTTTTCCTCGCTCCTCGTTTCGCGGCTGCCGAATATCGCGCCGAGCAGGCCCGATTTCGTCCTGCAATGCCTGCCCACCATGACGTTCTCCATGGCCGTCATGTTCGAAAAGAGGCGGATGTTCTGGAAGGTTCTCGATATGCCGGATTTCGCCATCATGCTGGGCTTTTTCCCGGCCATTTCCATGCCTTCGAGCCTGAAATTGCCTGAATCCGGCCTGTAGATGCCCGTGATGACGTTGAAGAGCGTGGTCTTGCCTGCGCCGTTCGGCCCGATCAGCGCGTAGATTTCCCCCTTCATGATCGAGAGGGAAACATCGGTCAGGGCGGCGAGCCCGCCGAAATGCTTGCTGACGTTCTCAATCTCGAGCAGCATCATAAACGTTCGTGTTCTCGTGTCTTGCCGTCTCGCCCTGGGCCGCGAGCTCGCGGCGTCTTTCCGGAGAAGGCCAGAGCCCTGCGGGACGCAGGAGCATCACCAGGATCAGGGCGAGGCCGAAGAGCAGCATCCTGAGGCTGGAAGGATCGACATAGATTTTCCCGAAAACCGACTGTTGCGCCGGTCCGACATAGCGCAGCGCTTCGGGCAGGATCGAGAGCAGCACTGAGCCGAATATCACCCCCCTGACATGGCCCATTCCGCCCAATACGACCATGCAAAGGATCATGATCGATTCCGTCAGGCTGAAGCTTTCCGGACTGACGAAGCCTTCGAAGCCGGCGAAAAGCCCGCCGCTCAATCCCCCGAAGCTCGCCCCCATGGCGAAAGCCATGAGCTTGACGTTCCTGGTGTTGATGCCCATGGCTTCGGCGGCGATCTCGTCTTCCCTGATCGCAACCCATGCCCGGCCTATCCTGGAATGCTGGAGCCGGGTCGAGACGAAGGCCGTGCCAAGCGCCAGGAAAAGGAAGAGGAAATAATAGCCGTAAACGGAATGGTTCAAGGAAAACTGGCCGAGACTGACGGGGTCGATCAGGTCTATGCCCTGCGGGCCTCCCGTGATGTCGTAGGGGGCGTTCAGGTTATTGAGGAATATGCGGATGATTTCCCCGAAGCCGAGGGTCACGATGGCGAGGTAATCCCCGCGCAATCTCAGGGTCGGCGCGCCCAGCAGCATGCCGAAGATTCCGGCTGCGAATGCGCCCATGGGAAGGAGCAGCCAGAAGGGAAGGTGCAGCCCGAAATGGGGGGAGGCGAGCAGTGCATAGAGATAGGCGCCCACTGCGAAGAAGGCGACATAGCCGAGATCGAGAAGCCCGGCGAAGCCGACCACGATGTTGAGGCCCAGGGCGAGCATGACGTAGAGCAGGGCGAAATCGAGAATGCGCACCCAGGTCTTGCCGAACGCGAAATCGGTGAAGAAAGGCAGGGTCAGGAGAAGCAGGGCGTACAGCCCCGTTTTCATGAAGGGCTTCATGGCCGTTCCCCCACCCTTTCCCCGAGCAGGCCGGAAGGCCTGAGGACGAGGACGAGGATCAGGACGAAGAAGGCGAAGACGTCCTGATAATTGCTGCCCATGACTCCGCCCGTCAGGGTGCCGAGATAGCCCGCTCCCATGCTTTCGATGATGCCCAGGAGCAGCCCGCCCAGCACGGCCCCTTCGATGTTGCCTATCCCGCCCAGCACTGCAGCCGTGAAGGCCTTCAATCCGAGCATGAATCCCATGTCATAGTGGGCAATCCCGTAGTATGCGCTCACCATCATTCCTGCAATGGCAGCAAGCGCCGAACCCAGGATGAAGGTGAGGGAAATGACGGTGTTGACCTCCACGCCCATCAATGTCGCCACTTCCGGGTTCTGCGAGGTCGCCCTCATGGCATTGCCCAGCTTCGTCTTTTTGACGAGAAAAGAAAGGCAGACCATCATGACGCCAGAGCCGATCACGATGATCGATTGGGTGGTGCTGATGGACGCGCCGAAAAAGGAAAAAGCATGGGAAGGAATGATCTGGGGAAAGGAAAGGTATTCCCTTCCCCAGATCATCATGGCCAGGTTCTGGAGCAGGATGGATACGCCTATCGCGGTGATCAGCGGCGCAAGCCTCGGGGCATTGCGCAAGGGACGGTAGGCGATCCTTTCGATGAGATAGCCCGTCGCCATGCAGGTGGGAACGGCTGCCAGAAGGCCGAGCAGGACGATCAGGGGGCCGGGCAGGCCGCTGTTCGAAAGGAGGCGGGCCACGGTCAGCGTAACCATCGCGCCTATCATGACCACGTCGCCATGGGCGAAATTGATCAGGCCCATGATGCCGTACACCAGCGTGTAGCCGAGCGCGACGAGGGCATAGATGCTGCCGAGCACGACGCCGTTGACGAGCTGCTGGAGGAAGATTTCCATGTGGCCTAGGGAATGGCCTTCCAGCTGCCGTTCACGACCTGGTACAGGGTGACCGTACCCCGCCTGATGTCGCCCTTGTCGTCGAAACTGATCGGCCCCGTCACGCCCTGCCATTCCGTTTTCGAAAGATAGGGCAGGTATTTCGAGGGCTCCGCCGACCCGGCCTTTTTCATCGCTTCCACCATGACCCGGGTGGCGTCGTAGGAATAGGGGGAATAGAGCTGGATCTTTCCGTATCGGGCATTGTATTTTTCGATGAATGCCTGCCCGCCGGGCATCTTGTCCAGCGGCATGCCCGGGGTCGAGGCATAGGCGCCTTCAGCCGACCGGCCTGCAAGCCTGATGAATTCGGGGCTCTTCGAGCCGTCCGCGCCCAGGAATGCGACATTCATGCCGAGATTCCTGAGCTGCCTCATCATCGGACCCGATTGCGCATCCATGCCTCCGTAGAAAACGAGGTCCGGGTGCTTTCCCTTGATCGAGGTCAGGATCGCGGTGAAATCCGTCGCATGATCGCTCGTGTATTCGCGGGCGACGACATTCGCGCCCAGGGCTTTCGCATCCTTCCCGAATTCGTCTGCAAGCCCCTGCCCATAGGCCGTCCTGTCGTCGATGATGGCGATGGATTTCGCATGAAGCTTGGCGGTCGCAAATTGGGCCAGGGCTTCGCCCTGCTGCCTGTCGTTCGTGATCACCCTGAAGGCCGTCTTGAATCCCTGGCTCGTGAAGGCGATGGCCGTGGCCGAGGGCGAGATCTGGGGGATGCCCGCATCGCTGTAGATTTTCGACGCAGGAATCGACGTTCCCGAGTTGAGATCCCCGATCACGCCGTTCACCCCTTCGTCGACCAGCTTCTGCGCCACGACGGTGGCGGTCCTTGGATCGGCCTGGTCGTCCTCGGAGAGCACCTCGATTCTCGCCTTTTTCCCCCCTATGACGAGGTTGGAGGCGTTGATTTCTTCGGCGGCGAGGCGGACGCCGTTGTCGTTGTCCTTGCCCAGGTGGGACTGGGGGCCCGTCAGGGGGGCGACCGATCCTATCCTGACGACAAGCTCCGAACCGGCTTCATGTTTTGCGCAGCCTGCCAGAATTGCTGCAACGACAATGAATAATGGACGGTTTGGCATGGGCGAAATTTTGGATACGCTTTGGGGATTATCAGCGAGATGGTTCGGGCTTGTCAATTTGCCTCATTTTTTCAGGGAAAGAATGAAGTCGACGAGTTTCCTGATGGATTCCCTGGAAACCTTCGGATAGTTGGGCGGCATGGACATGCCGCCGGTGATCCAGATCCAGTTGCCTTTCCCGCCCATGGCGATTTTCTTCTCGAGCATGCTTTGCACTTCTGTCCTGCCGATTTTTCCGGAACTGATTTCCTGGTTGTAGCGGGCCGAGACGTCGTTCCATGCCGGTCCGATCACCTTGCGGTCGAGCGCGTGGCAGGAGAGGCACTGGCTCTTTTCGGCCAGCAGGAGGCCCTTCCTGATTTCCGGAGAGGCGTACTGCGCGGGCCCCGGCGCTTTCGAGCAGCCCATGATCAGCAGGGCGAAAAGGAGAGGAGTGATTCGCATGGCTAAAGAAAAAGCCGGCGCAAGGCCGGCTTCCTCGGCACAGATTGCAGCTTATTTCTTCAGTTGCATGATCAGCTTGACGATGTCGTGAAGCTGAGCCTGGGTGGGCTTTGCAGGGTGGGGAACCATGGACATGCCGCCGGTCACGGCATTCCAGTTGCCCTTTCCGCCCTTGGTGATCTTCTCGACCAGCTGGTCTTCGATCTTGGCTTCGGTGGTCTTGCCGGCCTTGATTTCGCCGTTGTAACGTGCGGAAACGTCATTCCATGCGGGTCCGACAACCTTGTGGTCGACTGCGTGGCAAACCAGGCAGTCGCCGCCGTCAGCCTTCACCATGGCGACGACGTCGGTTGCGGGGTTTCCGGCCATTGCGGCGCCGGATGCCATCATTGCTGCTGCTGCGGCTGCGGCCGCAATCATTGCTTTCATGTATGATCCTCCTTTGGTTTAAAAAAACTGCTCCGTGATTCTAACAACACTCCCCGTCTTTGCAAAACGGAATGCAAAGATTGTTACAAAATCGTCAGGTTGTCAACCGTTAAAACGCCATTGCAGGCAATGCGTTGACAAGGGCTGAAGAATTTCATCTTTCTATCTGGGAGACATCCCTGACAGCGCCGCGGGATGCGCTTGTGGTCATGGCGGCATAGGCCCTGAGCGCAGGAGAGACCTTCCTTTCACTCCTGGCTGGCTTCCATGCGCCCGAACCCTTTTCCTCCATCCTTTTCCTGCGCGCTTCGAGTTCTTCTTCGGAGATTTCGAGGTCGATGCTTCTTCCCGGAATGTCTATACGGATGGCATCCCCTTCCTCGATCAGTCCTATCGCCCCCCCTTCGGCCGCCTCCGGCGAGATATGGCCTATGGAGAGGCCCGAAGTGCCTCCCGAGAAGCGCCCGTCCGTGAGCAGCGCGCAGAGCTTGCCCAGTCCTTTCGATTTCAGGTAGCTCGTGGGATAGAGCATTTCCTGCATGCCGGGTCCCCCCCTGGGGCCCTCGTAGCGGATCACGACCACGTCCCCGGCTTCGATCCTGTCGGATAAAATCGCCTCGACCGCCTCTTCCTGGCTCTCGTATACCCTGGCCCTTCCCTCGAATTTGAGGATGCTTTCGTCGACGCCGGCAGTTTTGACGATGCAGCCGTCCAATGCGATGTTGCCGTGCAGGACGGCGAGTCCGCCGTCTCGGCTGTAGGCATGCTCGATGTCCCTGATGCAGCCGGAAGCCCTGTCCAGATCGAGGGAATCGTAGCGGCTGTCCTGGCTGAAGGCGATGGTCGTGGGGATGCCTCCCGGCGCTGCCTTGAAGAATTCATGGGCATGGCCGCTGCGCCTCACGTCCCATTTTTCCAGCGCTTCCTTCATGCTCGGGCTGTGCACGGTGAGCGCATTGCCGTGGATGAGGCCTGCCCTGTCGAGTTCCCCGAGTATGCCCATCACGCCTCCGGCCCTGTGCACGTCTTCCATGTGGTAGGTCTGGACCGCGGGTGCGACTTTGCAGAGATTGGGGACGAAC
>JAJZVB010000074.1 GCA_021845885.1 Pseudomonadota bacterium
CCGGGCTGGAAGGAAGGGAATATCTTCTGGACAAGTTTTCGATTGCCGATGCGGCGCTCTTTTACGTCGAATTCTGGGCGGAAAGGTTGAATATGGATCTGCCTGGCAATTGCCTTGCCCATTACCGGCGCATGAGGGAAAGACCTGCTGTCCAGCGCGTGTTGAGCGAGGAAGGCTATCGCTGACCTATCGATCCAGACCGCATTCTTCCACGATCTCGACGGGCAGGATTGAGCAGCGTTTGTTGCAGTCATCCAGGTTGTCGGCGTAAGCCTTGAGTCTGAGCCAATTGCCGCTCTTCATTTTCCAGGCGACGGTCATTTCGTGGTAAACCCCCACTTCGAGGAATAATTCGTCCTCGTCGAAGCGTTCCTCGCTCAACAGGAACTCGTGGAAATAGAAGCAGCGCATGCCCTTCCTGTCGAAGCCGTGAATCTTCTTCGCGCTAACCGAAGTTTCCTCGTGAATTTCGAAATGCACCGGGATGTTTACCCGGTGCAGGTATTCTTCGGGAAGATGGGCATGCCATTCCATGTTATCGAGATTTTCGTCAGGTCAGAAAGCCACTCTTGCACTTGTCACCCAACCGCGGTTGTACGTGCTGAAGGAAGTCATCGATGAAGCCTGGTAGCCGACGCCTAGGATGAGTTTTGTTCTTCCTTCGAGCGGGATTCTGCCCAAAATGACGCCATAAGTCATGATGAGCTGGTTCTTTCCGGCAAACGGCCCGTCTTTCCAGTGGGTATAGTTCGCTTCGATCTCAGGCCAGAGAATCTGCGAAAAATGCGCCTGAAGGGCGGTGCTCCAGACAATGGGCAGGCCGACCACATTCTGACTGGCATCCGAAATGGCGGCGCTCAACGTGCTCTGGACGTCGACTCCCCTTTCCCGGGATCCCCATCCCTTGCCGGCGGCAATGGTGGGGGTGACGATCGTATGGTTCGAGGTGAAAGGATTGTTGCCTGTCGGGGTGCTGAGGCCCAGAAATCCGGTCACGATATAATTGCCGTGCTCCTCGTTTTCGGAGAGAAAGCGGTATTTCACCAGGAAAGTCTCGTCCGCCCAGCCGCGAGTCGTCGTCTTGGGATTTTGCTGAACCAGGTAGCCGGGCTGCCCGATGATCGTCTCCACATTTTCGGATGGAATGAGCTCCAATCCTTTTCCTCCGCCATAGTTTGTCAGCGTGGTGCTTCCGGATTTGTATTGCCGCGTCTGATCGTAGCGATACTCCTCTTCAAGCCTCGGTGTGATGGTCACGAGCGGTGTGATCCAGTGGGGCTGCTCTTCCTGCGTCTTGTCGACATTCCTGAACCAGCTGCTCTCTCCATCGGCATTCTGAGAAACAGCCGGATCGGCGGCGGCATGGGCTGCGAAGGAAAGAAGGACGAGTCCGGGCGTCAGGGGGCGAGTCAATTTTTTTGCAAGTGTAAACATGATATTCCCTTTTTTGAAATGTCGAGTTGAGTGTTTCGCGAATCGATATAAAGTTAACTATATAGCGATAGACGAAAAACTCAACAATGAAAAAGCAAATAGCGTGCCATCTGTTTCAACTCATTGATGTTAAAAGATCAGCTGTTTTATTGATGTTATTATTGTAGGAAACCCTACATGATTTGTCGGCCAGTCCGAGGAGAGTGATTCATTCCTGCCTGTTTCTGAGGAAGTCTGCGGTCTTGAAGAAAGAGGCGGTGAGCTGTTCGCGGAGCGGCTCTTTGATGCCGCAATCCAGCAGGGCGCGCTTCATGCAGTGCATCCACTGGTCGCGCTCGGCTTCCCCTATGGGAAAAGGCATGTGCCGTTGCCTGAGCCTGGGATGGCCGTATTGCTCGACATAGAGCGGGGGGCCGCCTAACCATCCTGACAGGAACATGAAGAGCTTTTCCCTGGAAGAGGCGAGGTTTTCGGGATGAAGCCTCCTGATGCCCGCCGCAGCCGGGTCGGTATCCATGATGTCGTAGAAGCGGTCGACGAGATTTCTCACAGCGGTTTCTCCGCCCATCATTTCATAATGCGGATTGGAAATGTCCATTTTTGGCCTGATTGGCTCCTTGCGCAATTTCCCGGATGACGGAGCTGCCCACGCTGTCACCATAATCGAGCACCTTGAGCTTGTCCAGAATGCGTTCGCATTCCAGCTTGTCCCCCTGGCGCAGACGCATGAAAGCCAGCGCCTTGAGGCTGAAAAGGTAGAAATGCGCCGCTTCCGCAGACCAGTCCGCCGATTCCGGAAGCAGATCCTCCCAAGCGGGCGGGAACCCCCCCTGAGAGGCGGATTCGATCAGTGCTTCTCTCGCGATCCTTTCGGCATCGACAAGCCTTTTCTTGTAGAAATAGAACTTGTAGAGCGAGAAATACACGGCGAGACTGCCGGGCGCCCTTTGCTTCGCCTCCAGGAGCTTCGATTCGGCGTCACTCGTGTTCGAATAGCTTCCCATCGCCTCATGCAGAAGTTCGGCGATGCCTTCTGGCGCATCTCCGCCGTAAAGCGCCATGATTATACAGGACGATTTTCGGGGATGCGAACAGGACCCATCACTTCGAGACCCTTTTCGAAGGTGATGTTCTCGAATTTCCCGCTGAACTTGAGCGAAGCATCGGCAAGCGCGTCTATTTTCTCGCCGGAACCAAGCTTTTTGATGTTCCCGCGATCGAGATTGAAGCATTCCAGGAGTTCGTTCCAGACGGTCGCTTCGTCAAGGGGAAGGATATTGAATTCGAAGCCGCCGAGCTCGATGAAATACTTCTCGGAAATGTCGATGTTGCCGGCGAAAACGAAAAACTTCCCCTGGGGATCGAGATAGGGTTTCAGCGTTTCAACGATCAGCTCAAGATGGGCCAGGGAATCCACATGACAGCCGAAAAAGGGGATCTTTTCGGAATTTGCGGTGAGCACGACCTGGTCGGCCATGATTTCGGGCGGACGGGCTTCGTCAGCATATTTCGCGGCTTCCTTGAGAACGAGATTGCCGCGGAATCCGAAGGTGCCCGGTTTCCCGGTTTTTCCCGAAAAAACGGGAGAAAAAAGTTTCTTTTGCTGCTCGAGTGTAGCGATGACTGTCATGATGCTTTTTCCATTTTATAGTGGATCAATTCCATATTTCTTCAGGTGCGAGGAGGCGCTCAACGGGCCGGTCTCCAAGAAGGTGGCTGTCGAATATTTCCGATACGTCGGACTTCGTGACCCTGCCGTAGAGCGTGCCTTCCGGGTAGACGAGCACATTGGGTCCCATGTCGCAGGGGCCGATGCAGCCCGAATAGGTCACGGCGATCGAATCGAAAAGGTTGCGCTTCTGCAATTCCTGCCAGAACGCCTGCAGCAGTTCGGAACTTCCGTTCTGGCTGCATGAGCCGCGCGGATGTCCGGGAGGACGGCTCTGGCTGCAGACGAATACATGTTTTTTTGGCTTTGGCATGAATGCTCCTTGTTATCCGAACTTGAAAAGAATGCCGTAGCCGCCCCTGGGATATTCCCATTCCACATTGCGGAATTCCGAGCAGATGATGCGGCAGGTTCCGCACTCCAGACAGCCGTCCGTGATCAGCACGACCTTGCCGTTGCCTTCCTCGGTGTAACAGCCGGCTGGGCAGCAAACCGTGCATTGCAGGCTCTTGCATTCGTTCTGGCAAAGGTCGGGGTTCCTGATGCTGATATGAGGATGGCCTGCATCGACCTTGTAGCGGTTCTGGAAAAGCTTGTTCTCGACCTTGATCATTCGAAAGCCCTCCACATCTTGAATGCATCGCCCATGAGACCGAAGAGCGAGCGCTTGGCCATGAAATTTCGCCTGATCTCGCGCTCCTTGCTTTTCTTGTCCACCCCATCCACGGTGAGCATGGAATGCGCCGCACGGTTGAGGAGCTCGGGGTAGGTGGTGAAGAATTGCGGATTCTTGTGCAATATCCCGGGCATTTCCTTGTATTTCTTGAGATCCTTCATCACGAAACTGTCGTCGAGCTTTTCCCGGTAAAGCGCAAGGTTCGCCTCGGTCATCGATTTCCCCTGTTCCTTCAGTGCGATCACCGTTTCGGCGGCGAGTCTCCCCGAAGTCATGGCGAGGTTCGAGCCTTCCCTGTGCACGGCATTCACGAACATCGCCGCATCCCCCACCATCAGCCAGCCGTCGCCGTAGATTTTCGGAATGGCCTTGTAACCCCCTTCAGGGATAAGGTGAGCCGTGTATTCCTTCATTTCGCCGCCTGCGATCAGCGGCCTGATGGCGGGATGCTCCTTCATCTGTTCGAGAAGCGCATAGGGGGTGGTCTTCTGCATCTTGAAGTCCGAAAGCATGCATCCCACGCCCAGCGTGATGGATTCCTTGTTGGTGTAGAGGAATCCCGTTCCCATCATGCCCTGGGTGATTTTTCCGACCATTTCGATCACGACGCCTTCGTCTTCGCCGATGTTGAATCTTTCCTCGACGACGTTTTGCGGCAGGAAATGGATTTCCTTCACGGCGAGCGCCACGTCCTTGGGGTCGAGCTCGGCATGGAAGCCGGCCTTCTTGGCGAGCAGCGAATTCACCCCGTCCGCCAGGATCACGATGTCGGCATAGACCGCGCCGCCTTCCCTGTCCGCCTGGACGCCGATCACACGGTCGCCGTCCATGATGAGGTTGGAAACGGTGGTTTCGCAGATCAGCAGCGCGCCTGCTTCCTGCACCTTTTTCGAAAACCACTTGTCGAACTGGGCTCTGATGATGGTGTAGCGGTTGTAGGGCTCCTTGTTGAATTCGGCGGAACGGTAGGTGCTGCCGACATAGGATTCGTCGTCAAGCACCCACATCTGCTGCTCGACGATATGGCGCTCCAGGGGGGCGTCTTCCCTGAAATCGGGAATGATGCGCTCCAGGGCATCCGAATAGAGGATCGCGCCCTGAACGTTTTTCGAGCCGGGATATTCGCCGCGTTCGATCTGCAATACCTTGAGCCCTGCTTTCGCCAGCAGGTAGGCCGCGGCGTTTCCGGAAGGGCCTGCCCCGACCACGATTGCGTCAAATTTTTCTTCCATGATGCCTCCTTAACCTGCCAGTCTCGCCGTAGCGAGATGCTGCCTGAATGCCTCGGTGAGCGCAGGCAATATGACCATGGCATTGCCGACTATGCCGTAGGTCGCGAAATCGAAAATCGGCGCTTCGGGGTCCGAATTGATGGCGATGATGACGTCGGAATCCTCCATGCCCACCCTGTGCTGGATCGCCCCGGAAATTCCGGCCGCGATGTAGAGCTTCGGCCTCACCGTCTTGCCGGACTGGCCGACCTGCCGATCCGCCTCCACCCATCCCGCCTGGACGATGGGGCGGGTTGCGCCGACTTCGGCCCCCAATACCTTCGCGAGATTCCATATCAGCTGGAAATTTTCGGGCTTCTTCATGCCCCTGCCGCCCGAGACGATGATGTCGGCGAAGGCGAGCTGGGGTTTGCCCTGCAGGTTGTCCGGAATGTATTCGAGCACCTTGGTGACTATCGATGTTTCGATCATGCCGAGAGGATGTGCTATCGTCCTGCCGCTACGCTTTTCGTCGTAATCGGGCATCGCCATCACGCGGGGTCTGACGGTCGCCATCTGCGGCCTGTAATTCAGGGTGACGATGGTGCACAAGAGGCTTCCCCCGAAGGTCGGGCGCGTCGCGGCGAGGCTGCGGTTTTCCATGTCTATGGCAAGCTCGGTGCAGTCTGCGGTGAGTCCCGTCTTGAGGGTGGTCGCCACGCTTCCGGCGAGATCCCGCCCGAGCGTGGTCGCGCCGATCAAAAGGATCTCGGGCTGAAAGGCATTGACGAGATCGGTCATGCCCTTGGTATAGGGCTCGTTCCTGTAATCGCTCAGCAGATTGTCTTCCATCAGGTAGCAGAGATCGGCGCCGTATCGGATTGCCTCCCTGCAGAATTTGCGGGTATCCTCTCCGGGCGGTCCCATCACGATTCCAGCAAGTTCCACGCCGAGCTTGTCGGCAAGCTTCCTGCCTTCTCCCATCAGTTCCCAGGAGACGGGGTGGACGCTTCCCCGCTCGTGTTCGACGAAAACCCATACGCCCTTGTATGCGGCGAGCCTGGGATCGAGCTCGACTTTCTTTCTCGCAGGTTTCCTGGGTTCGTTAGCTTCGCTCATGGCATTTCCTTTTCAATTGGACCAGGGGGCATTCTTCGCGATGTCTCGCACGAGATCCGGTTTTCTGGTGAAAAGCTTGGCCAGCAGCGTGACGGCGAGGTCCTTGGGCTGGTTGCTTTCCGTGTCGATGATTTCGGCCTTCACCGATTTCGGAGAGGGGGCGAAAACCTTGCTCACGATGGTAGGCGACCCCTTCAGGCCGATTTTCGTGATGTCCTCGATCCCCGCTTTTTCCTTGTCCCATACCTTGAGCGGATGGCGCGCCGCCCTGAACATGTTGCTCATGGTGGCGAAGCGCATTTCGTTCGTCCCTTCGAGCACCGTGACGAGACAGGGAAGCCTCGTCTTCAACACCTGCACCCCGCCTTCGGCGCGCCGCTCGACGATGATCGATTTCCCGTCGAGATCGAGTTCCCTTATTGCCGAGACGTAAGTCAGAAGCTGCATGTCGAGCCGCTTTGCGATCCCGGGGCCGACCTGGGCGGTATCCCCGTCTATGGTCTGTTTCCCGGCGAAAACCATGTCGACCGGAATGTCCTTCTCGATCTGGCGGATGGCCGAGGCAAGGGCATAGCTCGTCGCCAGCGTGTCGGAACCCGCAAAAGCCCTGTCCGTGACGAGGATGGCATCGTCCGCGCCGAAGGAGATGGCCTTTCGGAGGGCGGCGTCCGCCTGCGGAGGGCCCATGGAAAGCACGGTCACCCTTCCGCCGTACTGGTCCTTGATGCGAAGCGCTTCCTCAAGCGAATAAAGGTCGTAGGGATTGACGATGGCGGGCACCCCCTGGCGCATGATGGTGTTGGTCACGGGATGCACCCGGATCTGGGCGCTGTCCGGCACCTGCTTGATGCAAACGACGATGTGCATGATTCCTCCTTATATCAGGCGCGAGAGGGCAGCGTGCTTTTCAGGGCGTCGAGCCCCACGCTCTTCCCATCCTGGTCCTGGAAAACCTTGAACACCTTTTCCTGTGCTGGCGTGGATCTGACGAAATCCTCGTAAGCTTTGATCAAAAGATCCCTGCATGTCGATCTCAATGTCTCGTCGTCCATCTTGTCTGTGCCGGGCGTTGTTCGAAGGTACTGGTTGAACCGCTTCAGGATGTGAAGACGGTTCACGTTGACGACAGACTGGTCATAATCGATCTCAAAGAAATTGAGAAATTCCTCGGCCGACGACAGTTTGGCCAATTGGCTTGACAGGGTGTTCATTGTGTTCCTTTCAATGGAGTTTTTCGGCGCTCATGTCGCCATCATTTCCGGCGTTCATGCTCACGCTTTCGAGATCGGCAATCTGCTTTTCGAGGATATCGATCCTGTCGATCAGGCAGGAAATCGCGCGCCCAACGGGATCCGGCATCAGATGATGGTCCAGGTCTATGCCATGTTTGTCGATCTGCCTCTTGTTCATGGGCACGACGACCTTGCCTGGAATGCCGACCACGGTCATGCTCGCCGGCACATCCTGGATGACGACGGAATTGGCCCCTATTCTCGATTGCTTCCCGATGGTGATGGGGCCCAGTATTTTCGCGCCTGCGCCGACGACTACGCCGTCTTCCAGCGTGGGATGGCGCTTGCCTTGGCGCCAGGAAGTGCCGCCGAGGGTGACGCCATGGTAGAGCGTGACATTGTTGCCTATGATCGCGGTTTCCCCGATCACCACGCCGCAGCCGTGATCGACGAAGAAGCGGCGCCCTATGACCGCACCCGGATGGATGTCGATCTGGGTGAACATGCGGCCCATGAAGCTCAGGAATCTGGCAGGATAGCGCCAGTTTCGCTTCCAGAGCGCATGGGCGACGCGGTGGTTCATGATCGCGTGAACGCCGGGATAGGTGGTCAATACTTCCCATTTCGTTCTCGCAGCGGGATCGCGTTCGAAAACGCAGGAAATGTCTTCCTTGATCAGTTCGAAGAATCCCATTTCAGCTCACCATCATGCAGGAAGAAGCTTCGAGGTAGAAACGCTCGAGATCCTGGGAAGCAGGCGTTTTCTTGTGGAGCACCGCATGGTCGCGGATGCGCTGCAATATGGATTTCGCCTCGAATTCCGTGAGCGTGATGCCCAGCCTGGAATAGGCTTCCATCACGGATTTCGATCCCGAATGCTTGCCCAGGACCAGCCTGTGTTCGCGCCCCACTTCGGCAGGGTCGAAATTCTGGTAATTGGAAAGGTTCTTCAGCAGCCCGTCCACATGGATGCCGGCTTCATGGCTGAATACCGAATCGCCCACGATGCTCTTGTTCGCCGGTATCGGGCGGCCCGAGGCTTCGGAAACGAGTGCCGAAATTTCCGGAAATCTTCTCGCATCTATGCCGGTTTCCATGCCGTAGAGATGGCGCAATCCCATGACGACTTCTTCGAGCGGCGCGTTTCCTGCGCGTTCTCCAAGGCCGTTGACCGTCGTGTTGGCGTGGCTTGCGCCGGCAAGCACTGCGGCCAGCGTGTTGGCTGCTGCCAGTCCGAGATCGTCGTGGGCATGCATTTCGATTTCGAGGTCGGATGCTTCCCTGAGGCGCCTGATTCGGTCGAAAGTATGGAAGGGATCGAGAAGCCCCAGGGTGTCTGCGAATCTGAACCTTCTCGCGCCGGCTTCCTGGGCCGTTTCCATCACGCGAAAAAGGAAATCAGGGTCGGCGCGGGACGCATCTTCCCCGCCTACGCTGACTTCCATGCCGTATTCCCTCGCTTCCCTGACATGCCGGGTGATGGCCCTCAAGACCCAGTTCCTGTCCCGGCAAAGCTTGTGCTCGATCTGGATGTCGGAAACGGGTATGGAAAGATTGACGATGTCTGCGCCGCAACCGAGCGACGCCAGCAGGTCCTCCTGGCGCATCCTTCCCCATACCATCAGCTTAGAGGAAAGTCCGAGGCCGGCAATGGCCCTGATGATTTCCCGCTCTTCCGGCCCGAGTATCGGGATGCCGACTTCAAGCTCCCTCACTCCGGATGCCGAGAGCGCGCACGCGATGGCAATCTTTTCCTCTGCGTTGAAGGCGACGCCGGCTGTTTGTTCGCCGTCCCTCAAAGTCACATCGTTGATGATCACCATGGCGCTTCTCCTGAAATTCCCTTGCATCTCTACCAGCAATTGCCGTGCCAGTAGATGTATTTATTGATAATCAAATACTTGATATTAATTTCTGGGTGACATGAAGGGGCTTTTGTCGTGATTGTAGGTTTTGCAACAAAGACGCCTGTCGGTCACGATTTGTCGGTTTGGGACGTAAGGAATGTTACAGACGGCTGGAAGTGAAATGCCGTAAAAACAGAATGTTGAGCATTGGTACAGGAATTGCTTGACTGAAATCGTCGAATTTTAGAAAAGGATATGCCATGTCAGACCCAATTGTCTTTACGGAAAGCGCAGCGGACAAGGTGAAGGCCATTCTCGTCGAGGAAGGCAATCTGAACATGAAATTGAGGGTTTATGTCACGGGAGGCGGCTGTTCAGGATTTCAGTACGGTTTCGCCTTCGACGAAAAGGCGGCCGATGAGGATACGGTCGTCAGCAGAAACGGTGTGGACATGATCGTCGATCCCATGAGTTTCCCGTATCTTGTAGGCGCGGAAATCGATTATCAGGAAGGGCTGGAAGGTTCGCGCTTCATCATCCGGAATCCGAATGCCACCAGCACATGCGGGTGCGGAAGCTCGTTTTCAGCCTGAAAGGAAGATCATGGAAGTCGTGATGACGGAGCGGGCGGCGCGGCATGTGGTGGCTGAGGTGGGGAAAGCCGGGGGGCTGGGCTTGCGTCTTGGGGTGAAGGCTGCGGGGTGCACGGGGCTCGCCTACGTGTTCGACA
>JAJZVB010000075.1 GCA_021845885.1 Pseudomonadota bacterium
GAAGCCGCTTTTCGACAAACTCGGCATACGCATCCTTTCCTGTATTTCCGGGAATGCGCGATACAAGGAAGTGGCCTGGGCCCATCGCGCGAAAGCCACCATGATGGTCTGCTCGAAAGCCATGATTAACATCACCCGGAAGCTCGAAGAGCGCTACGGCATTCCCTATTTCGAAGGGTCGTTCTACGGCATATCGGACATGAGCGACTCGCTCAGGCAGACGGCAAAGCTTTTGGTAGGGCGCGGCGCCCCTGAAGACCTCCTCGAGCGCACCGAAGCGCTGATCGTTGAAGAGGAGACGAAAGCCTGGAAAGCGCTCGACCCCTACAAGGCAAGGCTCAAGGGAAAGAAAGTGCTGCTCATCACGGGCGGCGTGAAATCCTGGTCAGTGGTTTCGGCGCTCCAGGAAGTGGGCATGGAGATCGTCGGCACCAGCGTCAAGAAATCGACAGTCGAGGACAAGGAGCGGATCAAGGAGCTCATGGGACAGGACGCCCATATGCTCGACGACATGACGCCCAGGGAAATGTACAAGATGCTGAAAGACGCGCAGGCCGATATCATGCTTTCAGGAGGAAGGTCGCAATTCGTGGCGCTCAAGGCGAAGATGCCCTGGCTAGACATCAACCAGGAGCGTCATCACGCCTATGCAGGATACGACGGCATGGTGGCGCTGGTGCGCGAAATCGACAAGGCGCTCTACAACCCGATCTGGGAGCAGGTGAGAAAGCCCGCCCCTTGGGAAAGGATCTGATCATGGCCAATGTGGTCACATCGAAGAAGGCCTGCACGGTCAATCCTTTGAAAATGAGCCAGCCCATCGGCGCGGCGCTCGCCTATCTCGGATTGGACGCCTGCATGCCCGCGCTGCACGGTTCCCAGGGATGCACGGCATTCGGCATGGTGTTGTTCGTGCGCCATTTCAGGGAAAACATCCCGCTGCAAACCACGGCCATGAACGAAGCGACGACCATACTGGGCGGCATGGACAACATCGAGCAGGCCATCCTCAATATTTGGAACAGGGCGAAACCCAGAATCATAGGCATCGCCTCAACGGGATTGACGGAAACGAAAGGTGACGACGTCGACGGCTACCTGAAGCTCATCAGGAAAAAGCATCCCGAACTTGACGAACTCGCCGTCGTCTATGTGTCCACCCCGGATTACAAGGGGGCCTTCCAGGACGGCTGGGCGAATGCAGTCGTGAACATCGTCAGGACGATCGTCGAACCTGGGGCTAGAAAAATATCCGGACAGGTGAATGTCCTTGCGGGAAGCCACCTTTCTCCCGGGGATATCGAGGAAATCCGCGAAATCATCCAGGATTTCGGGCTGAATCCGATCATATTGCCCGACCTTTCGGGTTCCCTGGACGGCCATGTTTCCCCCGATTTCAGCCCGACGACGACGGGCGGGACGACGCTCGACGAGATCAGGTCCATGGGCGCGTCCGATATCACGATCGTTATCGGGGAACACATGCTTCCGGCGGCTGTGGAACTGGGCATGAAGTCCGAAGTGCCCTATGTCGTTTTCGACAGGCTGCTCGGGCTGGAAGCGAACGACGATTTCCATGCCTTCCTCTCGAGAGTGAGCGGTAAGCCCGTTCCCGGAAAATACCGGCGGCAGAGGAGCCAGCTTGTCGACGCCATGCTGGACGGCCATTTCTTCTTCGGCGGGAAAAAAATCGCCATCGGGGCAGAACCCGATTTGCTCTGGGCCATCTCTTCGATGCTCTCCGAAATGGGGTGCGAAATAGAGGCAGCCGTCACCACGACGACTTCGGAAATGCTCGAAAGGGTGCCGGCCAGGGAAGTGCTGATCGGAGACCTCGAAGATCTCGAGGAGCGGGCGGATTGCTGCGATCTGTTGATCACGCATTCCCATGGCAGGCAGATGGCGGAAAGGCTGAACCTGCCTTTCCTGAGGATGGGATTGCCCATTTTCGACAGGCTGGGTTCAGCGCACAGGCTTTCAGTGGGTTATCGGGGCATGCGCGACCTGATTTTCGAAATAGGCAACCTGTTCATGGCCAATGCTAGCGAAGCCGGGCCTGATACCTGGAGGGACGCAGGTGCGCAGACTGCGGCTCATTAAATCGAAACGAAACAGACACGGAGGCTGCATGAAAGTCGCATTCGCAACGCAGGATCTGAAAAGGGTGGACGCCCATTTCGGATGGGCGAAGAACATCGCCATATACGAGGTCACCCCGGAGGGAAGCCAGTTTCTCGAAGCCGTGCAGTTCGACGGAGACCTTCAGGAAGACGGGAACGAGGACAAGCTCGCCCCCAAGATCGAGGTGATCAAGGATTGCGCCATACTCTACGTGGCGGCCATAGGCGGATCCGGCGCGGCAAGGGTGGTTGCGCACAAGATTCACCCGATCAAGGTGCATCAGCCGGAGGATATAGCCGAACTGCTGCTGAAGCTGCAGGAGGTGCTGAAAGGAACCCCGCCCCCCTGGCTGCGCAAGGTCATGACGAAGGGACAGGAAAGACAATTCGATTTCGAAGAAGAGGTGGAGCATGGTTGAGACAGTTGAAGTCAGCCCGATGGAATCCGTTTTCATCAGGGAACTCGTGAAGCAGTGGAGAGCCCAGGATTCGTACGGGACATGGGAGAAGAAAAGCGACGAGGTATTGCTCGAACCCTATGTCGTCGACAAGGAAAAGCGCAAGACGCTGCCCATCATGGGAGATCCCGATCCTGAGACGCTATGGCGGCTTGAGCTTTTCTACAATGCGGTGGGCATGGCCATCGAGCGCCAGACGGGGGTCATGGTGACGCCCATGATGAAGATGCATCACGAGGGTTTCGGAAGAATGGTTCTCATCGCAGGGCGCCTCATCGTGGTGAACAAGCAGTTGCGGGATGTACATCGTTTCGGGTTCCTCAGCCTGGTCAAACTGGCCGAGGAAGGTGAGAAACTGGTGGCTGCAGGGGTCGACATGATCACCCAATACCCCGAGGTCGCCAAATACGGCTAGGAGGTTGAAATGGTTAATCTTATTGACTGTTCCATTGAAATGGACGACGCGCAACATTGGCTGACCATCATGCGGGATGCGGAAATCGAAAACCTATGGAAAGGAAACGAAGGCATGGACGATGCTGAAGAGTTGAAGGTGAAACTCAAGAAACTGAATGCGCAGGCGACTGCGATGAAAATGAATCTGCACGATCTTTCCGAAGATCTTCCCACGGGATGGGAAAGGATCATGGAAGTCGCCGAGAAGGCCTACAAGGCCTATCGGAGTCTCGACGAGGCGAAAAAACGCATGGCGGGTAACTGAAATGGCCGACATCACTGTGACCATGCCTGACGGGCGGACTTGGGTTCCAAAGTTCGTCAAGGAGATCAATCAGGAGAAATGCATCGGTTGCGGGCGCTGCTTCAAGGTTTGCGGCCGGGACGTGCTGCAGCTCGTGGGAATAAACGACGAGGGCGAATATGTTGCGGTCGGAGTTGGGGAAGACGATGACGACGAGTACGAAAAGAAGGTCATGACGATCGCCAACCAGATGAATTGCGTCGGCTGCGAAGCCTGCATGAAGATATGCCCGAAGAAATGCTATACCCATGAGGCTATGGCCGAATAGAAATGGAAATCGCCAGCCAGAATTCGAAAATCGCTGCGGAGAGGCCGGACGAGTACGACGATCTTCTCGGCCTGCTTCTCGAGCATGCAAGCAGCCCTGAAGCTGAGCATTACGCACGGGAAATCGCGACGGCCTGCCTCGGTGAAAACCACCTCTGGCAGGACATGGGGCTTCCCGACAGGCAGTGCCTGTCGGATCTCTTCGAGACGCACTTCAATGCGCTGTATGTCGGGAACAGCGCCAACATGAAATGGAAGAAGTTCCTCTACAAGCAGCTTTGCGATAAGCTGGAAGTGAGCGCTTGCAGATCCCCGAGCTGCGGAATTTGTACCGATTACGAAAACTGCTTCGGCCCGGAGGTGTCCGGAACCAGACCGATGTGAATTTTTTCGAATGGCGTTATATACATGACTATATGAGGGCATCATGAGAAAAGCGTTTTTGTGGATTGTTTTTTCCTTCCTGCTCCAGGGGGCGGCGAATGCCGCAGACCTTGTCGTTTCGGCTGCCGCGAGCCTCACCAACGCATTGAACGAATTGAAGCCTGTTTTCGAGTCGAGGCATCCGAAAGACAGGGTATCGTGCAATTTCGGGGCTTCGGGTTCGCTTGCGAGGCAGATTGAAGGCGGAGCGCCTGTTGACGTTTTCATAGCCGCTTCCTCGAAGCAGATGGACAGGCTCGAATCCGAGAAACGGGTCTTTCCCGGGAGCAGGATCAATCTTCTTTCGAACGAGATCGCCTTGATCGTGCCGAAAAATTCGACCCTGGGTCTCAAGGGATTTTCCGATCTTGAGAGGGCCAAGCGCATCGCCATAGGCGACCCCGGATTCGTTCCCGCAGGGCAATATGCGAGCCAGACCCTGGAGAATCTCGGGCTCATGAATTCTCTTGCATCCAGGATGGTTTACGGGGAAGATGTCAGGCAGGTTCTTGAATACGTGGCGAGGGGGGAAGTGGATGCGGGCATCGTTTTCGTCACCGATGCGGCGATTCTTCAAGGCAAGGTCGATATCGTCGCGAAGGCCCCCGAGCATTCCCACCAGCCCATCGTCTATCCTGCCGCGGTGATGAAGGATGGAAAAAATCACGAACTCGCGAAGGATTTCATTGCCTTCATTTCAGGCCCCGAAGGCAGGAAGGTTTTCACGAAATACGGTTTCGAAACGGTCAACAAGGGAGAATGAAATGAAAATCAGCGGTCAGAACAAGCTGGCAGGAGAAGTCATTGCGATCAAGATGGGCGATGTCGAATGCCAGGTGACGATGAGATCGGGGGAAAACAGGATCGTATCGGTCATCACCCGGGACAGCGCGGAAGAAATGGGGCTCAAGGTTGGGGACCAGGTCGTGGCGCTGATCAAGTCGACCGAAGTCATGATCATGAAGTGAGGCTTGCGGGCGTTCATGGAAAACATACTGCCCGCGCTGAAAATATCGTTGCTCGTCGCCTCCACTGCGACCTTCATGATCGCGGTGGGCGGTCTTTTCTTCGCCTATGTCCTGGCGAGACACGACTTCAGGGGAAAGCATCTTCTCGATGCCTTGATCACCATCCCCATGGTGCTCCCCCCGACCGTGGTGGGCTATTACCTCGTCATCCTTTTCGGGAGGGAAGGACTCATCGGCGCCCCGCTTTTCGAGCTGACCGGCTGGTCCTTCATCTTCACCTGGCAGGGCGCGGCGATCGCCGCTTTTATCGTTGCGCTGCCCTTGATGGTCGGGGTGTCGAGATCCGCCATCGAAGCGGTCGACGAGGACCTGATTCAAATCAGCTACAGCCTCGGGAAATCGAAGCGGGAAACCTTCTTCAGGGTGATCCTGCCGCTCGCAAGAGGAGGCATCATGGCAGGGATCGTACTGGCTTTCGCGAGGGCGTTGGGCGAATTCGGCGCAACCCTGATGGTCGCGGGAAACATCCCGGGCAAAACGAGCACGCTTTCCCTTTCGATCTATACGGCCTTTCAGACCGGGGACGATCATCTCGCGAAAAAGCTTGCCCTGATATTGACAGCGATTTCGGTTGCCGTCATTTATCTCGCCTCGAAATGGACGAGAAGCTGATGGATGTGAGCGTCAGCTTCAGGAAGGATCTCGAAGGCTTTCCCATGGATGTCTCCTGGGAATCCGGAAAGGAGATCGTCGTCCTTTTCGGCCCTTCCGGCGCGGGAAAATCGATGACCTTCCGGGCCATTGCAGGGCTGACTTCACCGGAAGAGGGGCGTATCAGCGTGGGCGGAAAAACATTTTACGATTCGAAATCGGGCATCGATCTTCCCCCGCAGCAGAGGGAAGTGGGGTTTCTTTTCCAGCATTACGCGCTCTTCCCCCACATGAATGCGAGGGAAAACATCCTTTACGGGCATTCCGATCCGAAAAGGGCGGAAGAGGATCTTGCCGAAATGATCGGGCTTTTCCAGCTTCACGGTCTGGAGTATCGATATCCGAAGGAGCTATCGGGCGGGCAGAAGCAGCGCGTCGCATTGGCCAGGGCGCTCATGAGAAAGCCGAAGATCCTGCTTCTCGACGAACCCTTGTCAGCGATCGATCTTTCGGTGAGAAGGGCCATCAGGAACGAGCTCAAGTCGCTGCAGAAGCGGCTCTCCATCCCGATGATCATCGTCACGCACGATCTCGGGGAAGCCTTGACGATGGCGGACAGACTGATCGTTTACAATCGCGGAAGCGTGATCCAGGCGGGTCCCCCGATGGAAATCATGGACCATCCCGTCGACGAAACGGTTTCGGAACTGGTGGGGAGCTTTCCCCTGCACGCCGGGAGAACATTTTCATTCTGAAGGAAAGTCATGGGCAAATCATCGGGGTTGAAGGGGAGGCTGTTCTTTGAAAAGGACGGGGCTTCATTTCTGGGCGGTAAACGGGTCGATCTTCTCGAGGCCATAGACCTGCATGGCTCGATCTCTTCGGCGGCGAAGGTCGTGGGCATGAGCTACAAGGGCGCGTGGGACGTGATCGACGCGATGAACAACCAGTCGGACCAGCCGCTGGTTTTGCGCTCCATAGGCGGGAAACACGGCGGAGGAACCGAGCTCACCGAGCATGGCAGGAGAATCGTTCGCCTTTTCAGGACTGGGGAGGCCGAATACCAGAACGTGCTCAACGCATTGGTGGGCGGGATGGAGAACTTCGACGCCTTCCAGGATCTGTTACGGCGATTTTCCATGAGAACCAGCGCGAGGAACCAGTTCCTGGGCAGGATAGTCAGGCTTGCGAGGGGGCCGGTGAACGTGGATGTCAGGATCCAGCTCGACGAGAAGAACGAGATCGCATCCATGGTGACGAGGGAGAGCTCGGATGCCCTCGGGCTCGAAATCGGCATGGAAATCTATGCGCTTATCAAGGCCCCTTCGGTGATATTGAGCACCGACGATGCGGGGCGCTTCAGCGCCGAAAATCGGCTTTGCGGACAGGTTTCCAGAATCCACGAGGGGCAAGTGAATGCTGAAGTCATGCTCGTCCTGGACAACGAAAAGACGGTGACGTCGGTCGTCACGCTCAATACCGTCGAAAAGCTCGATCTTTCCGAGGGAACTCCCGCCTGCGCCCTGTTCACGGCATCGAGCGTGATTCTCGCCCTGATCGGTTAGCCCTACAAATTGTCGCAAAAGCGACAAATCTTCCTGCAAAGGCCCGTTTTTCCATTGGCATGCCACTTGCTTCTGAAAGACTGAACCATATCCGGGAAGTGATTTATGCTGGAAGCGGCGATTCTGTCCATTATCGAGGAAGCTGGCGTCAATGTGCTGACCCTGACGGAAGGGCTGGAAGAGGAGGAGTTCCTGTCCACTCGTCTGACTCGTGCCGAGGTGAAGCGTCAGTTCGTTGTCGCGGCAGGCGTGGCAGGCAAGATTTCCCGGAGTACGCGCTCGGCGCTTCCCGAACTGGATTGGGAGGGCTGGGAAGCTGCCCTGAGGCGGCTCGAACAGGGCGGTTCAGCCGAAGATGAGGTGCTCTGGTTTGCGGTACGCTCCCTGATTCCGGCCACATTGATGTGGCTGCGGCTCTATCGAAAGGCCAGGCCGGAGCTTTTCGCCTACGGGAAGGAAGCGCCGGGATGATCACGCTGCAGATCGAGAAGCCGCATATCGAATCGCTGGTCCATGCTTTCCCGAGGCTCGCAATGCTCAAGGAGCAATTGCGCTTCGGAAACAAAGTGGAAGTGCCTTTCGGCAGGTTGTCCGAAGAGGAGCTTGCCTATCTGAACGATCTCTATCTGGAAGAAGAAAACGAAAGCGCAGCGAGGCTCTCCACGCTGCTGAAAGCATTGGGAGGCGAAGGGAAGCGGTTCGGAGCGGACGACCTGGAATCGGTATTGCCTGCGCTGGTGCGCCATCTTGCTTCGGATGCGATCCGTGGGTGGCTGTTCTGCGCAACCCTTTCCGGAAAAAATCTGCCCTACGTGGTCACGCGCCTGGACTATGTTCCCGCTTCCCAGGAGGAGTCGGGAAAGGTGCTCGTCGAACTGAAGGCTAATGCCAAGGGAACGATCGCTCATGCGCTCATCAGGATCACTTCCAGCGATATCGCCGGCAGGAGGGTGGGCGAGATGCTCGCCGAAAAGGGCTATCTCAAGGAGACGCAGGAACTGATAGCCGCCTACGACGAGACGGAGGCGCGCTATTTCGATTGGCGGGCAAGATACGGCGCGCAGTTCTCCGGCAGGGGCACCGGTTTTTATGCCGAAGATCCTTCTGCCACGCACCGCAACACGGACTGGTCGCGCAAGGATGTCGTCGTGCTTTCTGCCGGGGGAGGGGCGGCTCGTCTCGTCAACGACGAAGGCATTCTTTCCTCCAGAACATTGACCCTGGAATCTCCCGGGGACATTCTCGGTCCCTATCTCAGGAAGGCTCACAAGAGCGACCGTTACACGGAAGAAGATGAAACCGAATTGTCCCGCTCCGAAATCCCTGAAGGGCTTTTCACCAGGATACCCGTCCATCCCTACCTTTTCATGTTCCATCTCGAATTGCACCATTACCTCTGGGTTCATGCAGACGATTTGCTCCCCTACGAATATCGGCCGGCCTTGAGGGAGAAGCTGGTTTTGCCCCCGGAGCACACCGATCTCATCGATATCCTGACCGCGGAGATGGACATGCTGATGGACGACATCGTGGAGGGAAAATCAGGCGGGACGACGGTGCTTTGCGCAGGTCCACCCGGGGTGGGCAAGACCCTCACAGCGGAAGTCTATTCGGAAATCATCAAAAGACCCCTGTACAGGGTGCATTCAGGCCAGCTCGGGCTGAACGTCGCGGCCATGGAGACGGCGCTCAAGGAAGTGCTGACGCGCGCCCAGCGATGGGGGGCAGTCATGCTGATCGACGAGGCTGACGTTTACATCAAGCGGCGTGACGACGACATTGCAATGAACGCGGTCGTCGGGGTTTTTCTGAGGGTTCTGGAGTATTTCAACGGCCTGCTTTTCCTGACCACGAACAGGGTGGAAGACATCGACGAGGCGATCGTTTCCCGTTGCATCGCCATGATCCGGTTCAGTCCGCCGCAGAATGAGGCGAGGCGCAGGATTTGGGAAGTGATGATGGAGCAGTTCGGGCTTGAAATGCCCCCGCTGCTTTTGAACGAGCTGGTGGAAATGTTCCCGGCCGCGACGGGAAGGGACATCAAGGGATTGGCGAAACTGGTGGCGAAATATTGCAGCCAGAAAAATGTCCTGCCCACGCCTGAAGTTTTCAGGCGCTGTTCGGTATTCAGGGGGATGGAAGCGTTTTTTTGACGGAAAGGAAAGGCATATGCAGGTCGAATTAGGATTCATAGGCGAACATGCCCCTCTTGCTTCAGGGGAGGAAATTTCCACCGGGCTCGATGCGGCATACAAGGTGTTTGCCAGGCATGGTGCCGACCCGGGAATATGCGCTGAGGCGAACTTGAAGCTGGAGAAGGGCGAACTCCTCACGAAGGATGAGGCGCTCCTTTGCGTGATCTGGGATGAGGCGGACGACAAGGCCTTCCGCGCCGTCACCCTGGGCTGGCTGGCGAGAGACGTCGATATCCGCCTGGCGGTCAAATGAAATTCTACATGACCCCGGGTTCCTGTTCGACAGGCATCCATATTCTTCTGGAAGAACTCGACATTCCTTTCGAGGCTTACATCGTGAACCTGATCGCAGGCGATCAATACAAACCGGACTATCTGGCGATCAACCCGAAATCCACCATTCCGGCGCTGGTGAAAGACGACGGATCGGCATT
>JAJZVB010000076.1 GCA_021845885.1 Pseudomonadota bacterium
GGGGGAAAGCTGGACATCCATCAATCCGGGCTGGGCGCAGTCGACGAGGCGATGCAGGGTGAGCAGCGCAAGGAGTTCTTCCTGGCTGAACCAGAGTCCGGGCAGCTCGAAGCCCTCTGCATCATAGAAATAGCCGTTTCTTTCCCGGTCGTAGGCTATCGGAGCGCCGTAATACAGCCTGAGATCGCTGATGATGCGGTTCGCCGTGGCACGGGAACATTCCAGCTCCTGTTGCAGCGACTTCAGGGAAACCGGGTGGCGATATTCCCCGAGAAGGCGGTGCATCAGGTATGTTTTCTGCAGTTTCTCCATCGGGGTGATCCTGTGTTTCCGCTCATATTGATCCTGAATCGGCCCGGAATCAAGCGGTTGCGAAACCCGTCCATGCGCATCATCCTTGAAAGCGGTTATGGTCCGGCCTATAATTGTTGAAATTTTCAACAATACGGAAAGATCATGGCGACCATGAATTTCAGCATTCCCGACGAAATCAAGGAAGCGTTCAACAAGACCTTCGCAAACGCCAACAAGAGCGCGGTCGTGGCGAAGCTGCTCATGGATGCCGTCGAGGAAGCGAGGCGCAGGCAGGAAAGCGTGGATGCGATCGGGAGCATCAAGTCCCGCTGGAAGGAGAGGCCCGTCGTTCTTGAGGAAAAAATCAGGGAGATGCGGGAAGAAGGCCGGCCTTGATCCTGACGCTCGATGCGAGCGTCGTCGTCAAATGGCATATCGCAAGCCAGGAAGAGAGGGATTCGGCACAGGCGCTGCTGCTGCTGGATTTTGTTCTCGATGGCGCGAAGCTCGCAGAGCCCCCCCATGCGCTTGCCGAAATAGCGGCGGTGCTTTCCAGGGTGTTCGATGAGGAAGGCGCAAAAAGACGCTTCGACGAAATCGCCCGGATTTTCGCGAGCGGGCTGACGATCCCCGCGCATTCCGCCTGTTTTCGGGCGATCGAAATATCCAGTCGTCTCGACCACCACCTTTTCGACACCCTCTATCATGCGGTTGCCATGGAATCGGGCGGAGTGCTGGTCACGGCGGACGAACGCTATTTCAGGAAGGCGGAAAAACTCGGCGCCATCCTCCTTCTCGAGCGGTTTTCCGGAACTGGCTCTATCCTTCGAGCCATGCCATAATTCACCATCTTACAAGGGGCAAACATGGATGAAAACAAGAGCAAGGCGCTCGCGGCGGCGCTTTCGCAGATCGAGAAGCAGTTCGGCAAAGGTTCCATCATGCGCCTCGGAGACAGCGAGGTGGCGCAGGACATCGACGTGGTCTCGACGGGTTCCCTGGGGCTCGACATCGCCCTCGGCGTGGGCGGGCTCCCCAGGGGAAGGGTGGTCGAGATTTTCGGCCCCGAATCCTCCGGAAAGACCACGCTCGCATTGCAGGTCATCGCCGAGATGCAGAAGCTGGGCGGAACCGCCGCCTTCATCGACGCGGAGCACGCGCTCGATCCGCAGTATGCGCAGAAGCTCGGCGTGGACGTGCCCAACATCCTGATCTCCCAGCCCGATACCGGCGAGCAGGCGCTCGAGATCGCCGACATGCTGGTTCGTTCCGGTTCGGTCGACGTGGTGGTGGTCGATTCCGTCGCGGCATTGACGCCGAAGGCCGAGATCGAGGGCGAGATGGGCGACTCCCACATGGGACTCCAGGCGAGGCTGATGTCCCAGGCATTGCGCAAGCTCACCGCGAACATCAAGCGCACCAATACGCTCGTGATCTTCATCAACCAGATCAGGATGAAGATCGGGGTGATGTTCGGCAACCCCGAAACCACCACGGGCGGAAACGCGCTCAAGTTCTACGCGTCCGTCAGGCTCGACATCCGGCGTACCGGGGCGATCAAGAAGGGCGAGGAAGTTGTGGGCAACGAAACCCGGGTCAAGGTCGTCAAGAACAAGGTTTCCCCTCCCTTCAAGCAGGCCGAATTCGACATCCTTTACGGCGAGGGAATCTCGCGCGAAGGGGAGATCATCGAGATCGGCGTGCAGCAGAAGCTGATCGAGAAGTCCGGCGCATGGTATTCCTACAAGGGCGAGAAGATCGGACAGGGCAAGGACAATGCCCGCGAATTCCTGAAGGCGAATCCCGAAGTCGCGAAAGAGATCGAAGCGAAGATACGCGCCCATGTCGGGGCGGTTGCGATGCCTTCCGCGTCGGATGAATGAATGAGCTGAAGGCAAGAGCGCTCAGGTTCCTCGCCCGGAGGGAATATTCGAAGGCCGAGCTCAGATCGAGGCTTTCCGAAGGAGAGGGCGAAGCCGACGAAGTCCTGGCAGAGCTCGAGAAGGAGGGCTGGCTTTCCGATGCCCGCTTTGTCGACCAGCTCCTGGATGCGAGGCTGGGCAGATACGGGCGGGAGCATGTGCTTCATGAACTGAGATCGAAGGGAATCGGCGAGGAACTGATTTCCGCAGCATTGCCCAGGATCATGGAAGCGGAAAGGGAAGCGCTCAGGTCGGTATGGGAAAAGAAGTTCGGCAAATTGCCGGCAGACAGGAAGGAAATGGGCAAGCAGGTGCGCTTCCTGCAAAGCAGGGGGTTTTCTCTCGAAGAGATACTCCAACTGATCGGAAATTCTAAGACATGAACAATATGAAAAGCAGCGAAATCCGCCAGAAATTCCTCGACT
This sequence comes from Pseudomonadota bacterium, assembly GCA_021845885.1. Taxonomy (GTDB): domain Bacteria; phylum Pseudomonadota; class Gammaproteobacteria; order Burkholderiales; family JABEVD01; genus JABEVD01. The sequence goes on from JAJZVB010000076.1 coordinate 2,642, forward strand.
ATTTTGCGGGCCACGGCCATACGATAGTCCCTTCCAGCCCCCTTGTTCCGGGGAACGATCCGACGCTGCTTTTCACCAATGCGGGAATGGTCCAGTTCAAGGATGTGTTCCTGGGCCGCGAATCGAGGCCCTATGTCAGGGCGGCGAGCTCGCAGCGCTGCGTGAGGGCGGGCGGGAAGCACAACGATCTGGAGAATGTCGGCTATACCGCGCGGCATCACACCTTCTTCGAGATGCTCGGGAATTTCAGCTTCGGCGACTATTTCAAGCGCAATGCCATCCATTTCGCCTGGGAATTCCTCACCCGGGAGCTTTCCATCCCGAAGGAAAAGCTCTGGGTGACGGTCTACATCGAAGACGAGGAAGCGGCGGACATCTGGCTGAAGGAAATAGGCCTTCCTGAAAACCGGCTGTCCAGGATAGCCGGAACCGACAATTTCTGGCAGATGGGCGATACCGGACCGTGCGGCCCCTGCAGCGAAATCTTCTACGACCATGGGGAAGAGGTCCCGGGCGGGCCTCCCGGAACGCCTGATGCGGACGGGGACCGCTACATCGAGATCTGGAACCTGGTCTTCATGCAGTACAACAGGGACGAGGAGGGTGTTCTCCATGCTTTGCCCAAGCCCTCGGTCGACACCGGAATGGGGCTCGAGCGGATTTCTGCGGTGATGCAGCATGTGCACAGCAACTACGAGATCGACCTGTTCAGGGACCTGATTGAGGCTGCAGCCAGGGCCACGGAAACGGACGATGTTTCCAGCAATTCCCTGAAAGTGATCGCAGACCATATCAGGGCCTGCAGCTTCCTGGTGCTCGACGGCGTGATCCCCGGAAACGAGGGCAGGGGCTATGTGCTGAGGCGCATCATCAGGCGCGCGATCAGGCACGGCTACAAGCTGGGCAGGAAGACCCCCTTCTTCCATACCCTGGTTCCCGACCTCGTTTCGGCCATGGGGGGCGCCTATCCGGAGCTCGCGGAATCGGGGGAAAGGATCGCCTCGGTGTTGAAGCAGGAAGAGGAGCGCTTCGCGGAAACCCTGGAGCACGGCATGCTGGTCCTCGAAGCCGCCATGAAAAACGAGGACAGGCTGCTCGGCGGGGAAACGGTTTTCAGGCTTTACGACACTTTCGGTTTCCCGCTCGATCTCACTGCGGACATCGCTAGGGAGCGGAACATCACCGTCGATTTCGCAGGCTTCCAGGAAGCCATGGAGCGCCAGAGGGAGCGGGCCAGGGCGGCCTCCCGCTTTTCCATGCAGGGATCCATCGAATACAGGGGGGAGCCCACTGCATTCCACGGTTATGATACGCTGGAAACGGAGAGCGTCATTCTCGCCGTTTACAGGGAAGGGGTCCTCGTCGAATCGGCGGAGGCCGGAACGGAATGCGTGATCGTTCTCGACAAAACGCCTTTCTATGCCGAATCGGGCGGCCAGGTGGGAGACCGCGGGGAAATCCATTGCGGGCACGGCACGTTCATGGTCCGCGATACGCAGAAGATCCAGGCGGACGTGATCGGCCACAAGGGAACGGTGGCCAAGGGAAGGCTGGGGCCGGGCGACAAGGTATTGGCGCGCGTCGAAGAAACTTCGAGAGCGTCTGCAGCGGCCAACCATTCCGCCACCCATCTTCTCCATGCCGCATTGAGGCGGGTTCTCGGCAATCACGTGATGCAGAAAGGCTCGTTGGTCGACGCCGAAAAAACCCGCTTCGATTTTTCCCATCCGGGCGCATTGAGCCAGGATGAGATCGTAAAGATCGAGGAACTCGTCAACAGGGAAATCAGGGAGAACCTTGCAGTCGAGACCAGGCTCATGGCCCACGAGGAGGCCATCAGGGCCGGGGCCATGGCCCTGTTCGGCGAGAAGTACGGCGACGAAGTCAGAGTCGTCGGCATGGGGGATTTCTCCACCGAACTTTGCGGAGGGACGCATGTGAGGCGCAGCGGCGACATCGGCTTCTTCAAGATCGTCTCGGAATCCGGGGTTGCATCGGGCATCAGGAGAATCGAGGCGGTCACGGGCGAAGGCGCCCTTGCCTTCATTCAGGACGAGCACAGGCAGCTGCTCGACATCGCCTCCGTCCTGAAGGCGCAGGTCCCGGAAATAGGCGGGAAGCTCTCGCAGATCCTCGAGCATGTGAAGCAGCTCGAGAAGGAGCTTTCCAGGATGAAATCGAAGTTCGCGGCATCCCAGGGCGAAGACATGGCTTCCCGCGCAGTCGAAGTGAACGGGATCAGGGTGCTCGCGGAAATCATGGAAAACGCGGATGTGCCCATGCTCAGGGATACGCTCGACAAGCTGAAGGACAAGCTGGGCAGCGCCGTTATCGTGCTCGCTTCTTCCGACAAGGGCAAGGCTACCCTGATCGCCGGGGTGACTTCAGACCTGACTTCCAGATTCAGGGCGGGGGATCTCGTCAACCATGTGGCCTCCCAGGTGGGCGGGAAGGGAGGGGGGCGCCCCGACATGGCCCAGGCTGGCGGGACTGAGCCTGAAAAGCTTCCGGAAGCGCTCGGCTCCGTCAGGGAATGGGTGAAATCGAGGTCCTAGCTCAGGGTGCTCGCCCACGAAAGCGCTTCGGCATGGGCGACGGAGAGATCGTGCAAGGTCAGATAGGGCAGATCCGACAGGTCGATTTCTCCCACGGCCCTGGTTTCCAGACTGCTGACCAGCAGGAGCAGCCTGCCCAGCTCCCCTTTCCTTTCGGTCAAGGCCATCTTGATGTCCCGGCTCAGGGGCAGCTGCGGGAGGATTTCAGAAAGCGGCATGGAAAGCAGGGCGTCCAGCAAGGACATGATGCCGACCATGAAAGCCTTTTCCATGAAATCGGCATCCCGTTTTCTCGAAACGAGGTTTTCCATGGTCCTTCCCCGGGTCGCGGCGAGCTGGAGCAACGGGCTCGGGAATGGCGAACCCTTTTCGGTATGCGAATAGAACAGGATCTGCAGCCAGCGCTTCAGGCTCTGCATGCCGAGCAGCGTGATCGCCGACCTGACGGAAGTGATCTCGGCATTCGCCCCGCGCGCCGCGGCATTGGATAGCTTCAGCAGGTTGTAGCTCAGGAGCGGGCTTTCCTTGATGGTCTGCTCGATTTCAGGCAGATCCGCGTCGCTCGTGATGAGGGAGAGCAGCTTCATGAGCAGGGCCTCGGAATGGGAAAGCCTTTTTCCCCTGATGATGTGGGGTCTCGCGAAATAATAGCCCTGGAACAGATCGAATCCGTATCCCTGGTAAAGTTCGAACTGCTGTTCGGTCTCGACCTTTTCCGCGACCAGCCTGACGGGATGTTTCCTGAACAATTCGATGAGCAGGGGGAGCTTTTCGGGGTCGACCAGGCTCGCGTCGATCTTGACGATCTCGACCATGTCGATGACGGCTTCGATTTGCTCGTTGAAATCGGTCACGTCGTCCAGGGCGAGCCTGTAGCCCATGGATTTGAGCGCCTTGCAGCGCCCGATAATTTCGGAGTCTGTGGAAACGCTTTCGAGGATTTCGAATACCACCTTTTCCCTGGGCAGGGACTCGATGATTTCGCTCTGCAGGAGCTCCGCCCCGAGATTGATGTAGCCGTCATAGGGGCCGAGGCTGATTTCGCAGCCTATTTCGACGAATGAATGGTGAATCGCCGAGGCCGTCGCGATGAGATCGTCCTGGAAACGGGCGCTGTTGCCCATTCCCGCCCTGAACAGGAGTTCGTAGCCGACCAGGTTGTGGTTGCAATCCAGTATGGGCTGCCTGCCCAGGAAAAGCGGTTCGTTCTTCATCAATTCACCATTTTTTGGATGCAATTGCCTATCCATGTCTTCACGGCTTCCCCGTCCTTGTCCGGCCAGAACCTGTCCAGTTCCCTGACAAGGGATTTGAGCTGCCAGGCGGATTCGCTGATCAGGGCTTCCACGTCCAGGAGCCCTTCAGGGTCGTCTTCTATCCCCGATATGAGCCATCCTGGTTCGTAGGGATTGAAGCCCGCATCGAAAAGCGCATGCCTGAGGTTCTGGATGCGCTGATTGGCGAATTTGACGATCGGGGTGTCGGCTCCCCGGGCATGACAAAGCTTGTCCCATTCATCGAAGGACTCGGCAAGAAGGGCAAGCGTCTTGCCGATGTCCCCGCTGTTCCGGTCCGCACCGGATGCCCCGGCCCCGGGCCTGAAGAGTTCTGAAACGAGGCCGATGAGGTGGGTGTTCAGCTTGTGCTTGTTGAGCTTCAGCACGATTTCCAGCCTTTCCCTGTTGCGGATTCCGCCCGTCACTTCGGCTATTCCCAGGATCTGCGAAAGATGGCCGATTTTTTCCCCTGGAAGTCCTGCCGGATAGCCGCTTCCATCGAGGTATTCGTGATGCTCGAGCACGGCCGTGCTGATCAGGGGATGATATATCGGGAAGCCCTTCAGGATCACGTGGGCGGTCATGGGGTGAGCGTAAATATGCCTGCGTTCGTCCGGGGTGAGGGCATGCTGCTTGTCGAGGATTTCGGGATCGATGTGCAGTTCGCCGAGATCGTGGAATGCCGCTGCCGTGGCGAGCGCGACCATTTCGCTTTCCGGAAGGTCCCGCCTCAATCCGATATAGAGGGAAAGGAGCATGATGCGCAGGCTGTGCTCGAGGATCTCCGGGCGCTTTTCCCGGGCCACGGTCAGCTTGAAGGAGAGCGCATTGTTGAGGTTGATTTTCGAAACGATGGCCCAGAGCCTTTCCATTTCGACGAATTCGGCCATGCCTGAAAGCGGGCTGTCGTTTTCGAAAAGCGCCTTCGCCCTGGAAAGCAGCTCCCGGGTCGATACCGCCCCTTCTACGGTCATGCATTCGTCAAGATTGGGCATCAGCTTGTGCCGGACCAGCCTGTCGTAGAAGGAGCTGTTGATGCGCGAACCGCGGCTTGCGAGCTTGATTCCCGTCCTTGAATAGATGTCCTGGTTAGTGACGACCTCGCGGGTATCCCCCAGGGAAGTCACGCTCTTCAGATAATGGGAATCCTCTTCCGCCGACATGTAGCTCTTTTCTTGGTATCAGAAAGGCAGGGCGGCGTCCGGTTTCGCCTGGAGGATCACCCTTCTGAAATCCTCCTGGATTCGCTTCAGGGATGCCTCATGGTCCGCCTCGAATCTCAACACGATCACCGGGGTCGTGTTGGATGCTCGCGCCAGGCCGAAGCCGTCGGCATATTCGACGCGTACCCCGTCCAGCCTGACGATATCCCTTGCGCCTTCGAAGACCGCAGAGGACTGCAGCTTTTCGATCAAGGCATAATTCTCGCCTTCTTCCAGCCTGATCTGGAGCTCGGGCGTGCTGACTGCATCGGGAAGGGAATGCAGGGAATGGTCGATGTCTTTTTGGCGGCTCAGGATTTCGAGCAGCCTCGCGCCCGCATAAAGGCCGTCGTCGAAACCGTACCAGCGCTCCTTGAAAAAGATGTGGCCGCTCATTTCTCCCGCAAGCAGGGCGCCGCTTTCCTTCATCTTCGACTTGATGAGGGAATGCCCGGTCTTCCACATGACTGGTTTTCCGCCATGGGCGCTAATCCACGGGGCGAGATTCCTCGTGCATTTGACGTCGTAAATGATTTCAGCCCTCGGGTTCCTGGCAAGCACGTCCGCTGCGAAAAGCATGAGCTGCCTGTCGGGAAAGATGACGGAGCCGTCTTTTGTCACCACCCCCAGCCTGTCCCCGTCGCCGTCGAAGGCGAGCCCGATTTCCGCGTCCCCATTCCTCAATTCCGCAATGAGGTCGTTGAGGTTTTCGAGATGGGAAGGGTCAGGATGGTGATTGGGGAAATGGCCGTCCACTTCGCAAAAGAGTTCCCTCACCTCGCAGCCGAGCATCCTGTACAGCCTCGGGGCATAGGCGCCCGGGGCGCCGTTGCCGCAGTCGACGACGATTTTCATGGGGCGGGCGAGCCTGATGTCTTTCGCGATCCGATCGAGATAATCGTTTGAAATGTCCAAGGTCCGGTATTTTCCCGAGCCTTCGGAGAAACTGCCCGTCTCGCAGCGCTCAAGGAGCGACTGGATGGATTCCCCCGAAAGTGTCTCGAAGTTGATGACCATCTTCAGGCCATTGTATTCCGGAGGATTGTGGGAACCCGTCACCATCACGCCCGAGCCCGTTCCGAGGTGATGGGTGGCGAAATAGACCATGGGGGTGGCGACGAGCCCGATATCGACGACGTCGACGCCTGCCGCCATGATGCCCCTTGCCAGCGCATCCGAAAGTTCGTGGCCCGAAAGTCTGCCGTCTCGCCCGACGACGATGGCGCTTCTCCCTGCACTGCTCGCTTCCGTGCCGAGCGCCCTGCCTATTCCTTCGACGATTTCAGGCGTGAGCGTTTTGCCCACGATCCCCCTGATGTCGTAAGCCTTGAAAATTTCCCTGGGAAAAAAAGTCATGGTCGAACCCCTTTGAAAAAATCGAAAAGCCTTTTCGGCAGCCATTCCAGTTTGCCCGGGAAAGGCCCCGAGGCGAAGCCGGCATGTCCGCCTTCCTCGGGATAGTCTAGCACGACCTGGTCGGACACCTCCTCCTTGCCCGGCAAAGCTTCGGCCGGCATGAAGGGGTCGTTTTTGGCATTCAATATCAGCGCGGGAAGGGCGATGTGGCGAAGCATGGGCTTGCTGCTCGCCTTTTTCCAGTAATCGTCGGTGTTCAGAAAGCCGTGCAGGGGGGCGGTGACGAGATCGTCGAACTGCCTGAAGTTTTGCGCTGCCAGAAGCGCCTCTTTTTCGACGAGACCGGGATGGCTTTCGAGCTTTTCGAGCATCTTTTCCTTGAGCGTCCTCAGGAAATCTTTCGTATAATTTCTGTTGAATCCACGGCCCAATGCCTCGCCCGATGCGGCGACGTCGATCGGGGCGGAAACCGAAGCCGCCGCATCGATCACCGAAAGGGCATTTTTTCCCGATTCCCCCAGCCATTTCAGCAGCACGTTCCCGCCCAGAGAGATGCCTGTCGCGTAAATTGCTCCTTCATGGGATGCCCTCAGTCTGCGCAATATCCAGTCGATCTCTTCATGATCGCCTGAATGATAGGCCCTGGGAAGGCGATTGGGTTCTCCGCTGCATCCCCTGAAATGC
>JAJZVB010000077.1 GCA_021845885.1 Pseudomonadota bacterium
AAAAGGAAGGAGACGATCCCGGCAACAATCGCAATGAAAAGCGCGCCCATCGTCATCCAGACGAGAATTCCCATTATCCCTGCCGCGACGAAGGCTCCGGGCAATCTTCCCAAAATGGCGCGCAGAACGCCTGCGAGAAAAAGCAGGAAGAAGAAGGCGAGAGGAAAAAGCCCTTCGTGAGGCTTCTCTTGCGGGGGCTGCGGCGCAGGGAGCGGCTCTCCCTCTATGACGCCCATCATTTTATCCACCCCCGCGTTTATCCCGCCGTAGAAGTCGCCACGCCTGAAGCGGGGAACGATGACGTCATCCACTATCCGCTTGGCTGTCGCATCGTTCAGAACCCCTTCCAGCCCGTACCCCACTTCGATGCGAAGGGTTCTGTCCTCTTTCGCAACGATCAAGATCGCGCCGTCGTCTACATGTTTCTTTCCAAGCTTCCATTCGTCCGCGACCCTTATCCCGTATTGCTCTATCTCTTCAGGCTTCGTCGTAGGGACGATCAGAACGCCGATCTGGCTGCCCCTTCTCTTCTCGAAGGCGAGGAGCTTCCGATCCAGCGCCGATTTTTCCGCTTCAGTCAAGGTCCCGGTGAGATCGGTGACAGGGGCAGAGAGTTTCGGCACCGGAACTTCGGCATGCGCAATCGAAAAAAAGAACAGAAGAAAAAGCAGGGCGCGGGAAATCACTTGCCGGATTCTTCGAATTCGACCTTGGGTGGCGCTGCGATCGCCTTCTCGTTCTCGACCGTGAAGTTCGGCTTCGCCTTGTAGCCGAAAGCCATTGCCGTGAGATTGTCAGGGAAGCGGCGGACCTCGAAGTTGTAGTCGCGGACCGCCTTGATGTAGCGCATTCTGGCCACCGCGATCCTGTTTTCCGTCCCTTCCAGCTGCGCCTGGAGATCCCTGAAGCTCGAATCCGCCTTGAGCTGTGGATAGTTCTCCGATACGGCGATGAGCCGCGAGAGCGCTGAAGTCATGTTCGCCTGGGCATTTTGATACCGCGCAAGAGCTTCCTGATCGCCCACGAGCTCAGGCGTCACTTTCATCGAACCGACCTTCGCCCTGGCCTCCGTCACCGCTTCAAGAACGCTCTTCTCGTGGGAAGCATAGCCTTTGACCACGCGGACCAGATTCGGAACCAGATCGGCCCGCCGTTGGTACTGGTTCAGCACTTCGGACCAGGCCATCTTCGTCTCCTCGTCCTTGAGCTGTATCGTGTTGTAGCCGCAGCCCGAAAGTTCGGAAACAGAAAAAAGAAGAAAGAAGGCCAGAAATGCTTTTCTCATCATTCACCTCGTCTTTGAGCTTCAATAATAGTCAAAGCCGGATCCGACTTCCAGGCTCCTCCAGGTCGTGTGCGCAGATTGCGCAAAATGGGTATGCGGCAGGTCGTGGTCTCGGGTCTTTCTCAACCGCGAAATGGGGATCGGGTCTTTCCTTATCGCATTTTGGAAATTGGTGTCTATTTTCCAATGTGATTTGGCAGGCGATTCAGTCGCCGCCCGCGGCATCGGCAAACAGAAGGGCGGGGCGGAGTTTTTTCTTGCTGGGATCGGAGAATGGGAACCGCAAGACGAGTGAGGCCGACGCTTACCGGTGCATGGCGAAAGAATTGCCTAGAACGCCACCAGAACCGGTTCGTCCGCCACGATATACTGGCAGGCGAGGCGCCATCTGGGCGGGATGTCCTTGAGTTCGGCCAATTCGCTTTCCTCCCGTGTCAATTTCCCGGCGAGGAAAAGCTCGCGCCGCTCCACATCGTTCAGGTTGACCATTTTGGCGCTGCTGCGCATGGGCACGACCTTGACGGCGCATGCGCCGCATCGGCCCTCCCCGCAGACGCACTGCTTGGGAAGATTGAACCGCTTCATCAAATTGAGCAGGGTGAACCTGGCATTATCGGGGACTTCAACCACGATTTTCTCCCTCATGGGAGGCGTAAGAAAAGTGACCGTCACCATGATTCACTCCGCAGTTCAGAACTTCACCAGGATATCTTCGTCGCGAACGATGTATTGGCAGGCCAGACGCCATGGCGGAGGAACATCCTTGAGTTCCGCATCCTCGATCTGCTGTTTGCTGATCTTGCCGGAAAGCTTCAGGACTGTCTTTTCCTTTTCCGTCAAATGCATGCCCATGGGCTCTCTGTTGGAAAGCACGACGACTTCGACCGCGCAGGAACCGCATTCGCCGTTCTCGCATTCGAAATCGACGGGAATTTTGTTCGCCTTGGCTGTCGCCAAAAGGGTATCGCAATCGCCGGCAGTGGCATAGAAGGTGACGTCTTTCTTCATCTTGGGCGAACTGAATGTGACATTGGCCATGATCTTCCTTGAAGCGTTACTGTGAGGAGTGAGGCGGGAAGAGTCGGAGGAGGCTCGCGCCTCTCTCCTTACTCTTCACACGCGTCAGCGAATGATGTCGTAGCTGTAGTCGCTCTTCGCAGGAATGTTGGTGTTCTTGTCCATCTCGTCGAAGATCTTGTCGAGGATCGTGACCAGCACGTTCATTCCACCCTGATAGCCCCACACCGGGTAACGATGGTGATGGTGGCGATCGAATACCGGGAAGCCGATGCGAATCAGCGGCGTGCCGGTATCGCGCTCCAGGTATTTGCCGTAGGTGTTGCCGATCAGGAAATCGACGGGCTCCGTGAAAAGCAGCGAGCGCATGTGCCAGAGATCCTTGCCTGCATAGGCATGGCAGCCCTTGCCGAAAGGAGAGGAGGCGAACAGTTCATCCATCTTTTTCAGCCAGTCATTTCCGCCATTGGTGGAAAGGACGTGGACGGGTTCCGCCCCCAGCTCCATGAGAAAGCCCGCAAGGCCCAGGCAAAGATCGGGGTCGCCGTAAATCGCGAACTTCTTGCCGTGGATATGGGCGCTGGAATCCGCAATCGCGTCGACCAGCCTTCCGCGCTCCTTGGCGAGTTCCGCGGGAATCGCTTTTCCGGTGATCCTGGAGACTTCCATCAGGAACTTGTCGGTTGCAGCAACCCCGACGGGATGGTTGAAGGCGGCAACTTCCTGTCCCTTTTCGGCAACATAGGCGAGCGTCTTTTCCGTGCAATATTGCTGCATCGAGATCGTGCCCTTGGCATTGAACGCAGCCGCCGTATCTTCGAGGGTGGTGCCTCCGTCGTACATGCGGAATTCGCCGTCTGCAGGCGTGTCGAACACTTCGCTGTTGTCGGCGAGGATTGTGTATTCCACGCCCATCAGGTCGAACATGCGCTTCACTTCTCGCAGATTGCCCACGGTATAGCCGTCGAAGCCGCCGATGAAGTTGATCTTTCCATTGGCTGTCCGTTCCTTGCCTTCCCAGAAATTGGAAAGAATGCCCTTCAAGGCATTATCGTAACCGGTGATATGGCTGCCGACGAAAGCCGGAGTATGGGCGTAGGGAACCGGGTAATCCTCGGGTACGCTGCCCTTGTTCCTCGCGTTCGTGATGAAGCCGTTGAGGTCGTCGCCGATCACCTCGGCCATGCAGGTCGTGGAAACGGCGATCATCTTCGGCTTGTACATGCTGTAGGTATTGGCCAGCCCGTCTATCATGTTGTTGAGCCCGCCGAAAACCGCTGCATCTTCCGTCATGGAAGAGGAAACGCAGGAAGAAGGCTCCTTGAAATGACGGGAGAGGTGGCTACGATAATAGGCCACGCAACCTTGCGAGCCGTGCACGAAGGGCATGGTGCCTTCGAATCCCACTGCCACGAAGACTGCGCCCAGAGGCTGGCAGGCCTTGGCCGGGTTCACGGTCAGCGCTTCGCGGTTGAAGTTCTTTTCCCGGTATTCCCAGGTCTTCGTCCACTCGCGAACTTCCTCGATCTTGTCCTCGGGATGGGGGAACTCGAAATTTTTCTTCTTGTTCTCGAACATCTCGATGTATTCCGGCTCGCGGAACAGGTTGAAATGGTCGAGCACGTTGTTTGAACTCTGCGTCATGATGACTCTCCTTAAAATCGGGTAATGGGAAAGGGGTAATGAGCGAGGGGTACACCCCTTAACTCATTCCGCCTTCCGCATCACCCATTACACGATTACATCTTCCACGGGGTCTTGGTCAGCCCCCAAATCGGGTTGTTGATCGCCATGTCCATGTCGCGCGCGAAAATGGCGAATCCGTCGTAGCCGTGATAAGGGCCGGAATAATCCCAGGAATGCATTTGGCGGAAAGGCACGCCCATCTTCTGGAAGACGTATTTTTCCTTGATTCCGGAACCCACCAGGTCGGGCTGGATCTTTTCGACGAATTTCTCGAATTCGTATCCCGTGACGTCGTCATAAATCAGCGTGCCATCCTTGACGTAATGGGTGGTGCGCTGATAGTCGTCGTTGTGGCCGAATTCGTATCCGGTTCCCACCACCTGCATGCCGAGATCCTCGTAGGCGCCGATCACGTGACGGGGCCTGAGCCCCCCGACGAAGAGCATGACCGTCTTGCCTTCCAGGCGGGGCTTGTACTTGTCGATGACGGCCTGCATCAAGGGCTTGTATTTTGCGATCACGCGCTCCGCGCCTTCCTTGATCTTGTCGTCGAAATGGCCGGCGATTTCGCGCAAGGAGGCCTCGATCTTGGAGGGGCCGAAGAAATTGTATTCCACCCAGGGAATGCCGTATTTCTCTTCCATGTGGCGCGAAATGTAGTTCATCGAACGGTAGCAGTGCAGCACGTTGAGCTTCGCTTTGGGCGTGTTTTCGAGTTCGGCGATGCTGCCGTCTCCGGACCATTGCGCGATGACTCTGAGCCCCATTTCTTCGAGCAATATGCGCGAAGCCCAGGCATCCCCGCCGATGTTGTAGTCGCCGATGATCGCGACGTCGTAAGGGGTGCCCTCGAATTCAGGATGCTTGTCATCCGACTTGTCGAAGACCCAGTCGCGCACCGTGTCGTTGGCGATGTGGTGGCCGAGGGACTGGGATACGCCGCGGAATCCTTCGCAGCGCACGGGAACGATGGTCTTGCCTCCGAATTCCTTGGATTTCTTCTTGGAAACCGCCTCGATGTCGTCGCCGATCAGGCCGATCGGGCACTCGGACTGGACCGTGATGCCCTTGTTGAGGGGGAAGAGATCCTGGATCTCGTCCATGATCTTCTCGAGCTTCTTGTCGCCGCCGAAGACGATGTCCTTTTCCTGAAAATCCGAAGTGAACTGCATGGTGACGAAGGTATCGACGCCTGTCGTGCCGATGTAGTAATTGCGCCTTGCCGCCCAGGAATACTGTCCGCATCCCACCGGGCCGTGGCTGATGTGGATCATGTCCTTGATCGGACCCCATACCACGCCCTTCGAACCCGCATAGGCGCATCCGCGTATGGTCATGACCCCGGGAATGGACTTGATGTTGGACTTGACGTTGCAGTCCGTCTTGCCTTCTTCAAAAACGTTGAGGTGCTTGGCGCGGCGCTTCGCCGTCTTTTCCGGATAGACTTCGAGAACTTCCTTGATCAGTTCCTGGTTTCTCGCTTTCACTTGCTCTGTTGTCAGGCTCATTTCGCCCTCCTATAAAAAGATGTTGAAAAAGATTCGAGATCCGGGAGATCTCTGTAAATGGCGCTGCAAAACGCCATTTGCAGAGCCCTCCCAGGCGCGTCCACGGCTATGCCGCGGACGCATGCCTTCATCAGGCCGCAGCAGCGGCGGCTGCCAGTTCGGCAGCCGTCTTGCCGACGATGGACTCGTCGACACGCTTCATGATGCCGTGCTCCATCAGCAGGTCTTCCAGCTCGTCCATGGTGATCGGGGTCGGGATGGTGCCGTTGCCCGCATTGGCATGGATCTTGGTCGCCAGATTCCTGTACTCGTCAGCCTGCTTGGATTCCGGCGCATATTCCAGAACCGTCATCCTGCGAAGCTCGGCATGCTGAACGATGTTGTCGCGGGGAACGAAATGGATCAGCTTGGTGTTGAGCTTGCCGGCCAGGGATTCGGCGAGTTCGAGTTCCTTGTCCGTCTGGCGCTCGTTGCAAACGAGGCCGCCGAGGCGAACGCCGCCGGAATTGGCATATTTCAGGATGCCCTTGGAAATGTTGTTGGCCGCATACATGGCCATCATTTCGCCCGACATGACGATATAGATTTCCTGCGCCTTGTTCTCGCGGATGGGCATGGCGAATCCGCCACAAACCACGTCGCCCAGAACGTCGTAGGAAACATAGTCCATATCGTCATAAGCGCCTTCTTCCTCGAGGAAGTTGATGGAAGTGATGACGCCGCGTCCCGCGCAGCCCACGCCAGGCTCGGGACCGCCGGATTCGACGCAGCGGATGCCCTTGTAGCCGACCTTCATGACGTCCTCGAGCTCGAGGTCCTCGACGCTGCCCGCATCCGCTGCCAAGCTCAGGATGGTATCCTGCGCTTTGGCGTGAAGGATCAGACGGGTCGAGTCGGCTTTGGGGTCGCAACCGACGATCAGGATTTTCTGGCCCAGGTCCGCAAGTGCGGCCAGGGTGTTCTGGGAAGTGGTGGACTTGCCGATGCCGCCTTTTCCGTAAAATGCAATTTGCCTCAAATCAGCCATTTCAATCTCCTTATTACCGTTAAAAGAAAACCTGCTTCCGTTCATAAACACCGCCGGCATGAAATTTGGAACACTTTGATTTTCTTCTTATCGGTCGCCTGTCCGGCAAAATATTCATGTTGCACCTTCCTTCAAGCAACGAGCGTGCCATGCCCGTAAATTGCAATTAACTTATTGATTTTGAAAATATGTTCTAAAATTTGAGGCAATCCCGGCTTTTTCTGCGGATTGTTGCAAATCCAACAAGCCTGTAGGGAATCCTGCAAACAAGAGGCCTAAAATGGGGAGAAAACCCATGGAATGAATTTTGCAGCTTCATGGCTGTCATCACGAATGAGGGAAAACCATGCAGATAGGCGTAGACAGTGCCATGGCGGTGGAGAACAAGCGCATATTCGTTGTCGACCATGACGACATCACCCGGGCGGCATTGCAATTCATGCTGCACGACGAAAACGAGACGCACGACATCCCTACGCTGGATGCCGCGCTTGCCAAAAGCATAGCCTGGAAACCGGATTTATTGATACTCGGCGCCGGGATCGTGTCAGAAAAAGGAAAGGAAGTTCTGGGGATGCTCAAGTCGAAGATCTCCGGCCTTTCCATATTGCTCGTGTCCGACAAACAGGATCTTCCGCTTGCGCTTTCCTGCCTCAAATCTGGAGCGGACGACCTGGTATCGAAGCCGCTCACCATCGAGATCGTGAGGGGAAAGGTGGATGCCCTGCTGGGCAGGAAATGATGGCCACCGTCTTTTTCTTCGAGAAGCCCGGCTGCGGCAACAATGCCAGGCAGAAAAAGCTGCTTGCTGCATCCGGGCATACCGTGATCGCGAAAAACATTCTGACCCACCCCTGGACTGAGGAATCGCTCGCGGTTTTTTTCGGATCGAGACCGGTCCATGAATGGTTCAACAAGGCATCCCCGAGGGTCAAGTCCTGGGAAATCGTTCCTGAGGCATTGTCGGCAGAAGAAGCCGTGAACCTGATGCTGAAGGATCCGCTTCTCATCAGGCGTCCGCTCATCGAGATCGAAGGACGCCGTGACGCGGGCTTCGATCAGGAAAGGCTACACGAATGGATAGGGCTTTCCGCTATCCTTTCAGACCCGGAAGCCTGCCGGAAATGAATCCGATTGCCTACCACGATCGAACCAAGCACAGGCTGGACGGCTATGCCGCAGGGCCGGATACGCTCGACTGGTCGATGCAGCCCGATCCCTTCAGGACCTACAAGGGGACGAAGCGCATCCCGCTTCCCCTCCCGGAAGACATTTCCGCAGTCCGCGGAAATCCCTCCGTCGAATCCGTCGGATCCCTTTTGCAGCTTTCCATGGGCCTTTCGGCATGGAAGGCATACGGACCCGACAAATGGGCATTGAGATGCAACCCTTCGAGCGGCAACCTTCATCCCACCGAATGCTATGTTCTCGCGCTGAATGTGCCTGGGATGGAAAGCGGCCTTCATCATTACGTGAGCCTGGACCACAGCCTGGAACTGCGCTGCGCCGTTTCCTGGGAAGGGGAAACCAGGCTATTCTTCGGATTATCTTCCATCCATTGGCGGGAGGCGTGGAAATACGGGGAGAGAGCCTTCCGCTATTGCCAGCTCGACATCGGGCATGCGCTAGGGAGCCTGCGCTATGCCGCAGCGGTGCTCGGATGGGGGCTTTGCATGATCGAATCGCCGGAAGACGTATTGGGAACGACGAGGATGGAGGATTTCACCGATGCCGAAAGGGAGGAATATGATCTTTTTCTCGAAGCCGACCTGGGGGCAGGCATAAACGGATTTCCTGAAATCCGGATGAATGAATGGAAGGGAAAAGCCAACCGTATCGACCCCCATCCCATGTATACCTGGCCGGTCATAGAGGAAGTCGCGCATTCGACAAGAAGGAAAATGCCGCTTCCAACAAGAACCGGAGGCACGGCCATGAACGGGATCCATGCCGCAAAAGCGATTCTCGGGCGGCGAAGCGCCCAGCGCTTCGATCCTTCCCATTTCATGAGAAATGAAATCTTCTTTTCCATGATCGAAAGGCTCCTGCCGGGAAACGCAATCCCATGGGATATTTGGGGATTCGAACCCAAGGTTCATCCGGTATTCTTCGTCCACCGGATAGAAGGGCTGGAACCCGGCCTCTATATCCTGCCGAGGAACGACAATGCCTCCTTGAGGCAAAACCTGAACCGGGATTTCCTCTGGGAAAGAAAAGGCCCGTTATATCTTCTGGCAAGGGCGGACTGCAGGCAGGTAGCCCGGGTGGTGAGCTGCAGGCAGGCGATCGCTTCAGAGAGCTGCTTTTCCCTCGGCATGCTCGCGGAATTTTTAATTCTGGCCTCCGACCCCTGGCGCTATCGGCAATTGCACTGGGAGGCGGGGCTCATGGGGCATGTGCTCTATCTCGCAGCCGAGGCTGCGGGACTGAGAGGAACGGGAATAGGCTGCTTCTTCGACGACGCATTCCACGAATTCCTGGGAATTTCCGGTCATGAATTGCAGTCGATCTACCATTTCACGGTGGGCATGCCCCTGACGGACAACCGGATCACAACGCTTCCCCCCTATCCCGAAAGGAGAATGACATGACCGTGATGCGCATCTGCACCGACGAGGTCTACGGCCTGTTGAGAAAACCCGAATTGCTTCTGATCGACGTGCGCGACAAATCCTCTTATGAAAAAGGGCGCATCGGATCGGCCCTGCACGCCGACACGAGGGCGCTCGAAAAACTCGTCATGACCGTCCAGAAAAGCACGCCCATCCTGCTCTACTGCTACCATGGCAAGGCGAGCCTGGTGCACGGCCAGATGTTCGTCGATTTCGGCTTCACCGAAGTATACAGCCTCAACGGCGGGTATGAGGGATGGATGTATCTTCAGAAAAAGGGAAGACTACAGGCCTGGCTCGAGGAAC
>JAJZVB010000078.1 GCA_021845885.1 Pseudomonadota bacterium
GTCGTCGGCATACTCGACGTGCGCAAGGCCCTTGCCAATCTGGAAGAAATCAATGCAGAGAGTCTGTCCCAGATTTTGCGAGAGCCCTATTTCGTTCCGGAAGGCACTCCCCTCTTCTCGCAGCTTCAGCATTTCAAGGAAAACAGGCGCAGGATAGGAATCGTCGTGGACGAATACGGTGAACTCAAGGGACTCGTTGCGCTCGAGGACATCATCGAAGAAATACTGGGCGAATTCAATGCGCATTCTCCGATGCAAACCGGGATGTACCAGAAATTCGAGGACGGCAGTTTTCTCGTCGAGGGCAGCAGCCTGCTGCGCGAACTCAACCGCAAGCTCGGACTCTCCCTGCCGCTGGATGGTCCGAAAACCCTGAACGGCCTGATTCTGGAATATTTCGAGGATATTCCCGAATCCGGGACGAGCCTGAAAATTGCCGACTACCCCATGGAAATCGTGCAAACCCAGGGCCGATTTGTCAAAATGGCGCGTATCTTCCCCAAATTGGGCAAATGATCGAAAATTACAGGAAGGAATCGAGAACAGGTGGCAACCCAGCTAAATAGCAGCCTCGCCAGAGCGCTGGTGCAGCAGAACAAGCTTTCCGAAAGCGATGCCAGGGCCTTCGAACTCGCCGCATCCGCGGGAAGCAGCTTCGTTGCCGAACTGCTCAAGAGCAAACGGATCGATTCGAGGGAAATCGCGATGTTCTCTTCCCAGACCTTCGGCTTCCCGCTCCTCGATCTCGACAGCGTTGCCCCGGAAACCCTCCCCGCTTCGCTCATCGACGCCAAACTGATGCAGAAGCACCGGGTGGCCGCCCTCTTTAAGAGAGGGAACAGGCTTTTCGTCGCGACATCCAACCCGGAGAATCTCCAGGGTCTGGACGAAATCAAGTTCAAGACAGGGCTGGCCATAGAACCCGTGATCGTCGAAGACGACAAGCTCGGGGCCTTCATCCAGAAGGCATCCGAAGCCTCCCCGGAAACTTTCAACAAGCTCGCCGAAGAAGAAATCGACCTCAACCTCGAATTCATCGACGAAATCGCAAAAACGCTGCAGCCAGACACTTCGAACGCCGAGATCGAAGATGCGCCGATCGTCAAATTCATCCAGAAAACCCTGCTGGATGCCATCAACGCCGGAGCATCGGACATCCATTTCGAACCTTACGAGAAGTTTTACAGGATACGCTACCGCATCGACGGCATGCTCTACGAGATGGCCCAGCCCCCGCTTTTCGTCAAGGAAAAACTGGCGAGCCGCCTGAAAGTAATCTCCAGGCTCGACATTTCGGAAAGAAGGGTTCCCCAGGACGGCAGGCTGAAGCTTGCACTCTCCGAATCGCACGCCATCGATTTCCGGATCAGCACGCTGCCGACATTATTCGGCGAAAAGATCGTCATGCGCATCCTGGACCCATCGAGCGCCAAGCTCGGCATCGATGCGCTGGGCTACGAACCGGAACAAAAGGCGGTATTGCTGGACGCCATCAGGCGGCCTTACGGCATGATTCTCGTCACAGGCCCCACGGGAAGCGGCAAAACCGTATCCCTGTATACCTGCCTCAACATATTGAACGAGCCCGGCATCAATATTTCAACGGCGGAAGACCCTGCGGAAATCAACCTGCCCGGAGTGAACCAGGTCAACATCAACGAAAAGGCGGGGCTGAATTTTGCCGTCGCCCTGAAGGCTTTTCTGCGCCAGGATCCCGACGTGCTGATGGTCGGCGAAATCCGGGATATTGAAACCGCAGACATCGCCGTCAAGGCTGCCCAGACCGGCCATCTGGTTTTATCCACCCTGCATACCAACGACGCCCCATCGACATTGATCCGCCTGCAGAACATGGGCATGGCGCCCTTCAACATAGCGAGCTCGGTAATCCTGATCACCGCGCAAAGGCTGGCCCGCCGCCTTTGCAAGTGCAAGAAGAAGAAGGACATCCCGAAGGAGGCCCTGCTCGATGCCGGCTTTGTTCCGGAAGAACTGGACGGCTCGTGGCATCCCTACGGCCCGGTCGGATGCGACCTTTGCCAGGGACGCGGCTACAAGGGCAGGGTCGGCATTTACCAGGTCATGCCCATTTCCGAGGAAATGTCGCGTATCATCCTGAATCAGGGCTCATCCAGCGAAATTGCGGATCAGGCGAAGCGCGAAGGCATACTTGACCTGCGCCAGTCCGGCCTGCTGAAAGTCAGGCAGGGGCTGACTTCGCTCGAAGAAATCGAGGCCATCACAAACAGGTAAGCTGCAAGAGGGAATCATGGCGACAGTCAAGAAAGAGGACAAGGAATTTTCCTTTCTCTGGGAAGGGCGGGACAAGACCGGAAAGCAGATGAAGGGGGAAATTCGCGCAAAGGGCGAGGCCATGGCCCATGCCACATTGCGCCGCCAGGGCATCATCGTCTCGAAGATCCAGAAACAGCGCTCGGCAAGGCAAAAGAAAATCACGGAAAAGGACATCGCGCTTTTCACCAGGCAACTCGCCACCATGATGAAGGCCGGCGTCCCTTTGCTTCAGTCCTTCGATATCGTCGGCAAGGGACACAGCAATCCTGCAGTGACCAGGCTCCTGATGAACGTCAAGGCGGATGTCGAAACCGGAAGCAGTTTGAGCCAGGCTTTCCGCAAGTATCCCCTTTATTTCGACGGTCTCTTCTGCAACCTGATCGGCGCAGGAGAACAGGCGGGCATACTGGAAAGCCTGCTGGACCGTCTTGCCACCTACAAGGAAAAAATCCTCGCGATCAAGAGCAAGATCAAGTCGGCCCTGTTCTATCCGGCTGCCATTATCGTGGTCGCCTTCCTCATCACGGCGATCATCATGATCTTCGTGATCCCCGCCTTCAAGAAGCTGTTTTCCAGTTTCGGAGCGGATCTTCCTGCCCCGACGCTCATCGTCATGAAAATATCCGACTTCTTCGTCGCATACTGGTGGGCAATATTCGGCAGCCTGGGCGCAGGGATCTATTCCTTTTTCTATACCTGGAAGCGCTCCATCAAGATGCAGCAAACCATGGACAGGATGCTGCTGAAGGTCCCGGTCTTCGGAGAGCTCATCCGAAAATCTTCGATAGCGCGCTGGACCCGCACTCTTTCCACGATGTTCGCAGCAGGCGTGCCGCTGGTCGAATCGCTCGATTCCGTGGCAGGCGCCGCGGGGAATCATGTTTACGCCGAAGCCACCAAAAAAATCCAGATCGAGGTCAGCAGCGGCACGAGCCTCACCAACGCGATGCAAAATAGCGGCGTCTTCCCGAACATGGTGCTGCAGATGGTCGCCATCGGCGAAGAATCCGGCGCGCTGGACAGCATGCTCTCGAAAGTCGCCGATTTCTATGAGGCTGAAGTCGACGATGCCGTCGATGCCCTCTCCAGCCTGATGGAACCCATCATCATGGTGGTTCTCGGCACACTGATCGGGGGACTCGTGATCGCCATGTATCTGCCCATATTCAAGATGGGGCAGGTGGTATAGATGGATTCGCTGGTCCTGGCACTGGAATCCTCCTTATCGCTTTTTTCCGCAGTCAGCACCATCGTCGGGTTGATGGTGGGGAGCTTCCTCAATGTCGTGATCTGCCGCCTGCCGAAAATGATGGAAAACGACTGGAAGGATCAATGCGCCGAACTGGCGGGGAAATCTCCCGAAAAAAGACCGCCTTTCAACCTGGTCTTCCCTCGGTCGAGATGCGATTCCTGCGGACATGCCATCAGTTCGATCGAAAACATTCCGGTATTGAGCTACCTGTTCCTGAGAGGCAAGTGCAGACATTGCGGGAGCAGGATTTTGCCCCGTACCGCTCTCGTCGAAGCCGCAACAGGGATAATGAGCGGCTTCGCCGCCTGGCATTTCGGTTTCGGCATGGCAGCTTTCGGCGCCTTCCTCGTCATCTGGTCGATGGTCGCGCTCACCTTCATCGACATCGACACGCAGCTTCTTCCCGATTCGATCACGCTCCCCCTGCTCTGGGCGGGGCTCCTCTTCAATCTCGAAGGGGGATTCACCAGCCTCGCATCCGCAGTACTGGGTGCGGCTTTCGGTTATCTTTCCTTGTGGAGCATCTACTGGCTTTTCAAAATCGCCACGAAAAAGGAAGGCATGGGCTATGGCGATTTCAAGCTGCTTGCCGCAATCGGGGCATGGCTCGGAGCAGCCCAGCTTCCGCTCGTCATCCTCCTGTCTTCGGTGGTCGGCGCAATATCCGGAATTGCCCTGATCGTTCTCGCAAAACAGGGGCGCGGCACACCGATTCCTTTCGGCCCCTATCTCGCCGGAGGGGGATTGATCGCCCTTTTCTGGGGGCGCGAAATCGCAAGGCTTTACCTTGGCTAGGCCATTCGGCATCGCCCTGACGGGCGGCATCGGCTCAGGAAAAAGCACCGTCTCCTCGATTTTCGGAAAATTCGGTATCGACATCATCGACACAGACGAAATTTCCCGCGAACTCACCGCAAGAAACGGCCCCGCCATCGGCAAAATCCTCGAAGTCTTCGGTGAAGACTATGTCGAGGATGGCAGCCTGAATCGGGAAAAAATGCGCAAGCTCGTGTTTTCCGACGAACCCTCCAGGAAAAAGCTCGAAGCCATACTCCACCCCCTGATACGAAAGGAAGCCGAAAAAAGGATCGCTTCAATCAAGTCCCCCTACTACGTAATCGTCGTCCCGCTCCTTTTTGAAACCAATCATTACGGCGATCTGGCAGACAGAATTCTCGTCATCGACTGCAGCGAAGCCCTGCAAATTGCCAGGACCACGGCAAGAAGCAATCTGACTCGCGATGAAGTTCTGTCCATCATGAGAAACCAGGTCGCAAGACCGGTGCGCCTGGCGGGTGCAAACGACATCGTGACCAACGAAGGCAGTCCCGAGGCGCTCGAAATGGCAGTTGCCAAGCTGCACCGTAAATATCTGACGGAATATTTGAAAAATCCATCCTAATCGTTCAAAATTGTCGAATCGTTCCCATGTCGCCGGCTCGCCTCCTGTGATCAGTTATGAATACCCCATCAACGAGCGGACCCGCACTCTCCTGAGGCTGGAGGATCTGTGCGACCGGGTGAATTTCTTCATGGCCCAGGACGATGCCTTGGCCCACCATGCCGCACTCTCCACCCTGTTCGAAATCATCGATGTATCGAGCCGGGCCGACCTCAAGACCGACCTGATGCAGGAACTGGAAAGGCAGAAACAGGCGCTATCCACGCTCAAAAGCAACCCCGCGGTATCCGAGGATGCCCTGGAGGAAGTGCTTGAAGAGATCGAAAAGGCGAGTTCCGGATTGTTTGCCATGCCGGGAAAGATCGGCCAGCACCTCAAGGACAACGAATGGCTGATGAACATCAAGCAGCGCACGGGAATTCCCGGAGGAGCCTGCGAGTTCGATCTGCCCTCCTACCATTACTGGCTCAATCAGGATCCTGATAAAAGAAAGCGCGACATGAAATTCTGGCTCGATCCCCTTTCCCCCATAGAAGCCAGCATCGGCATCGTGCTCAGGATACTGAGGGAGAGCGGCAGAACATTGCGCTATGTCGCGCAAAACGGCTGCTTCCAGCAGATCCTGGCGGGCAGGACGGCGCAGATGCTCTCCGTGAGCCTGGACAAGGGCCTGCCCTATGTTCCTGAAATCAGCGCGAACAAGTATGCGCTCAATATCCGCTTCGTCACTACAGAAATCCAGCAAAGACCGAAAGTCTGCGAAAACGACGTCGAGTTCAAACTGAGTTTTTACAACCTGTAATCATGATCGTCGCCTGCCCACAATGCGGGAAGGAGTCGGAATGGGAGCCGAACAACCCCTACCGCCCCTTCTGCTCAGAGCGCTGCAAACTGGTCGACCTGGGACAATGGGCCACGGAACAATACCGCATACCCGAGCAGCAAAAGGAGGAAGATCATGGTTGAAGTCGCTGCCGGCATCATCCTTTCCGAAAACGGCGATATCCTGCTCGGCAAAAGGCCGGAAGGAAAACCCTATCCGGGATACTGGGAATTCCCGGGAGGAAAGATCGAGGCGGGGGAGTCGGCCGTGGATGCATTGAAACGCGAGCTGAAGGAGGAGATCGGCATAAATCCCCGCCATCTCCATCCCTGGATTTCAAGAGTCTTCCATTATTCCCATGCGACGGTGAAGCTCAATTTCTTCAAGGTGACGGGCTGGGACGGAGAACCGGAAGGATTGGAAAACCAGGAGCTTTCCTGGCAGAACCCCAACGAGGTCAAGGTTTCCCCGCTGCTCCCCGCGAACGAGCCGATCTTGAGGTCACTTCGGCTGCCGCCGGTTTACGCGGTCACGAATGCAGCCAAACTCGGGGTCGAACTGCAGCTCGACAAAATGAGGACCGCTCTGGGAAAAGGGGTGGAATTCATCCAGGTCAGGGAAAAGGAAATGGACCGTGATGCATTGAAGCGCTTCGCACTGGAAGTCATGGCCCTGGCAAGGGATGCGAAAGTGACGATCAATTCGGATGTCGAACTCGCCCACCAGATCAAGGCGCACGGGATTCACCTTTCCTCGAACCAGCTCATGCATCTTTCCGTGAAACCCGACTTCGACTGGTGCGGCGCTTCCGTTCACAATGCAAGGGAACTGGACAAGGCGGTATCCCTGGGCCTCGATTTCGCGGTCATGGGGCATGTACTCGCCACCCCGAGCCACCCGGGGATCGAAGGCATGGGCTGGGAAAGATTCGGGGAGATGGTCAAAAACTGCCCCATCCCCGTTTATGCCCTGGGGGGACTTTCCAGGGAGGATATTGCTCTCGCGCAGCAGCACGGCGCACACGGCATCGCCCTCCTGAGCGCCGCCTGGAAATAATCAGACTTTGGCTGCTTCCCTTCCCGCCCAGTCCCGTGCGAACTGCCAGGCGACCCTTCCGCTTCTCGAACCCCGGTTGAGCGCCCATTGCAGGGCCGCTTTCCTCGCCCCGCGCCGCCCCTTCACCTGGAAGTGGTCGAGCCAGTGGTCGACGATTTTCAGATATTCCCCCTGATCGAAAGGATGGAAGGAAACCCACAGGCCGAAACGCTCCGAAAGCGAAATCTTTTCTTCAACTGTCTCCCCTGGGTGGATTTCATCGCCCAGATATCTCGTCTCCAGGTTTTCCTGCATGAATTCAGGCATCAGATGGCGCCGGTTGGAAGTCGCATAGACGAGAACATTGTCGGGCGCGGTCGAAACCGATCCGTCCAGCACCACCTTCAGTTCCCTGTAACCGCCCTCTTCCTGGTCGAAGGACAGGTCGTCGCAGAAAAGGACGAATTTCTCAGGCCTCCCCATTATTTTCTCGACAATATCGGCAAGGTCGACGAGATCCTTCTTCTCTACCTCGATGAGGCGCAGCCCCTCACTGGAATAACGGTTGAGCAATGCCTTCACCAGGGAAGATTTCCCGGTTCCCCTCGCGCCCGTGAGCAGCACATTGTTCGCGGGATGGCCTTTCACGAATTGCCGGGTATTGTCCTCGACAAGGCGCTTCTGCATCTCTATGCCATTGAGGTTTTCCATCTGGATGGCATGGGGATGAATTACCCTGACAAGTCCCCTTTTCGCGACCCATCGGTAAGCGGTCCCTTCCCAGTCGGTTTCAATCTCACCGGGGAGAAGCCGTTCGAATCTTTCGAGCAGCTTCTCGGCTCTTGCGAGGACCGTATCGAAATCCTTCACGAACGGTAGTCCGCGTTGATTTTCACGTAATCGTAGGAAAAATCGCAGGTCCATACCGTGGTATGGGCCGCCCCCCGGTTCAGGACCACCCTGACCGCGATTTCCTCCTGCTTCATGACCCTTGCCCCGTCTTCCTCCCGGTAGGAGGCGGCGCGTCCGCCCTTTTCAGCGACCAGCACGTCGTCGAGATAAACTTCGATGTTGTTCACGTCGAGATCGACCCCCGCATAGCCGATTGCAGCGAGTATCCGTCCGAGATTCGGGTCGGATGCGAAAAAGGCGGTCTTCACCAGCGGCGAATGGGCGATCGAATAGGCGATTTTTGCGCATTCGGCTTCGTCTTTGCCCTTTTCCACCAGGATCGACATGAATTTGGTCGCTCCCTCACCGTCCCGCACGATCGCCTGAGCGAGAAAAACCGAAACCTCGATCACCGCAGCCTTCAATTTCTCGAAAGCCTCTCCCGAGATCTCCGGAGAATTTCCGGAAGAGATCAGGACGAAGGAATCGTTGGTGGAGGTGTCCCCGTCCACCGTGATCCGGTTGAAGGAGGCATTCGCCGCATCCACTACGAGTTCGTCGAGCTGCTTTTGGGATACTTTTGCATCGAAGGCGACGAAACCCAGCATGGTCGCCATGTCGGGATGGATCATCCCGGAACCTTTCGCGATGCCGGTGATCCTGACCTTCCTTCCGCCGATCGTGATTTCCTTCGAGAGCGCTTTCGGCTGGATGTCGGTGGTCATGATCGCTTCAGCCGCGTCGAACCAGTTTCCTGGATGGAGGTTCGAAATGCATTGCGGAAGCCCGGCGATGATCCTGTCCACGGGAAGGGGCTCCAGGATGACGCCGGTGGAGAAAGGCAAGATCTGGTTCTCTTCGCAACCCAGCAGGCCGGCGAGTTCGCTGCAGGTTTGCCTTGCCCGCTTCAGTCCTTCCTCGCCCGTTCCGGCATTGGCGTTACCCGTATTGATCACAAGCGCGCGGATTGCGCTGTCCGCTTTAAGGCGCTCCCTGCAAAGCAGGACCGGCGCCGCACAGAAGCGATTTTTCGTGAAAACCCCGGAAACCCTCGATCCTTCCGCCAGGTCGACGACGAGCAGGTCGCGCCTGCCCGGTTTCTTGATGTTGGCGCGGGCAGTGCCGAGCTTCACGCCTGCCACGGGAAGGAGTTCTTCTGGTTTGGGTATCCTGAGCTTGACCGGCATGGTTTTCTTCCAAAAATTCGAAGTTTAATTTCAAACCCTCCTCCAGGCAACAGAACCATCCCATCCGATTGATTTAGAAAGAATCCAAATGTGAAATTTGCGCAGCATTTCCTTGCAATTTCGAATTCGTGAACTAGGATTCATCATTGCAAAGCAAATTCGCAAAACCCATGAAAAGAATCCTGATCATCCTCCTCCTTTCCGCTTCCGGCGCTTTCGCCGCAGCAAGCGCCCCTGCCGCCGTCGGCGTCATTAGCCCCGTTTCGGCATCGAACGCCTTCTGGTTCACCATCATCCTGGTGACGATCTTCCTCGCCGTGGGATTTTCGACGATACGGAAAGCCTTGAAAGAGTGGAA
>JAJZVB010000079.1 GCA_021845885.1 Pseudomonadota bacterium
AACTCGTCGGCCTATCCAGGAAGGCGGAAATCGGCCCGGAAGGCCTCCGATATCTGAACAGGCTCTCCGATCTGCTTTTCGTGCTGGCGAGGACGATCAACCGGGAAGCAGGCAGGGCGGAAAGGTTCTGGAAACCTAATATTCCTGGGACAGATAGGATTTGATGGCGACGATTGAGGCGATCGCCACGGGGATCAGGGCCAGCAAGGCGCCGAGCGCGAATTGCGTGATTTCCCGGTCGGGGAAAAGCCGCCTTGCAGCGAAGGGCCCGATAAATGCAGCAAACAGCAGAAGCGAAGGAAACAGGGCGGTTCCGGCATAGACATGTCCGATGAGCATGAGGCTTCCCATTATCGTCGCGGAAACCGCTGCTCCGGCATGCCCCGGGGGAACCCGGGTTCTGGGGATGTTGAAGAGGAGTTGGGTGCCGAGCACGGCAGCCAGCACGCCGCCCAGCTGCCCGAGCAGGGTGCTGCCCGTCGCGGCGCTGACGATCGCATTGCCAGCGGCGGCGAGGAAAAGGGCCGGGCCATCCTGACGCTCGATGATGATCCAGAGTCCGAACCACAGCGCAAACGCCATGAGGAGCGTGACGGGAGAAAATCCCGTCTTGACGAGCGGAAAAGAAATCAGGATCACCCCGGCGGCAGAGAACAGGCCCTGCAGGGCGAGCCTGATAGTTCCAGGAAAACCGATCCTGTCGTCGAAATAAAAGACCAGGAAATTCAGCAGGATGAGAAATGGAATCCAGCCCTGGGCTTCAGGCGGCGGAAAGGCATGGATGCCGTAGATCAGGGTATAGCCCACCAGGAAGCCTATCCCTGTCGCAAAGGCCGAGACCGGGGCTTTGCCGCGCAGGAAGAAACCTGCAATCATGACGGCCAGAGTGGCCGACAACGGCCAGAGAACCGTTTCCCTGGCCATTGAAAGGAGCAATGGCCCCATTTACTGCCTTTTGCCCTCGATGTTGAGCTGAACCTTCACGGCATCGGCAATCCCGTTCAGCATATAGTTCATGCCGAAGTCGCTGCGATGGATGACGGTTTCCGCGACATAGCCCGACCTGTAGCCGCCCCATGGATCGGGGCCCGCACCGACATGCCTGAGGCTGAACGTGACGGGCTTCGTCACGCCGTGCAGGGTCAGATTGCCGGAGAGCTCCCCTTCATCCGCATTTTTCATTTTCACGCTGGTCGAAGTGAAGGTCATCTTCGGGAACTGCCTGGCATTGAAGAAATCGGGGCCGAGGAGGTCCTTGTTGCGCTTGTCGAAATTGGTGTCCAGACTTTCCATGGGCACTTCAACCAATACCTTGTCGGACGAAGGATGCGCGGCATCGAAGGTGAAGGAGCCGGAAATAGCGTCGAATCTTCCCGGGAATTCGCTGACGCCGAGATGGCCGATCCAGAACTGGACGACCGAATGGACGGGATCGATCTGGAATGTTCCGGAAGGATTATCCTTCTGCACCTTGTAGCCGTCGCCGTTTGCAAGGCCGCCATAAAACGCCAGTGCTGCGGCAAGGGACAACAATGCTTTTTTCATGCTTCCTCCTTCAGTCAAGGGTTAAATGGGTGCCGTCGCAGAAAGGCCTGTTCTTGGATTGCCTGCAGCGGCACAGGCCGAGCTTCTTCGCTTCCTTCAATTCGACCTGATAGGGCGAAAAATCCGTGCCCTGGTGAGACCCGTCGCAGTAGGGGAGATTCCCGGATTTTCCGCATGCGCAGAAATAATAGGTTCCGGGTTCGAGATCGACGACGAATGGTTCCTGCTTCATACTGTTCTCCTGTAAAATATACTAACACGAACAAATGGTAGCGCAGAAATTATTCTAATGCAAACTTTTTAGAATGCCTTCCTCAGTTTTTCAAGTGCCAATCTGATTTCGTCGAGCTCTTCCGGGCTCAGCTTGCCCAGGCGCTTCTCCAGGTATTCGCCATGCGCGGGAAAGGCTTTTTCGAACAAGGCTTCGCCTTCAGGCGTCAGCATGGCGATGAAGCTGCGCCTGTTGTCGGGCGGGACGATGCGCTTGAGCAATCCTTTTTTCTCGAGGCGGTCGAGCACGCCGGTGAGCGTTCCCTTGGTGATGAGCGTTTTTTCGGCCAGTCTGCAAAGCGGCATGCCCTGGGTATTGCCCAGCGTGCAGATGACGTCGAACTGGGGAGGGGTGAGCCCGAGCTCGCGCACATGGGCTGCGGAATAATGGGTGAAAGCCTGGTAGGCGCGCGCCAGTTCGCGTATGGCGGGGAGGAAGTTCGATTTCATGATTCGATTGGAAGTTTAGGAACAACGTCATTTTAGATCCTTTTTGCATTTCCGCCTCAAGATGCCGGCATAAATGCCGACATTGACAAGAAGCACGATAAGGCCGAGCGCGGCCCTGAGGCCGGCTCCGAGCTGACCCGGATAGAGAACGGAAAGGATGTGATGCTCGACGAAGCTCCCCCTGTAGGCGGCAAGGCCTGCCTTTTCTATGAGCCATTTCTCGACCGGCGTGAGCGGGCAGGCGAGGTTTCCGAACTCGACGGCCATGGCCCAGAGTGCAGCCGGAACCTGAATCCAGATCAATTTTCTCCAATGAATCGCGAGAATCGCGCCGAAAAGCGCGAAGAAGACGAACAAAAAGTGGAGAATTACGACGATATCGGCGAGAATTCTGTAATTCATGATGTGATTCAAGCAAGGCTCGGCTTTCAGTGAAAGATCATAAGATCATAGGCCGTTTTCAGGTCGAAAAAATGCTTGGGGAGGGCGGTCAGGGCAGGGTTTATCTGGCGAGGGATCCCCATCTCGGGCGGCAGGTTGCGATCAAGGTGATCGCGATCGATTCGGGATTCGAGGATTTGCTTGATGAAGCCAGAATCGTGGCGAGGCTCAGGCATCCCAATATCGTCACCCTTTTTGACGCGGGCGAACAGGATGGCGAACCTTACCTGGTGTTCGAATATGTGGAGGGCGTGACGCTTTTCCAGGAAATCGCGAAAGGCGATCCCCTTCCCGTGACAAGGGCTGTTTCCATTGCGCTCCAGATCCTCGATGGGCTCGCCTGCGCCCATCATCAGAACATCATACACAGGGATATCAAGCCTGCGAATATCATGATGGACGGGGAGGGCGTGCCCAGGATCATGGATTTCGGCATAGCGCAAAGCATGGCTGCGCCAAGGGCTGTTGCGGAATTGGTGGGTTCTCCGCTCTACATGGCGCCGGAATATGTTTCGAGGAAGGTTTCCGGGCCCCAGTCCGACCTATTTTCCTTGGGCATGGTGCTTTATGTCATGCTGACCGGAAAGCATCCGGTCGGAGGGGAAAGCGTTGAGGAAATCCTGAAAAGCATCGCCACACGCCAGGTGCCGCCGCCTTCCAGCAGCAATCCTTCTGTCGACGAAAAACTGGACAACATCGTCATGAAGGCGCTTGCCATCGATCCTGCAAACCGCTACCTGGATGCAGCGACCCTGATCACCGAATTGAAAGCCTACGGTGCGCCGGCGGTCGTCAGGGAGGAGGGGAAGCAGAGCACGCTCGAATTCCTGCTCAGAAGAATGCGTCTCAAGTCCGATTTTCCTGCGCTCTCTCAGGCAATCAGCGCGGTCAACAAGATGGCGGTATCGGACAAGGAAAGCATATCCGGTCTCTCGAATGTCATCCTGAGGGATTTCTCCCTGACGAACAAGCTGATCAAACTGGTCAATGCGGCCACCTACGGCCAGTTCGGCGGCTCGATCAGCACGGTCTCGCGCGCTGTCGTCATTCTCGGCTTCGACACCGTGAGGAGCGTCGCCATCACCCTCATGCTTTTCGAGCATTTGCAGAACAAGTCCCAGGCCTTGATGCTCAGGGATGAAATCATTTCCACTTTCTTCAGCGGCGTCCTTGCCAGGGAGCTCGCCCCACACGGCGCGATCAGGGATACCGAGGAAGCCGTCATATGCGCCATGTTCTACAATCTCGGGAAGCTGCTGACAGCCTTCTATTTTTCCGAAGAAGCCGCGGAAATTGGGAAGCTCGCGGAAAAAATGGACGAGGACGATGCCGCTGCTTCCGTGCTCGGCATCACCTATGAGGAACTCGGGGTCGGCGTCGCGCAGAGCTGGCATTTCCCTGAAAGAATCATATCCAGCATGCGGAAAATGGGCAAAGAGAAAATTAGGAAGCCCGATTCCGAATACGGCAGGCTCAGGGTGCTGACCAATCTTTCCAACGAATTGCGCCAAGTCGCGCAGCATGGCCAGCCCGAAGAGAAGGTGCAGAAACTGCAGGAGCTCGCCATGCGCTACCAGGCTGCTCTGTCCGTTTCCGAAAAAACTCTGGGAAGGGCCATGGAGGCATCGCTGAAGAAATTCATGATCGAAACCGGGATACTCGGCCTCAATTGCCGCGACTCCCTTTTCCTGAACAGGGTCAACCAATGGTCGGGTTCGCGCAAGGAGAAAGTGTCCGTAGAAGAAACCTTCCAGAAAACGATCAGGGCCGATGCCGATACCGGAAAGCTGGATTCGAGCACCTTGCTTGCCGCAGGCATTCAGGATATCACCAATGTGCTTATTGAAGAATACGACCTCAACGATCTTTTGCGTATGGTGCTCGAAACGATTTACCGGAGCATGGATTTTTCCAGGGTGCTGCTCTGCATCAAGGATATCAAGCAGAACGTCATGGCGGGTCGGTTCGGTTTCGGCAACAATATCGAGGAAATCGCAAAGCGCTTCAGGTTCCCGCTTTCCGGTCAGTCCGATGTTTTTCTTTTGGCGCTCGAGCAGGGGCTGGACGTCTTCATTTCCGATATCGACGCAGAGAATATCAGGGGCAGGATTCCCACCTGGTATCGGACCAGCATCGATGCGAAATCCTTCATCCTTTTTCCCATCATCGTCGACAAGAAGCCGCTCGGCATGCTTTATGCGGACAGGGTGGAGGCGAACAGGCTGAAGATCGATGCGAAGGAACTCGCCCTCATGAAAACCATGCGCAACCAGGCCGTTCTCGCCATCAAGCAGAAGCTTTAGGCCGCATCACGATCACCTTCGCTTTTTCTCCGGGCTTCGCCTGCCTCGAGGCGAGGATTTCGAGCGCCCTGGCGAAGTCCCCCTGCAGCCGCCCCATGATGCTGACGGCTTCGGGGGAATAATATATGGCTTCGTAAGGCACAGCGTCATCGAGAGAATTTCTCGCCCTGGGCCTGAAGTGCCGCCAGGAAATGGCTATCGTCCTGTTTCCCGCGCCGTCGACGAATATGAATTCCTCGTCGTCGAGAACGGCAAGGTATTGCATGCTTCTGACCGGAACGAAAACATGGCCGGAAGCGCTTTTCCCGATCATGATTTTCGCGAGATTGTAGAGGGCGGCGGGAAGGGTGCGCTCCTCGGACGAAAAAATTTCAGGCCTGTAAAAGACTTCTTCGTTCATGTCGAAGGCGGAACGATATCGGTTTTTGAAGTATAGAGCAGTTTCACATGGATAGGCAGGAAAGCAGCTCTGAAAAATTGAAATTTACTCTTCGGGCAAAAGGATAGCCAGGAAAATTGCAAAAAGCCCATCCTTGGGCTATGCAAAGATTATCCATTGATGACAGGAGGGAAAAATGAAAAAGACGATGCTTTGGGCGGCTTTCCTGCTCTTTCCCGGCTATGCTCACTCCCAGGACCTTCAGCCCAGGACCCAGGACGGCATCAGCTATGTGAGCGGGGGGATCGGCCTGGACGAGCGGGAAGAAATGAAGGCGCACCGGCACGGCTACAATCTTTTCCTGACTTTTGCTGAAAAATCAGGTTCATATCTTTCAGATGTCCAGGTCGTGGTCAAGTCGCTTAAAGGAAACAAGGGATTCGATACCGTTTCGGAAGGCCCTTTCCTCTACGCGGCGTTGCCTCCCGGGAAATACAGGGTGAGCGTCGAATTCAAAGGCGAGAAGCAGTCCAGGGAGGTCAACCTCGGACGGGCCGAGGAGATTTTCTACTGGAAGTGAACAGGCCATGACTTTCCTTCACTGCAACGCAGGTTGCTAAAACGCTGCTTTTGCCAGAAAATCCCGTCATTAAAGAACCTGCAGCGACGGCCGATATCAGAAAAGGTTGCCACGCATTGAACGGGTGAGGACGGGGTATGGGAAAATGGATTGCTGCATTGAGTATACGCTGGAAGCTGCAGCTCGGGTTCTTCGTCGTCACGATGGTCACCACCATTTACAACAGGGTGCTGGCTGCCCATGAACTCGAAAAACTGGTGACCATCGCAAGGGAAAATCACGTTTCGCCCGGGGTGGTCGGGCAGCTCGCGGCGAATCATTCCGCCTATATCTTCAACTCCTTCTGGGAATCCGGGGTCGAGTTCGCGCTTCAGTTCATGATCATCGGCCTTGTGGCCAATCATTTCGTCAAGCCGATCAAGGGGCTTTGCGATGCGCTCAAATCCGTTGAAAGGGGCGATCTCACCCGGGGCGTGGATGAAACCCAGCGCGACGAGATCGGGGTGCTTCAGCACAGCTTCAACGACATGCTGGGAAAGCTCAACAGGATCATGCGCAATATCGAGGAAAGCGGGAAGCAGATGGGCCAGTCAGCCTATCAGATCGCGACGGTCTCCCATCAGATCGCGGAGATCGGGATGGAGGAGAACAGCCGCTCGGAAGAAGCCACGAGAGCGACGGAGGAACTGAAGACGATTTCCGAAATGGTGCAGAAACAGGCCATGGAAGCCAGCGCGAGCGCCGAAAACACGGAACGCCAGGCGAGGGAAGGTATTCTTTCCGTGCAAGCCAGCATCATCAGGATGGAAGACACCGTGCATCAGGTGCACAGGGCTGAAACCGAGATCGAGGAGCTCAGGCAGGCTGCCGAGCAGATACACAACATCATTTACGCGATCCAGGCCATTGCCGAGCAGACCAATCTGCTCGCGCTGAATGCGGCAATCGAGGCGGCGAGGGCGGGGGAATCCGGAAGGGGATTCGCCGTCGTGGCGGACGAAGTGAGGAAGCTCGCCGAAAAAACGTCGAGTTCGGCCGGGGAGGTTTCCTCCATCATAGGCGAACTCGGCGGAAAGGTCGGGCAGGTCACTTCTTCCATGCAGACCGTGGTCAAGGAAGTGCATGCCAGCCAGGAAAAGGCGAACGAGACGGCCGGCGTCATCGATCTCATGGCGAGGAATGTCACCGAAACGGCGAAGGCCAACAACAGCATATCGGAGGCCAGCAATGTGCAGATGGAAAGGCTGCAATTCATGGACGCCACGCTGAAGAAGCTGTTCCTGACCCTGAGGGAAAATTCCGTAAAAGTGGAAACGACGGCCCATATTGGCGACAGCCTGTTCGAGGTGACGGAGAAACTGAACCTCCTCATGAAAGGCTTCGTGTTTGACCATCATCAGGACGACACGGTCAGGATTGGTTCGGAAAAGAGGCGGCATCCCAGGGTGCAGCATACGCTGCTCGTGAACGTGAGGCAGGGTGAAAGGGAAATCGAGTCGCTCGCCAAGGATTTCAGCATGACGGGAATGAAGCTGCTTCTTCCCGAGCCTGTCGATGCCTCGAAAAACATCGACATGGATATTTTGCTGCCCAGTGAGGATCCGGAAGCCTACAGGAACCAGGATCCTTTGCGCATTTCCGGCAGGATCGTCTGGTCCAGACAGGAGAAGGGCGGGCAGCTTTACGGCGTGGAATTCGTCAGCCAGGACGCGATGCAGAAGAAACAGATCGGGCGCTGCTTCGAGTTCTTCAACAAGAGACCGGAATTCTAGGCAGGCCGGGGTTATAATCTGAATTTTTTTAGATCCGGCCATGCCATCCGCTTCAGACATCGAATCCGCTTTTTCGGAAGGCGGGCTGCTTTCCCTCGCAGTCGAAGGCTTCAGGACGAGGCCCCAGCAGCAGGAAATGGCGAAGGAAGTCCATGCAGCGATAGCGGAAAACGAAGTGCTCGTCGTGGAAGCCGGGACGGGCACGGGAAAAACCTTTGCCTACCTCGTTCCAGCCCTGCTTTCCGGGGGAAAGGTGATCGTCTCGACGGGAACCAAGACCCTCCAGGATCAGCTTTACACGAGGGACATCCCGTCCATGCTGAAGGCCCTGGGCGTCAATATCGATGTGGCGCTCCTCAAGGGGCGCGCCAACTATATCTGCCCTTATCATCTCGAACGCGCAGCCAACGAAGGGCGATTGCCTTCCAGGGAGGATGCGGCCTACCTCGGCATCATCAGGCATTATTCAGGGAAGAGCGGCGACAAGAGCGATCTCCCCGCTGTTCCTGAAGACGCATCGATCTGGCCGCTCGTGACCTCGACGAGGGAAAACTGCCTGGGATCGGACTGCCCGAAATACAGGGAATGCTATGTGATGGAAGCCAGGAAAAGCGCGATGCAGGCCGATCTTGTCGTGGTCAACCATCATCTTTTCTTCGCCGACGTGATGCTGAAAGACGAAGGCGTGGCCGAACTCCTGCCTGCATGCAATACCGTGATCTTCGACGAAGCCCATCAGCTTCCCGATGTCGCAAGCCTTTTTCTCGGCGAATCGACCGGGACCAGTCAGCTGATCGAGCTGGCCAGGGATGCCAGAATGGAGGCCATGCTTTCGGCAAGGGATTTCCAGGCCTTGCCCGAGGCCGCATTGAAGCTGGAAAAGGCTGCAAGGGATCTGAGATTGTCTGTTCTCGAAGCCGACTCCAGGCTGCCTTTTTCGGCCCTGGACCGCGATTTCTTCAAGGCCTTGGACATCCTCAGGGAAAACCTCGAAGCGCTTTCGAATCTGCTCGAACTCCAGGCTGAAAGAAGCGAGGGGCTTTCCAACTGCAGGGACAGGGCAAACGAGCTTTCCAGAAGGATGGAAAGCTGGCTCAAGGACGAATCAAGGGAATATATCCGCTGGGTGGAAGTGTATAGCCAGGCCTTGCAGCTCAACATGACGCCGATGTCGATTGCGAAGCTCTTTTCGGGCCAGATCTCGGCGAGGCCGAGGTCATGGATATTCACTTCGGCAACACTCGCCGTGGGCGGGAACTTCTCCCACTACCTCGACCAACTGGGGCTGGGAAATGCGAAAACGCTCTGTCTCGACAGCCCTTTCGATTACCCCAACCAGGCCATGCTTTATGTGCCTGAATCGTTGCCGGAGCCGAACAGCCGGGAGCATACGAAAGCCGTCGTCGATGCAGCCCTCCCATTGATCAGGGCGAG
>JAJZVB010000080.1 GCA_021845885.1 Pseudomonadota bacterium
GGGCGGCATTCTGGAAGGAAATTTTTTTATCGCGATCGTCTTTTTAGGGCTTTTCTCCTCGTGAACCGGTTCGCGGGGGCGAGGCTTTTCAAGCGGAATGAGCTGCACGTCGAGGGGCCCGGTTTCGGCTGGAATCTTCATTTCGATCGGCTTCTTCAGGCCGAAAAAGAAAAAAAGATGCAGCAGCAAAGAGAAAACTATGCCGATCGCCAGGTTCCGGCTCATCGGAATCTGGAAATAAACGTCCCGCCTTCCCCAGGCTGTTTCTTGCGGCTGGAGCCAAAGACGAAGGGGTTCGGGAAGAGATTCGCTCATTTTCAGGGATGCTCGCAGTCAGTCCATTGGACTCGGTTCGGAAGCGAGATTCTCCTACCTGCAGAGAAATATTTCAATGGACCGCCACGCCGGCGATTTCCCGGAATCACGATTCTCGGATGGCCGGTGCAAATGGGCGCCGTTTATCCACTACGGATCATCCATGCCGGAAAAATGTCAATAGCACTTCCAGGATTCGGAATATATTCACAACCTGTTGTTTCATATTATTAATAAATCAGCGCAATAAACAGGCGCCCCGTTAAAAATGCTTTCTGCGGAACAGGTTGCCGAACATCGCGGATCCTTGTCAACAAAGTTATCCACAGAAAATGTGGATTACATGAAATAGCTCATATCGATTATGAGCTTAATGCAGGAATTCCAAGCGGAACATTAAATTCATGCGCTAACTCGGATCAGCACCGGACCGCAAGGTTCAGGCTGCGGCCTCAGGCTTTCTTCAAAAAGCAGGCCTTCAGCACGAAACTGCCCGCATCCGTCCTGCAATCCACTTCGTGATCGCCATCGACGAGGCGGATGCTCTTCACCTTCGCGCCCTGCTTCAGGGTGATCGATGTCCCCTTGACTTTCAGGTCCTTGACGAGCACGACGGAATCGCCGTCTTTGAGCACATTGCCGTTGGCATCCCTGACTGCGCTGCTTTCACCCGGTTTCCCTTCGGCCGTCATCGGCCATTCATGGCCGCAATCGGCGCAAACGCAGTTCGCGCCGTCCTGATAGGTGTGCTCGAGCGTGCATTGGGGGCAGGCTGTCATCGGAATCCTTTCTCACCCTCAAAAAGGGATGTCGTCATCCATGTCGTCGAAGCCGCCTTTCTGTTGGGCAGGGCGCTGGGGTTTCGATTCCGCCGGCGCATCGGAAACTTCGAAGCTGTTTCCGCGGCTGCCCAGCATCTGCATTTTGTCGGCGACGATCTCCGTGGTATAGCGGTCCTGCCCTTCCTTGTCCTGCCATTTCCTGGTCTGGATCCGCCCCTCGACGTAGACCTGGCTACCCTTCTTCAGGTATTCGCCGGCGATTTCGGCGAGCTTGCCGAAGAAGGCCACCCTGTGCCACTCGGTTTTTTCCTGCTTCTCCCCGCTCTTGTCCTTCCAGGATTCGGTCGTGGCAAGCGTAATGTTCGTGATCGCGGATCCGTCCGGAGAATAGCGCACGTCAGGGTCCTTCCCCAAGTTGCCGATCAATATCGCCTTGTTCACTGATGCCATGTCACGCCTCTCCTGTTTTGAATTTCCTGAAATGAATGCCTACATTCTATATCATCAGCCCTGCGGCATGCACATCCATGGACTGTGTTGGCTTTCGTACATATTATTTTGACGACCATGTTATAGTTTTCTCATTTCAAGACCAGCTATTTCCATGCATTCAGGTCGTTCCGACATTTTCGTGTGGGGCAGCCAGTTCGAGACGGGCATCATTGAGCTCGACAGGCAGCATCGTCACCTGGTCGATCTCATCAATTCCCTGGGAAGAATACTGGTTTCTGAAATACTGGAATCATTCGAGGAATCGCTTTCCGCTGAAAAGAACAATATCGACAGGCTGCTGGCTGCCGCGAACCACGCGCTTTACAGGGCGAAGCGCTGCGGAAGGAATTGCGTCGTCAGGGCCTGAGCAGCCTCGACACCCCCGCCTCGTCGAAGCCGCTCATTTCCGTTTTCAGGTAGGCCGAGCCTTCCGAGCCCATCACCACCGCTTCATATACGCCCTGAAGCGCGGAAAGTTCCCTTGAAAGCCGCTTCGCCTCTTCGTCGCTCATCGGCCCGACGGGATACATCTTGGTCCTCACCGCTGGAGGCGCTTTCATGGTTGCGGCGAGAAAAAGCCAGAGCGCGCTCATCAGGGCGCCGAAAACGAATACGGCGGAATGCCCCCCGAAGCTCGCCAGCACCCCGCCCACAGCCCCGCCCGCGAAAAGCCCGAAAGACTGGCTGGTATTGTAGACCCCCATTGCGGTTCCCTTCGCGGAAACAGGCGCGATCTTCGAAACCAGCGAAGGCAGGCTTGCTTCGAGGATGTTGAAAGCCGTGAAGAAGAGCAGAAGGGTGAATACGGTGCCCCAGAAGGAGGAAAGCAGCGTCGAGAAAAGCAGTTGCGACAGAAGCAGGAGCCCGATTGCGCCGACGAAAACGGGCTTGAGCTTCGCCTTTTTCTCGCCGTAAATGATCAATGGCACCATCAATACGAAGGCGAAAATCATGACGGGGAGGTAGATCTTCCAGTGCTGGCTCTCCGGAAAATGCCCCGATTCGATCAGCGCGGAGGGAATCACCACGAACATCGCCATCTGAGCCGCATGCAGGCTGAAAATGCCGAAATCGAGGCGCAGCAGCTGGGGATTTTTGAGCACGCCCCTGAGCTTCGAAGTCGAAACTTCCGCATCCGAATGGAACAGGATCTTCCCCGGATCGGGGATCATTTTCGCCACGACGAAAATCGCCAGAACGGAAAGGATGCCGGTGAGCGCGAACATGCCGGAAACACCTATCGCCTCGTAGATCAACGGGCTCACCGCCATGGAAACGGCGAAAGTCATGCCTATCGTCGTGCCTATCATCGCCATGGCCTTGGTCCTGTGCTCCTCCCGGGTGAGATCGGCTAAGAGCGCGGTGATCGCCGCGGATATCGCCCCTGCCCCCTGGACGGAGCGCCCTGCGATGATCCAGTAGAGGTCGTGCGCGGCATAGGCGATGAAGCTGCCCAGGGCGAAGAGGACAAGCCCGAAATAAATCACGGGCTTCCTGCCGAACCTGTCGGAAGCCATGCCGAAAGGAAGCTGGAAGATCGCCTGGGTGAGGCCGTACATGCCGAGCGCGAGTCCGATCAGCATATGGTTATCTCCTCCGGGAAGGGATTTGGCATAGATGGCGAATACCGGAAGGATCAAAAACATCCCCAGCATCCTGAGGCCGAATATGCCGGCCAGCCCCATGCTCGCGCGAAGCTCCCGAGGCGTCATGCTTTCGGCGTTCTCCGATTTTTTCATGATTATTGTTTCCGCAAATTCAGATAAGACGGTATATTAGCAGATTGCGTTCATTTTTTGCCTTACATGGACTATATCAGGATACGCGGCGCGCGCACGCACAATCTCAGGAACGTCAATCTGGACCTGCCCAGAAACAGACTGATCGTGATCACCGGGCTTTCTGGATCGGGAAAATCTTCGCTCGCTTTCGACACCCTTTATGCCGAAGGCCAGCGCCGCTATGTGGAATCGCTTTCCGCCTACGCCCGGCAATTCCTCCATCTCATGGAAAAGCCGGACGTCGACCTGATCGAGGGATTGTCGCCCGCCATTTCCATCGAACAGAAGGCGACCTCCCACAATCCCAGATCGACCGTGGGCACGGTGACAGAAATACACGACTACCTGAGGCTGCTTTTCGCCAGGGCGGGCGATCCGGTCTGCCCGGAACATGGCATCACGCTGAAGGCGCAGAGCGTAAGCCAGATGGTCGACCACATTCTTTCATTGCCTTCCGACACGAAATTGATGATCCTCTCCCCCCTCGTCGTGGGAAGGAAAGGGGAGCAGGTCGACCTCATCGACGAGCTCAGGGCGCAGGGTTTCGTCAGGCTGAGGATAGACGGAAAGCTGCACGAAATCGAAGCAGCGCCGAAACTGCAGAAGAACAGGAAGCACACCATCGAAATCGTCGTGGACAGGCTGAAAGTGAATGTTGACGCCAAGCAGCGCCTCGCTGAATCGATCGAGACGGCCTTGCGGCATGCGGACGGACGGGCGCTCGCCGTGGAAATGGACAGCGGTGCCGAACACCTTTTTTCGGCGAAATTCTCGTGCCCCGTCTGCTCCTATTCCCTTCCTGAAATGGAGCCCCGCCTCTTTTCCTTCAACAATCCCATGGGGGCCTGCCCGAAATGCGACGGGCTCGGCCAGGTCAGCCTTTTTGATCCGAAGAAGGTCGTCGCCTTTCCCCATCTTTCGCTCGCTTCCGGGGCGATCAAAGGATGGGACAAGCGCAACCATTTCTATTTCCAGATGCTTCAGGCCCTTGCCAGCCATTACGGATTCGACGTCGACTCGCCATTCGATTCGCTCCCCGAATCGGCGAAAAACGCCGTCCTTTATGGCTCGGAACGGGAGAAGATCGAATTCCATTATCCGAGCGAAAGGGGATCGAAGCGCATCCAGCATCATGCTTTCGAAGGCATCATCCACAACCTCGAGCGGCGCTACAAGGAAACCGATTCAGTCATGGTCAGGGAAGAGCTCTCGAAATACCTGACCAACAGCCCCTGCCCGGAATGCCACGGCACGAGACTGAGGCGCGAGGCGAGATACGTGAAGGTTGCAGGGCTCACCCTGCATGAAATCAGCCAGAAACCCCTCAAGGACGCCCTCTCTTTCTTCGAAAGCCTTTCCCTCGAAGGCAGCAAGAAGGCTGTCGCCGAAAAGATCGCCCACGAGATCGTCAGCCGCCTCTCCTTCCTCAACAACGTGGGGCTCGACTATCTTTCGCTCGACCGGAGCGCGGACACCCTGTCCGGAGGGGAAGCTCAGCGCATCAGGCTTGCAAGCCAGATAGGCTCCGGGCTCACCGGCGTCATGTACGTGCTCGATGAGCCTTCGATCGGGCTGCATCAGCGCGACAACACCCGGCTTCTGGATACGCTCAAGCATTTGAGAAATCTGGGCAACACCGTGATCGTCGTCGAGCACGACGAGGATGCGATCAGAAGCGCCGATCATGTCGTGGACATCGGCCCCGGCGCGGGTATACACGGCGGAAGCGTCATCGCCGAAGGGCCGCCCGAAGCCATAGAGAAGAATCCGGACTCGCTCACGGGGCACTATCTTTCCGGAAAGAAATCCATTCCGGTCCCTGCGAAAAGAACGGCGCCCAAAGAGCTCCGATGGCTGAAATTGAAAGGGGCTTCCGGTAACAATCTGAAGAAAGTCGATCTCGACCTTCCAGTAGGCCTTTTCACGGCAATCACGGGGGTTTCGGGATCGGGGAAATCCACATTGATCAACGACACCCTCTATGCGGCCGTTTCGCATTTCCTTTACGGCAGCAGCCGCGATATCGCCCCCTATGAAACGATCACGGGAATAGAATTTTTCGACAAGGTGATCAACATGGACCAGAGCCCGATAGGCAGGACGCCCAGATCGAATCCCGCGACCTATACCGGGCTCTTCACCCCAACCAGGGAACTTTTCGCGGGCACGCCGCAGGCGAGGGAAAGGGGATACGGCCCCGGCCGGTTCTCATTCAACGTCAAGGGGGGAAGATGCGAATCCTGTCAGGGGGACGGCGTGATCCGGGTGGAGATGCATTTCCTGCCGGACATTTACGTTCCCTGCGACGTCTGCCACGGCAAGCGCTACAACAGGGAAACGCTCGAGATCCAGTACAAGGGAAAGAACATCCATGACATCCTGGAAATGACGGTGGAAGCCGCATACGAATTCTTCTCGGCCGTTCCCATGGTATCGAAAAAGCTCAAGACGCTGCTCGACGTGGGACTGGGCTACATCACGCTGGGCCAGAGCGCCACCACCCTTTCAGGAGGAGAAGCGCAGCGGGTCAAGCTCTCTCTCGAACTTTCCAAGCGCGATACGGGGCGCACCCTCTACATTCTCGACGAGCCAACCACGGGCCTGCATTTCCAGGATATCGCCATGCTGCTCGACGTCCTGCACAGGTTGAAAGAACAGGGCAACACCCTGGTGGTGATCGAGCACAATCTCGATGTCATCAAGACCGCCGACTGGATCGTCGACCTGGGCCCGGAAGGCGGAAACGGGGGGGGGGAAATCATCGCCCAGGGGACGCCCGAATCGGTCGTTGAAAACCCGAAAAGCCATACCGGGCACTACCTTTCGAAAATTCTGAAGCATTAAAAAAGCCCGTCGCCTGAAAAGGCGACGGGCTTTTCAAAGAAGCTTATTCGGCTTCGGGCTGGTCCATCAGCATGACAAGCGCCATCGGGGCATTATCGCCCTGCCTGAAGCCCGCCTTCAGTATCCTGAGATAGCCGCCGTTGCGATTGGCATAGCGGGGACCCAGTTCGTCGAAAAGCTTGACGACCATTTCCCTGTCGCGCAGGCGATCGAAGGCGAGGCGCCTGTTCGCCAGAGAAGGCTTCTTGCCCAGCGTGATCAGAGGCTCGGCCACGCGGCGCAACTCCTTCGCCTTGGGCAGGGTGGTGGTGATGGTTTCGTGCTTCAGAAGCGAATTCGTCATGTTGCGCAGCATCGCGATGCGATGGCTGCTCGTGACGTTCAGCTTCCTCAATCCCAGACGGTGGCGCATAAGATTTCCTTTCTTAAGGCTTTTCCAGCCCTGCAGGAGGCCAGTTTTCCAGTTTCATTCCCAGGGAAAGGCCACGCGAAGCGAGCACTTCCTTGATTTCGTTGAGCGACTTGCGCCCGAGATTCGGCGCCTTCAACAGCTCATGCTCGGAGCATTGGATGAGGTCGCCGATGTAAAAAATGTTTTCCGACTTGAGACAGTTGGCGCTTCTCACGGTCAGCTCGAGATCGTCGACGGGCCTGAGCAGTATCGGGTCGATCTGTGGCGCCTTGGGCTGCTCAAGCGCAGCAGGCGTGCCTTCGAGGTCGGCGAAAACGTTGAGCTGATCAACGAGGATCCTGGCCGCATGCCTGATCGCATCTTCGGGATCGATCACGCCGTTGGTTTCGATGTCCATCACCAGCTTGTCGAGGTCGGTGCGCTGCTCAACGCGCGCGCTCT
Source organism: Pseudomonadota bacterium (assembly GCA_021845885.1). GTDB lineage: Bacteria > Pseudomonadota > Gammaproteobacteria > Burkholderiales > JABEVD01 > JABEVD01. The sequence goes on from JAJZVB010000080.1 coordinate 7,068, forward strand.
CGACCGCATAGCTGACACGCCTCACCGGACTGAAGGAGGCATCCAGCATGATCCTGCCTATGGTCCTGTTTTCACCGGACTTCAGGCGAACGGCGCTGGGCTGATACCCCCTCCCCTTCTCGACCTTGATTTCCATCTCGATCTTTCCGCCTTCGGTCAGATGGGCGATGACATGATCGGGATTCACAATCTCGACGTCGTGAGAAACCTCGATATCTCCCGCAGTGACCGCACCTTCACCTTGCTTCTTGAGGGTGAGGAAGGCCTCTTCCCTGTTGTGCAGCTTCAGCACGATGCCCTTGAGATTCAGAAGAATGTCGACCACGTCCTCCTGAACGCCGTCGAGGCTCGAATATTCGTGGAGCACGCCGCTGATCTGGACTTCGGTGGGCGCATAACCCGTCATCGAAGACAGCAAGATGCGGCGCAGCGCATTGCCCAACGTGTGACCATAGCCGCGCTCGAAAGGCTCCATCGTCACCTTGGCATAGGTGGGCGAAACATTTTCCACTTCTATGATGCGAGGCTTGAGAAGAATACTGCTTTGCATATCCTGATTCCCTCGGTTTACTTGGAATAAAGTTCGACGACCAGATTCTCGTTGATGGTCGAAGGCAGTTCGGCGCGTTGCGGCTTGGCCTTGAACACCCCTTTCATCGCCTTGACATCGACGTCGACCCATTCCGGAAAACCGCGCTGTTCCGCAGCCTCGACGGAGGCCTTGATCCTCAGATGCTGCTTGGTGCCTTCAGCGACTTCGACAATATCGCCCGCCTGCACCTGGTACGAAGGAATGTTGACCCGCTTTCCGTTGACCAAAATGCCGTTGTGCCTGACGACTTGCCTGGCTTCGCCCCTGGAAACGCCGAAGCCCATCCTGTAAGCCACATTGTCGAGACGGCATTCGAGATGCTGCAGCAGGTTCTCACCTGTCACCCCACGCTTCTTTTCCGCTGCCTGATAAGTCAGGCGGAACTGCCCTTCGAGCACGCCGTAGATGCGGCGCAACTTCTGCTTCGCGCGAAGCTGCACGCCATAATCGGAAAGCCTGCCCTTCTTCTGCCCGTGCTGGCCCGGGGCGTAATTCCTGCGTTCGATCGCGCACTTGTCAGTGAAGCACTTTTCGCCCTTCAAAAACAGCTTTTCGCCTTCCCGGCGGCATTGACGGCATTTTGCATCGAGATTTCTTGCCACTGTCGGACTCCTGAATTAAATACGGCGCTTCTTCGGCGGACGGCAACCATTGTGTGGAACGGGGGTGACATCCGAGATGCTGGTGATCTTGAACCCTGCTGAATTCAGGGCGCGCACGGCCGATTCGCGACCCGGGCCGGGCCCCTTGATGCGCACTTCGAGGTTCTTCACCCCGTATTCCTGCGCAACCTTGCCCGCAGCTTCCGCCGCGACCTGGGCCGCGAAAGGCGTGCTCTTCCTCGACCCTTTGAAGCCGCCGCTTCCCGAGGTGGCCCAGGAAAGGGCGTTGCCCTGGCGATCGGTGATCGTCACGATGGTGTTGTTGAAGGAAGCATGGATATGCGCAATGCCTTCCGACACGTTCTTCTTGACCTTCTTGCGCACCCTGGTGTTAGTCTTTGCCATAACGTTTCCCTAATTATTTGGCGGACTTGCGCGGTCCCTTGCGGGTCCTGGCATTGGTCCTGGTCCGCTGCCCGCGGACGGGAAGGCCGCGCCTGTGCCTGAGGCCGCGATAGCAGCCCAGATCCATCAGCCTCTTGATGTTCATCGACACTTCACGTCTGAGGTCCCCCTCGACCGTGAATTGTGCCACCTGGTCGCGCAGCTTCTCGACTTCCGTCTCGCTCAGATCCTTGATCTTGGTCGAGGTGTCGATACCGGCTGCAGCGCAAATTTGACGTGCCCGAGTGCGACCAACACCGTAAATCGCGGTCAGCGCGACTTCAGCATGCTGATGATTCGGAATGTTAACCCCAGCTATCCGGGCCATTCGTTCACTCCAATTTGGAAAAATTGATAATTATAACACAGGGGAGACTGGAATCCAATCAG
>JAJZVB010000003.1 GCA_021845885.1 Pseudomonadota bacterium
CAAGAGAAAGGTCGCTCATCCTGTTCCTTGTCGCCTTTTTCGGTCTGGCCGCCTTGCTGGCCGCGGGCGGGAGCCATCCTGGGGAGGATGCGCTTTCCATCCTGAGTTCCCGCATTTCAGCTGCAATGATTGCGGTCATGATTCCCCTCGTCGGTTACGGGCTGCTTTGGCATGTTGCAAGATTGCGCAGGGCATGAAGTTTCTTTTCCTGTTATTGCTGTTCCTCCCCTCAGGGCTTGAAGCGCAGGAAATCGGCCATGAGCAGGAAGTCGATGCGTTCATTTCGCTCATGGTCGAAAAGCACGGCTTCGAAAAGGCCGAGCTGGAAGCGGTTTTCGGCCAGGTGCATCGCGTCGATGCGGTCGTCCGCCTGGTGACTCCGTATCCTCCTGCAAAGAAGAAGGACTGGCAGTCCTACCGAGCGCGATTCGTCAACCCCCTCAGGATAGAGCTCGGCGTCGATTACTGGGAAAGATACCATCGCGCCTTGGCCAGGGCGAGCAGGCGGTTCGCCGTACCGCCCGAAATCATCGTCGCCATCATCGGCATCGAGACGTTTTATGGCAGGAATACGGGCGCATTCAGGGTGATGGATGCGCTCTCCACGCTGGCTTTCGATTATCCTGAAACGCCGAACAGGCAGGAAAGGACGGCTTTTTTCCGCAGCGAGCTCGAGAATGCGCTGGTTTTCTCCAGGGATTCGGGGATCGATCCTTTTTCGCTTTACGGCTCCTACGCAGGCGCAATCGGTTTGCCGCAATTCATGCCTGGCAGCATCTTGAAATACGGCATCGATTTCGACGGAGACGGGAAAGTCGATCTCGTGCATTCGGCTCCCGACGCAATCGGGAGCGTGGCCAATTTCCTCGCCATGCACGGCTGGAAAAGAGGGGTGCCGCTGGTTTTTCCCGCTTCAGTCAGGTCCGATCGATGGGAATCCTTATCGGGCGGGCTTTCCGCCCAATACAGCCTGAGGAAACTGGAAGCGGCGGGCATTTTCCCGAAGAAAAAAACGCCCGGATTGAGTTTCGGCCTGGTCGACCTTCAGAACGAAAACCGGCCCTCACAATACTGGCTGGGAACGGCCAATTTTTTCGCCATTGCGCAATACAACAGGAGCTACTATTACGCGATGAGCGTCGTCGATTTGAGCCGGGCGGTGAAGCATGCGCGCGCTCATACCCAGTAATCCATGGGGCTTTTGTCCTTGCGCTCGTTCCTGTAGCAGTGGTCGATAGCCCATTCGATGTCTTTTTTCGGCGCGAGAACGCCCAGGACATGCATGCCGCAGGCGAACTCGATCGGCTTGAGGCTCGCATGATCGGTCGGATTCTCGATTGCGGCGACCAGGCGCTTCCTGTGGATCATGCAGGGCATCAGCATGTGCTTCCTGGCCAGGATTTTCGGTATGAGGCGGACCGCATCACGGTCGATGTCGAGCTTGTGCAGATCCACTGCAGGCATGCCGAGGCGCCTGGCGAGGGCGAAATCCACTATTTCACGGCTCACCGCGCCGGTTTCGACAAGGATTTCGCCGATCCGCCTTTTTCTGTCGCCGGACTGGATCAGGACGGCCTTGTCGAGCTGTTCCCGGGTGATGAAGCCTTGTGAAATCAGTTCATTCCCGAGCATGGCAATCGGATGAGGCTTGTCGAGCGCTTTCCTGAGGGCATCGGCATCGCTGATGACTTCAATGACCGGGGCCGGCGGGGCGGAAAGGACGACGAGCCCTGTGCCGGGAATCGAAGGTTCGGGCTGAGCCGAGACTTCCGGCGCTCCGGGTTGATCATCGGATTCAGGCTCGTCGAACAGTACTGGGAATTCCATCGATCCAGCGTCGTCACAAAACTGTAAACTAACACAATCCGAGGCATTGTTCCAGCCTTTCCCATGCTTCCCCGCCCTGATCGGGAAACAGGGCGGTCTGTACTTGTTCTTCGCGGCTGAGGGGATCGGCCGAGGCTTTCTTGGCCTCCAGTACGGCAAGATCCGCATCCGATGCGTCATTGCCTGCCCCAAGGCGCCTCATGATGCGTGATTCCGGGTTTGATGCGCTCATCGAGGCGATGGCGAAAGGGATTGAAAGCGAGTTGGCGAGATCCATGAAGCGGCTGCGCGCCGGACCGTCCAGGAAGGCGGCATCGACGATGACTGGATAGCCGGATTCCAGCAATTCCCGCGCAAGATCGAGAAGGCGGGAATAGACTGTTTTCGAAAATCCGGGCGAATAGATTCCTGAAAAAAGTCCGGAATGACTCCGATCATATTGCGAAAGACCGGCCATCCTCTTCCTTTCCACATCGGAGCGGATTCTGATGGCTTTCAATCTTTCGAGCGCGGTCTGGGAGAAAGTTGTTTTTCCCGATCCCGGCAAGCCGTGAGTGATGACCAGGAAAGGCTTCCGCCCTTTCAGGCAGTTGCAGGCCAAGGCGAGATGCCTGCTGCAGGAAGGCGTATCGGATTCGGACCGGATGGCCTCGACCATGGCTCGAACGACGGCGCGGTTGGCGAGATGAAAGCGCAATGCCTTCACTCCCCCGTAGTCTCCCGTTCTTTCCAGGTAGGCGTTGAGGAAGCGGAAGGCAAGACCGTCCAGGCCATGATGGAGCAGATCCATGACAGTGAAAGCGATTTCATTCATCAAGTCGATCCAGCGCAGTTTCGGATCGAATTCTATGCAATCGAATGGAACGGGTTTTTCCTTGAATAGCACGATGTTGCCGAGATGAAGATCGCCATGGCATTCCCTGACATAGCCCTCTTTCAGCCTCCTGGAAAAGAAGGCTTCGAGCGAAACGCATTCATCCCCCATGCCCTTTTCAAGGGAAGAGAGGTCCTTCCGGACATACTTTTTCAATCCCCCGAAAGTCTTTCTCATGACATCCTGCATGCCCATGCCGTATCCCGAATCCACTTCGGCGGGAAGGAGGCTTGCATGGAATGCGGCCATTTTCTCGGCCAGAAGATCCAGATGAACCGGTTTCAACAGGCCTTTTTCAGCGAGGCGATCGAATGCGTTCTTCATCGGGAAACGCTTCATCCTGACCGCGTATTCGATGGCAGGCAAACCGCCGATGATCGGGCTTTCCGGGCTTCCCCCTATGGGAATGACGTCCAGGTAAATTTCCCCGGCGAGCCTTCCGTTGAGCCTGATTTCCTCTTCGCAATAGAAATGCCGCGCTTCGAGCGAGGAGAAATCGAGGAAATCGAGATGTACCGCCTTCTTGATCTTGTAGGCATAGCGCCCGGCAAGCAGAATCCAGGAGATGTGGGTTTCTATGAGCCGCACAGCCCTGGCCGCATGGGGGTAACGGTTTTTTTCGAGCAGGGAGGAAACCAGTATGGCCTGAGGATCCGACATTCGCCCTCTCGGATCTCGTCCTGATTCCGCTATCTGGCGGAACGCCCGGTTTCCTTTCTCATGGGCGCAGGGCTGCCATTTCGGACGTCCCTCCGCCGATTTCCCGCGTCATGCATGATGATGTTTACTTCGCTCAACGGGTTCTTCCTTCAATGCCTCGAAAATCAATTCGTCGATCGGTTTTTTCACAGGCATGTCCTGCTCGATGATGTGCTTGACAAATTCGTACCATTCATCGTTCCGATCGTCGATTACTTGTCCCATGACTTATCCTTTCGCAAAGTTTCCTGTTTACTCGGAATTTGGAAGCCGGATCCGCAATTTATTTTGGGCGTTATTGGGAGGCGGAGATCTTATTATAGACGCTGATTTGCGGAATTCAATGTCAAGGGGCGATGGCCTCGATCAGGTCGGATACCGCATGGGCCGTGGCGAATTTCGTGTCCAGGTAGGGGTTGTATTCCACGATTTCCAGCGCGACGAATCTCGGATCTGGCCTGAGCTGCTCGAGCGCATTGGCGAGCTCATCCTTCAGCAATCCCCCGGGAACGGGGCTTCCCACGCCGGGCTCCTCCAGGGGGTCGAGCGCATCGAGATCGATGCTGATGCCGAATCCTTCCGTATCCTTCTTGACGATGGACAGGGCTTCCTTGATGATTTCACCGGCGCCCCTCTTCCTGATTTCATCCATGAAATAGATGCGCACGCCGAGCCGCTTCAATAGCTTCGCTTCCCCTTCCTCGAAGCTCCTGACGCCGATGAGGCAGATATCCTGGGGAAGGAGCTTCGGATAGGGCGTTGCGACACGCGTGAGCTTCTCGTTTCCATATCCGAGCAGACAGGCGAGCGGCATGCCGTGAATGGCGAGCGTCGGGCTCGTTTCGAAGGTGTTGCTGTCCATGTGGGCGTCGATCCAGATGAGACCGAGGCGGCCGTCAATCGCGCTTTTCACCCCGGACCAGGTGCCTATCGCGCAGGAATGGTCGCCGCCTAGGACGATGGGGAAATGGCCTTCGGATACGGCTTTTCCGGTTTTTTCCGCAAGCTGCGCGCACATTTCCGAGACCGCTGAAAGCGCGTCCCGCTCATCCTTGCGAAGATGGATGATCCCAGCCCAATGATGGGGGATTCCCGATTCATCGAGCTGATCGAGAAAATCGAACGATTTGATGACTTCCGGCCCGTCCTGGCAGGCTGGGTTCTGCGCCCCGTATCCTCCGGCAGCGCCGATGACGACGATTTTTTTCATGCTCCCCTGAACATGAAATAAACCGCGCCCAGGAGGCAAAGCCCTGCCCATACGTAATCCATCCTGAAGGATTGCCCCATGTAAAGGATGGAGAAGGGCAGGAATACCGAAAGGGTGATCACTTCCTGGGTGATTTTCAGTTGCGCGAGCGTGAAATGCGCATAGCCTATCCTGTTGGCGGGAACCTGGAAAAGGTATTCGGCGAGCGCGATGCCCCAGCTCGCGAGCGCGGCGAACCACCAGGGTTTTTCCGACAGGTTCCTGAGGTGGGCATACCAGGCGAAGGTCATGAAGATATTGGAAATGACGAGCAGCCCGGCGAACTGGAAAGAGGCGGCGAGGAAGAATTTCAAGGCATGGTCCTGTCGGTCATGATGCTCAATGGGACAGCACTTTATCCAAAATCGTTCGGTTTGAAAATGGCCCATTGCGGGCCATTTTCAGGAGGAGCATTTCGTTCGCATCTTTTTTCCTACCGAAATCAGGAACCTCAGGCTTGCCTGATTTTCCGGATCCTTCATGAGCGACCACAATCCGCCGAATCCTCCTGCAGGCACGGGAAGCGGCTCCTTCGCGGCTTCCTCGACGCAGTTCAGCATGTCTTCCAGCATGCCGAGCCTGTCCACGAGCAGGGGAATGACTTTCGCCGTTCTTTCCAGGGCACCCGATGCCTCGAGCCTCTCCAGCATCTCGACGATTCTCAGCGCGCCGCCCCGGCTGAAACGGTCGAGAAGCGAGAGGCCTTCCCCAAGGGTTTCGGCAAGCCTGCCCACCATTTCGTCGGTCAGGGCATCCTGTGCCGAACCATAGACCCTGGCGAGATGGACGAGGCGCTCGAGGTCGCCGTTGTTGACCATTTCCGCAATGGCGGGAATGGCTTTTTCAAGGCCCGCCCGGTCGATCTGGTCGATGAGGATGAGGCCGCCGCCCACCGCGCCCGTGAGCCTGCCCACCATTTCGTCGGTGAGCGCGTCTTTGGCGGCTTCCATCACTCTTTCGATTTCCATGCTGTCAGGTGCACTCATGATCCCTCCTCAAAGCAGTCCGCGAGCCGAAACCCAGTAAAGCTTGTTGTAAGCCATCTTGAACCAGTGCACCGCCTTGGTCGGCGCCTTGGGATCAGGGGGGGTCTGGTAGTTGAACATGGCATAGGTGGCGCGGTCCTTGCCTGCCTCGATGAAGCAGAATACCTTGCCATCGTAATCCTTCACCGGCGTGCCCATTTTCACCAGACCGGCGATGTTTTCTCCCAGGGTATCCGCCTCGAAGTGCGCCGTGGAGCCCGCCTTGCTGATGGGCAGATTGGTGGTGTCGCCGAGCACGAAAACATTGCTGCGGCCTTCCATGTTGAGCTGGTGGCGATGGGTCGGAATCCAGCCGTTCTGCCCGAGACCGTTCTTTTCGATCACTTCCATGCCCTTGTGCGCGGGGATCGCGATCAGCAGGTCGTAGGGCACTTCCGAGCCTTCCTCGCTCTTCAATAGCTTGTTCGCGCCGTCGACTTCCTTCATATTGAAGAGCGTCTCGTAAGTGATGCCCAGCCTGTCGAATTCGGGGGTGGCCCATTTTGCCACGTTCTCCAGGCTGTGGGTGCGTCCTATGGGGTAGGTGTAATGCATCTGCACCTTGTCCAGGATGCCTCGGTCCTTGAAATAGTCGTGCAGCATGAAGGTGATCTCGAGGGGAGCCATCGGGCATTTGTGGGGGACGCCGACCGTGATCACCACGCGGCCGCCCTGGAATTCCCTGATCCGCTTGAACATCTTGAGCGCGGTTTCTTCGGTGTAGAAGGTTTCGCAGTTCTCGGCGAGTCCCGGTATGGTTTCGGGCACCATGCGCGAGCCGGTGGCGATCACCAGAATGTCGTAACCATGGGTTTTCCCCCCCTTGGTGAGGACCTCGTTCTTGTCGAGACGGAATTCGGTCACGGGGTCGACATGGAATGCTATGCCGGGTTCCAGCAGGCTCGCCTGATCCCGGTAAAGCTCGTCCGGGGTGATCCTGCCCACTGCGAGATAAAGCAGGCCGGGCTGGTACATGTGTTTGTCGGAAGCGGAAAGCATGGTGATTCTCGCTTTTCCGCTCTTGAGTTCGACCGCGAGCCTGCGCGCCAGGTTGTTGGCGAGGATCGTTCCGCCCATGCCGCCGCCGATGATCAGTATTCGCATTTTCCCTCCTCCTTATTTAGTTTTTCTGACGATGATATGCCATACGCCGTTTTCTTCCCGGGTTCCGAGAAGGTCGTGGCCGACTTTCCTGATCCATTCGGGCACGTCCGACGCTGAACCTTTGTCGCTCGAAAGCACTTCGAGCTCGTCACCCACATTGGCCATTTTCATGCCGGCGATGAGTTCCATCAAGGGGCCCGGACAAAAGCTTCCGCGCGCATCGATTATTTTTCTTTCAGCCATTTTTTCCCCCTGTTCAGAATGTCCAGACCTGACTGTCCTTGGCGTCGTCAAGGAACTTGGTCAAACCGGTCGCCTCACCGAGATAGGCTTCCAGATCCCGCTTTTCGACGCCCAAAACATCCATGGCCATGGAACAAGGATATATCCTGGCATCCCCCAATTCAACCGCCTGTTCGAACAGGGTCTTGAATTCGGGCACCTTCTTTTCCAGCATCAGCTTGCCCATCTCTCCTTCGGCAGGCGCCTTGATTTTTTTTTCCTTGATGAAATGCGGCAACGCATTCATCGAAAGGAAAACGAGCGTTTCGTGGCCGCTCACGGCTGCGACGGAAGTCACCATCGCAGCCATTTGCAGGCGCTCCAGGCTTCCCGAAACGACAACTACGCAAGTCTTGTTCATTTTTTCTCCAAAATACCATTCTAGGACACGGCCATGCATAAGGCTGGCCAAAATGCTCGGCAATGATCATGCCAGAAATCGAATGGCCTATGGAAAAAGCACGCTCATCGACGCGCAGCAGCGATATTCCGGCGCTCCCGGAAAACGGCCGATGCCCAGGGCATCAGCGAGCGCACCCTTTACCACATCAAGCGCTACGATCTGGCCTAATTGAAGCGGCAGGCGCCGCATCCCCCCGGCTGGCAGGGCTCGGGGTTGGAGTGGGTGACGGACGGAGCGGGAATGGAGAGCAGCTTTTCGAGATTTTCGCTTCCGCATCCCGGGCATGAAGGGACGTGTGACGCCCTCACCAGGGTCTCGAAAGTCTTCTTGCAGTCACGGCATTGGTAATCGTAAATCGGCATTTCAGCTCCTTTATTGAATCAGTTTGTTGGGAATACTGCGGCATATTTTGCTATCCATTCCCTTGCGGCTTCTTCGGCCGAGAGGTCTCTCCCTTCGCTTCTTCTCACGGCATGTCTGTAATTTTCGATATGGCAAAGCTGCTCCACCATGCGGGCCTTGAAGGCGTCGTCGGCATCGAGGAATTCGACGCCGAGTTCGAAGCCTGATCCTGCGGGCCTGCACCATACCACCCTGGCGTCTGAATCGAAGACGGGGGAAACAAGGGGAATCTTGACGTGAACCAGCATGCCGGGCTCGAAATCATGATCCGCCCTGAATGCAAGTCCTCCCGAGCCGATGCTGGTCGTCTTGCCGCGCTTCGTCTCGGGGCTGACTTCAATCGGAATGCCTATGGGATGCCGCATGTATTGTCTCATTTTCCGCCTCAAAGAAGGAATACCAAGGCGACTGCCGAAAGGGCGAACAGGATGAATCCGGCCCAAAGGGCGAAGGGCGTGGATTTCTTCCTGATTTCGGGAAGGTTTTCGAATTCGGTCAGGACGGCGAGCTGCCTGGTCGCTTCCAAGGAGTCGAAATCATTGGAAATGGCATAGGCGGGGAACGAATCCGTCATCTCATCGGTTCCCGCAAAATGTGTGTAGGAGGGTCGGATTCCCGTTTCCCCCGTTGCGCAGGCTTTCAGGTCTTCGACCATTTCCCTCGCGCTCCGGTAACGCTTGTCGGCATCCTTGGCGAGCGCCTTGGCGACGATGTAATCGAGCATTTCAGGAGCGGCCGAATTGACTGTACTGGGCGGCTGCGGATTGAAATTCACGATCTGGTACATGATCGAATGCACGTTTTCCCCGTTGAAGGGCGGGGATCCTGTCAGCATTTCGTAGAGCACGACGCCCAGGGAGAAAATGTCGGTGCGATGATCCACGCTTTTTCCGGTGACCTGTTCCGGAGACATGTACTGAGGGGAGCCCATGACCATGCCGGTCATCGTCCTGACGGCGGAGGAGGGAATTCTCGCTATGCCGAAGTCGCCGATCTTCACCTGGCCGCTTTTTGATATCAAGATGTTGGAGGGCTTGATGTCGCGATGGACGACGTCGTGCTCGTGGGCATAGGCAAGCCCTTCAGCAGCCTGTCTGGCGATGTCGATGATATGGTCCATGCCGAGCCGGCTCCCGGAATCCAGGATCTGCCGCAGCTCCTGCCCCTCCAAGTATTCCATCGTCATATAGGCGTGATCTTCGCTCCGGCCGACGTCAAAGAGGCTGATGATGTTGGGATGGGTGACCTTTCCCATCGCTTTCGCTTCCTGATAGAAGCGGGCTTCGTATTCGGCGAGCTCTTTGTCCGAGAGGGAGAGATTCAGCGTCTTGATCGCAACCGTCCTGTCGAGCAGAGGGTCGCGGGCCTTGTAGACGACGCCCATGGCTCCCCTGCCGAGCTCGGCGAGGATTTCGTACCGGTCTATCCTTTCTGGAATCACTGCTTGATATTCCTTTTGACGCTCCGGAATACGCTTCCCCACATCGGGTGGCCCGCTTCAGCCATGGTGAGATCGAATTCGGGATCGATGGCGAGCGCCTTCCCGAATTCTTCACGGCAAAGCGTTTCCCTTCTGGAAACGCAATAGGTGAAGGCGAGGAATTTGTGGGCCTTCACCTGATCATTTTTTGAAAGCCCGGCATCGAGCGCTCCCTGAATATCCGTTACCGCTTCGCGGTAACGTCCTTCCTTGTAGCTTTTGATGCCTTCATCGAGCATAGGAACGCCTTTCGGCTCGGGTTGGAATGCGACACTGGCGCAACCTGCAAGGAGCAACAGGACAATCCAGTAGGGCTTCATTCGGGTCTCCGGCTAGAATTCATGCTCGATTATAACGTGCTCGCCGGGATGCGTTTCAACCGTTTGGGAATGAGACGGCAATGTCGTGTTTCTGATCTCGATTTGATGTTTCCCCGCCTTGACTTCGAGGGATTTGAGGGGAGGACTGACGCCGCGCTTCTTCCCGTCGACATAGACTTCCCCCCAGGGCATGATTCTGAACAGGAGCGTAGCCGTGTCGGCGGCGGCTTTTCTTTCATGCCTCGAAGGCGCTTTGGCCGCTGGAGCGGACTTGGGCAGGGCCGCGGGAGCGGCTGCGGATTGGGCCGCCGGCGCGGATTTCGGCTTGGGAGGCGCCGCTCTTGGCTGGGAAGGCGTCGGCCGCATTGCAGGTTGGGTCGCCATTTTCAAGGCCAATGCAACAAGGACGAGGAGGATGGCGGCTGCCGGAAAGACTTTTTTGAGCAGCAGGGATTTGTCCTGCCACCAGGGCTGCTTTTCCAAGGCGGGCGCATGCTTGAAGGACGCCATGAAGGCGTTTTCCATTCCGGTTTCGTCCTTCAAGGCATAGATCTCGTGCTCCCTGACATGCTTGTCGGTGCGCGATCCCAGATGCTCGAAAAGCCCGGCATAGCCGTCCGTGACGCTGGAAATGACGTCGTAGAAAGAGCGTGAAACCAGGATCTGGTTGGGCTGGGCGAAATCCATGATGCGCTGCGCCACGTTGATGCCGTCGCCCACGAGATTCGGCTGCTTGTTGATGTCCCGGATCAACCTGACCGGACCCAGGTTGATGCCTATTCTCAGGAGAAAGGGGGATTCCCTTTCAGCGAGAACGGCATCCCTCAGTTTCATGGCGCAGAGCAGGGCATCCTCGGGGTCGCCCAGGAAGCTGATCGAGGCGCCATCCCCGGTGTCGAGAATGATCCTGTCCGTGACAGGCACATGCCTGATCGCAAGGGAGAGGAGGGCGTTGAACTGATTCTTCAGCCTGATCTGTTCGGCAACGGATTTTTTCGAATATTCCACGATGTCGAGGAATACCACGCTGCAAATGGTCGTTTTGTTCACCGCTAACTGCCTATTCCGGTTGCCTTGGAACCCGTTCTGGTTTATGCTTCGCACCTTCTTCGGAGAGTTGGCCGAGTGGTTTAAGGCGCACGCCTGGAAAGCGTGTTGAGGCGCAAGTCTCTCGGGGGTTCGAATCCCCCACTCTCCGCCATGAGGCTAAGCTTTATGCGGCTTCCAGAAGTGTTTCTCAATTTACCCATCATCCCGCCCATCAATGCCATGAGCGCTTGCAGATGCGAGTGTATGAGACATTATGAAACTTGGCAACTGCGAACTGCCTCATCAAAAACCTGAGCGAAGGGGTGTCGTTGCCTCACGTAAAAAAGCTGAAATGAAGTGACCTGCTAACCCCAATTCACCTGATGGCAAATCGCACCCCAATACACAAGACTTTCGAGAAGCCCGTCAACCCACCCATTTCCTGGCGTTCCTGAACATCCTCATCCAGGGGCCGTCCTTTCCCCAGCTTCCCGGATGCCATGAGCATTGCAAGGTCCTAAAAACCCGCTCGGGATGCGGCATCATGATCGTGAATCGCCCGTCTTTTGTCGTCAGCCCGGTGATGCCCTCGGGAGAACCGTTGGGATTGAAGGGATAGCGCACCGTCCTGTTCCCCCGGTTGTCCACGTAGCGCAGCGCAACGAGGTCCTGGGGGATTTCATTCCTGAATTCGGCATGGCCTTCTCCATGGGAGACGACGATGGGCATTTGGCTGCCTTTCATGCCTTCCAGGAAGAGGGAGGGGCTGCCCGCCACTTCCACCATGGCGAAGCGCGCCTCGAATTGCTCCGACCTGTTTCTGGCGAAATGAGGCCAGTTTTGCGCCCCCGGAATGAGATCGCGAAGCTTGCTCATCATCTGACAGCCGTTGCATACGCCGAGCGCGAACACATCCTGCCTTTCGAAGAAGGCTTCGAACTCGGACCTTGCCCTGGCGTTGAACAGGATCGATTTCGCCCAGCCTTCTCCGGCCCCAAGGACGTCTCCATAGGAGAATCCGCCACAGGCAGCGAATCCCTTGAACGTTTCGAGGCTGATCCTTCCCGAAATGATGTCGCTCATGTGCACGTCGACCGCTAGAAAGCCCGCCCGGTCGAATGCCGCAGCCATTTCGACATGCCCGTTGACGCCCTGTTCGCGAAGAATCGCAACCCTGGGTCTTTCCAGATGGATGAAAGGCAGCGCGACATCTTCTTCGGGGTCGAAGGTGAGGCGGGCATGCAGCCCCGGGTCATGGATATCCAGCAGATTGTCGTATTCCTCCAGAGCGCAATCCGGATTGTCCCTGAGCTTTTGCATCTGGTAGGTCGTCTCCGACCAGGCTCTGCGGAGGTCGACTCTTTTCTCGCTGAAAATCAGGGCTTCCCCGTTCATGATGACCAGCCTGTCTTCGTTGTTCGTGGATCCGATCACATGGACCAGCTTGGCAAGACCGGCTTCCATGAACGTATCCAGGACACCGGCAAGATCCTCGTTCCTGACCTGGACAACCGCCCCCAGTTCCTCGTTGAACAGCACTTCGAAAATGCAGTTGCGTTTTTCTGCGTGATGCATGGCCTCGACGAGCTTCGTCTCGATGCGGGTTTTTTCGATATCGATGCTGATTCCGACATGCCCCGCGAAGCTCATTTCGCAAAGCGTGACGAAAAGGCCGCCATCGGAACGGTCATGATAGGCGAGCAGTCTGCCTTCCCCGTTCAGCTTCTGGATGGCCGCGAAAAAGGCCTTCACCCGGATCGCATCGTCCAGGTCCGGGCAGGCATCGCCGATTTGCCCGTAAACCTGGGCCAGGATCGATCCGCCGAGCCGGCTTTTACCCCCGCCGAGATCGACAAGGATCAGCGTGGTGTCCCCGGCATGCAACTGGGGCGTGAGCGTCTTCGCCGCGTCGGACACGGGGGCGAAAGCCGAAACGATGAGCGAAAGCGGGGCGACGACCGCCTTTTCCCGGCCCGAATCGTCGCGCCAGGCTGTCTTCATCGACATCGAGTCCTTCCCGACAGGAATGCTGATGCCAAGATGCGGGCAAAGCTCCATGGCGACGGCCCTGACCGTGTCGAAAAGCGCGGCATCCTCGCCGGGATGGCCGCTTGCCGCCATCCAGTTCGCGGAAAGCTTGATCGCCCCCATTTCTTCTATCCTGGCCGCGGCGATGTTCGTGATCGCTTCTCCGACAGCCATTCGGCCGGAGGCGGCAGGGTTGATCAGCGCAATCGGCGAACGCTCCCCGATGGCGAAGGCGTTCCCATGGCACGATTCGAAATCGGACAGGATGACCGCGACATCGGCAACGGGAACCTGCCAGGGCCCGACCATCTGGTCCCTCGCGGTCAATCCGCCGACCGTCCTGTCGCCTATCGCGATCAGAAAGGTCTTGTCGGCGACGGAAGGCGCTTTCAATACGCGATAGGCGGCGTCTTTCAGATCGAGATTCTCGGCATTGAAGGGGGGCGGGGTCGGATTCCTGCGCGAGACGTTTTTCGTCATTCTGGGCGGCTTGCCGAGGAGAACGGAAAGCGGCATGTCGACGGGATGATTGCCGAAAAAGGGATCGGTGATCTCGAGCCGCTCGTTCAATGTCGCTTTTCCGATCACGGCAAAGGGGCAGCGTTCCCTTTCGCAGAGGGAAGAGAAAAGGCCGAGATCTTCCGGGCTGATTGCGAGCACGTAGCGCTCCTGGGCTTCGTTGCACCAGAGCTGCATCGGGCTCATGCCGGGTTCCTCGTTCATGATGTCGCGAAGATTGATGCTTCCGCCCCGGTTGGATCCGTGGACGAGCTCGGGAACGGCATTGGAAAGCCCGCCCGCGCCGACGTCGTGAATGGACAGGATGGGGTTCCGATCGCCAAGCTGCCAGCACCGGTCGATGACTTCCTGAGCCCTGCGCTGCATTTCCGGGTTGGCCCGCTGAACCGAATCGAAATCGAGGTGGATCGCATTGCTTCCCGTATTCATGCTGGACGCGGCACCCCCTCCGAGGCCGATCAGCATGCCGGGGCCCCCGATCTGGATGAGCAGCGCATTTTCGGGGATTTCCCGCTTGAACGATTGATTCGCGGCTATGCTTCCCAATCCCCCGGCCAGCATGATCGGCTTGTGATAGCCACGCACTTCCCCTCCGACTTCCTGCTGGAAAGTCCTGAAATAACCTGAAAGATTGGGCCGCCCGAACTCGTTGTTGAAGGCGGCACCGCCTATCGGGCCTTCCAGCATGATCTGCAGGGACGATGCGATATGCCCTGGCCTGCCGTAATCGGCGTTCTCCCATGGCTGAAGAAATCCGGGAATGTCGAGGTTCGATACGGAAAACCCGGTGAGGCCGGCTTTGGGCTTGGATCCGCATCCCGTCGCCCCCTCGTCCCTTATCTCGCCGCCGGCGCCCGTCGCAGCGCCCGCATGGGGGGAGATCGCCGTGGGATGATTGTGCGTTTCCACCTTCATGATGACATGGGTCAGCTGGCTTTCACGCCGGTAGATGCCGTCACTTCTGGGAAAGAAGGGGGAAAATTGCCCGCCTTCCATGATGGCTGAATTGTCGCTGTAGGCGAGGACGGTGTGCTGCGGGTTCATGCGATGGGTGTGGCGTATCATCGAAAACAGCGTGTGCGGCTGCGGCTCCCCGTCGATCACCCATTCGGCATTGAAAATCTTGTGGCGGCAGTGTTCGGAATTGGCCTGCGCGAACATCATGAGTTCCGTATCGGTCGGATCGCGCTCCATGGCGCGGAAATGCTCGACGAGATAGTCTATCTCGTCGGGGGAAAGGGCGAGCCCCATGCGCGCGTTGGCCTCATCGAGCGCCGCAGTGCCGCCTGACAGGATGTCGACGGAGGAAAGCGGAGCGGGGTCGAACTTCCTGAAAAGCCTTTCCACATCGGAAAGCGAAAAAAAGACTTCTTCGGTCATCCTGTCGTGGATGAGCGGAAGCACTGGTTCTATTTTCGAAGGAGCGGGATTCATGGTGAAGGCAATGCCGCGCTCTATTCTTTCGATGAAGTCCAGTCCGCAATGCCTGGCGATGTCGGTGGCCTTCGAAGACCAGGGGGAGATGGTGCCGAGGCGGGGCGTGATGAGCAGTATTTTTCCTTCGGGTTCCTGGTGCCCGGTTTCAGGACCGTATTCGAGCAGCTTTTCAAGGATCGCCATTTCAGCCGATGAAAGCTTTCTCGGGGAGGAGACGAAATGCCGGAATTCGGCATGGACGAAACTGATTTCAGGCATGAAGGCCCTGATCGAGCGGAGCAGCTTGCTCACCCTGAAGTCTGAAAGGGCGCGGCAACCGCGCAGCATGAAGAATTCGGACATGAAAACGCTTCTGGCTATTGAATTGCATGTATTATATCGCAAGTTGCCCGCTCCATTTGGACCATGAGAGATCTTGCCGACCTGTTCGAGCCTGTCTATTCCGCGAGTGAAATCGGGGAAATCGAGAATCTTGCCGCGGGTTCGCTCATGGAAAGGGCAGGACTCGCTGTTGCGGAATTCTCGGCGGAAGAGGCCAAAGGCAACAGGGCGCTCGTTCTGGCCGGACCCGGAAACAACGGGGGGGATGCGTTCGTCGCGGCCCGCCATCTGAAATCCTGGGGGTTCGATGTCGCGCTGGTTTTCGTCGGAGAAGAAAGCAGGCTTCCACGGGATGCCGCTCAGGCTTACCGTGCGTGGATCGATTCGGGCGGTGCTTGCCTTTTTGCTCTTTCCGAGGAAAAGAAATGGGATTTCGCGGTCGACGGGCTTTTCGGGACCGGACTCAAGCGGCCCGTTTCAGACGAATATCGCGACCTCATCGGGAAGCTCAATTCGCTCGGGCTTCCCGTCTTTTCCATCGACGTGCCCAGCGGTATCGGTTCGGATACCGGGAAAATCCTGGGGACTGCCGTGAATGCCGCGCATACCCTGACTTTCATCGGACTGAAGCCTGGCCTGCTCACCTCCGACGGGGTGGATCATTGCGGAAAGATCCACCTCGACAAGCTCGGGCTTTCCCCGATTGCTTTGAAGGCGCCCGGGGGATTCCTTTCCAATTCGAAGATATTGCGGGCAAGCTTCGGAAAAAGACCGAGAAACAGCCACAAGGGCATGTTCGGCAGCACGGCGGTCATCGGCGGGGCGAAAGGCATGCTGGGCGCGGCGATCCTCGCCGCAAGGGCGGCCTTGAAGCTGGGGTCGGGAAGAGTGATCATGGCCTGCGACGTTCCGCTTGATCTCGTCCAGCCAGAAATCATGGTGGGCGACATCGAAGCATTGATGGATTCCTCGACAATTGTCGTCGGCCCCGGTCTTGGCAAGTCGCAATGGGCGATGGATATGCTGCGAAAGGCGATCGATTCGGAAAAAAGCCTCGTGATCGATGCCGATGCACTCAATCTGATCGCATCATCCCAGACCCTCCAGCAAAGCCTCGCTTCGAGAAAGGGAGCGGCCCTCCTCACACCGCATCCCGCCGAAGCGGGAAGATTGCTGGGATGCACGGCAAAGGAAGTGCAGGAGGACAGGGTCGGCTGTGCGAAAGAGATTTCAAGCCGGTTCGGCTGTCCTGTCGTGCTGAAGGGCGCGGGCAGTCTTTGTGCATTTCCCGATGGATATTGGGTGATCAATGCTTCGGGCAATCCGGGCCTTGCCCAGGCCGGCATGGGGGATGTGCTTTCAGGGATGATCGGGGCCTTCCTTTCCCAGGGACTGGCTCCTGACCGGGCGCTGCTTTGCGCCGTGCATCTGCATGGCGCTGCGGCGGACAGCCTGGCCGGGAAGGGAATCGGTCCGATCGGGATGGCGGCTTCCGAATTGATCGAGGAGGCGAGGGCGCTTCTGAACGGCTGCCTTCTCTGAAAGCATTTCTTGAGCGGGGCATTGAAAGCTATAATATGCCGAACCAGTACGATAAATAAGACAATGAAATTATTTGCCCTGATCATGATGCTAGCGCTCGCCGGCTGCGCCACGCCCTATAACCGCAAGGATCCGCTTGAACCGCTCAACCGCAAGATATACCAGTTCAACGATACCGTGGACAAGGCCGTTATCAAGCCGGTTGCAAAAGGATATGAATCGGCCGTGCCGCTGTTCATGAGGGTGATGATCGGCGATTTCTTTTCGAACCTTGACGATGTGGTCGTATTCGTCAACGACATTCTGCAGCTGAAAGGCGTTCAGGCGGTCTCGGATGCAGGCAGGGTATTCCTCAATTCGACGATCGGGTTCGCCGGTCTTGTCGATGTCGCAACGCCTGCAGGATATCCCAAGCACAACGAAGATTTCGGGCAGACCCTTGGGCATTGGGGGGTGGCGAGCGGCCCCTATCTGGTGCTTCCCTTTCTCGGCCCCAGCGATTTCAGGGACGGGCTGGGCACGGTCGTCGACTGGCAGTTCTATCCGCTATATAGAACAACCGATGTAGCAAGGAGAAACAGCCTGACCGTGCTCAACGGCGTGGACAAACGCGCCGATCTTCTGAACACCGAGAATATCATGATGCAGGCTGCGCTCGACCCCTACCTGTTCATTCGTGACGCCTACCTGCAGCATCGCAGGAGCCTGGTATACGACGGCAATCCCCCGATGGAAGACGAAGGGGATGATCCTTCAGACGAAAAATAATGAAGAGCGGGGCGAAATCGATTCGAAGCGAGGAGGGCATGGAGCCGCTCAAATGGCCCGCCCCTTTTCACTTCAGATTCGAGGAAGAACCCGAGGGTGTCGCAAGCGAACCCTGCCTGATCCTGTACAACGACGGCAAGGAATTGCTGGGTGACCTGGAGCGATTCTCGCCTGAAGAAGGTTTCCTGAAAGTGGTTTTTGGAAACGATGTCTCGATTGTCAGGCTGCAGACCGTCAATCAGCTTCGCCTGGTTCGACCCGTCCGCCTCGAAAGAAGCCTGGATTGGCCCGGCCTCGACGAGGACGGCATTTTCCAGCCTTCGGAGAAACAGCCCTTTTCAGTGAAATTCACGGGCGGAAAGGAACTTTCCGGGGAAACGATCGGTTTCGTGGCGGGGAAATCCGGACTCTATCTTTTCCAGGCCAATGCTGCGGACGCCGTTGAGCGCTATTTTCTGCCGGCGCAATCGGTGGAAAGCTACCGGATCGGGGATGCCATCGGCCAAATGCTCATCGACGAGCATGTCGCAACCGAAATCGACATCCGCGCCGGGCTCGACGAGCAGCAGAAGCTGCGCTCGCAGCGCATCGGCGAGTACCTGACCGGCGAACAGATCGTCACCCCGGAGCAGCTGGTCACGGCGCTGAAGCGTCAGCAGGCCGGTTCCAACCTGAGGCTGGGGGATGCGTTGATCCAGGAAAAGCTGATCACGCCCGAGCAGCTGGAAGAGGCACTCTCCCGCCAAAGGAACGACAGGAAAAAGGCGCTGGGGGAAATCCTCATCGGCATGGGCATCGTCGATGAAGATACGGTCAAGCGAATGCTCGCGAAGAAGCTCGGGATCCCATTCGTCAATGTTTGCAAATTCCGCGTCGACCTCAATACCATCCAGCTGGTTCCCGCCAGTTTCGTTTCCAAATATACCATCCTGCCGCTTTATAAAACGGACAAGACGCTGATCGTCGCCATGGAAGATCCCATGAATTGGGCGCCGCTGGACGAACTTCGGTTCCTGACCAACATGAGCATCGCGCCGGTCATGGCGCTGCGCGAAGATATCCTGGTGGCCATCGACCAGTATTACAAATCGAGGCCTGCCGGTCAGAAAATCGGCGATCTCGCCTCGGAACTGATGAGCGCCGAGGAAAAGGAGGAATTGCCTGAGGAAGCGGTCGCCGAGTCGGACAACACGCTCGTGAGGCTCGTCAACAAGATGGTCATCGATGCCTGCCATCAGGGCGCGTCCGACATCCATATCGAATCCTATCCGGGAAAGCGCAGCACAAGAGTCCGTTTCAGGAAGGACGGCTCGCTCGTCGATTATTTCGAGTTTCCGCCGAATTTCAGGAATGCGCTGATTTCGAGGATAAAGATCATGGCGAAGCTGAACATTTCCGAAAAGCGCAGGCCCCAGGACGGGAAAATAGAGATGATTCCGCAGGAAGGGGGGAGAATCGAGCTCAGGGTGGCGACCGTGCCGACGGCCAACGGCCTCGAGGATATCGTCTTGCGCGTGTTGGCCGCGGCAAAGGCCATCCCGATTGACGACCTGGATCTTGCTCCCGACATGCTGGTCAAGGTGAAAAATCTGGTGAAAAAACCCTATGGCCTTTTCCTGATTTGCGGCCCCACGGGTTCGGGAAAGACGACCACGCTGCATTCCGTGCTCGGCTACATCAACACGCACGACCGGAAGATCTGGACGGCGGAAGACCCTGTCGAAATCACGCAGGACGGCTTGCGCCAGGTGCAGGTCAATGCCAATATCGGCTGGACTTTCGCAGCGGCGATGCGCAGCTTCCTCAGGGCGGATCCCGACATCATCATGGTCGGAGAAATGCGGGATGCCGAAACGGCCAAGATCGGCATCGAGGCTTCCCTGACGGGCCATCTCGTGTTTTCGACCCTGCACACCAACAGCGCGCCCGAGAGCATGGTGAGATTGCTCGACATGGGCATGGATCCCTTCAATTTTTCCGATGCCCTGCTCGGCATATTGGCGCAGCGCCTGGCGAAACGCTGCTGCAGGCATTGCAGAAAGACGTACCGGGCGTCGGGCGGCGAAATCCATGAACTGGCTCAGGAATATTGTCTGGGCACCCAGCTCGATCCCAAAGCGGTCTATCAGGAGTGGCTGAAAAAATATTCCGGCCCGGGCGGAGCGTTTTCCCTGTCGGCGGCAAACGGGTGTGTGGAATGCAACGGCACGGGATACAAGGGAAGGATAGGATTGCACGAGTTCCTCGAGGCAACGCCGGCCGTCAAGAAGCCGATCCAGAGCAGGGCAACGGTCGAGGCACTGGTGAATGTGGCGATCAGCCAGGGCATGCGCACGCTGAAGCAGGACGGCATACAGAAGATCCTGCAGGGGCACACCGACATTCACCAGATCAGGGCGGTCTGCAGTTAGAGCCTTTCCGTCGCGTAGTCGGCGAGCCTCGATCGCTCCCCGCGCTGCAGGGTGACGTGCCCGCCGTGTGGCCATCCCTTGAACCGGTCCACGACATAGGTCAGCCCCGAACTGCCCTCGGTCAGATAGGGCGTATCGATCTGCGAAATGTTGCCCAGGCAAACGACTTTCGTTCCGGGGCCCGCGCGGGTGATCAAGGTTTTCATCTGCTTCGGGGTGAGGTTCTGGACCTCGTCTATGATCAGGAACTTGCTGAGGAAAGTCCTTCCCCGCATGAAATTCAGGGATTTCACCTTGATCCTGGAGCGGATGAGGTCGTGGGTGGCGATGCGCCCCCAGTCGCCGCCTTCCTCGTCGGACTTGTTGAGCACGTCGAGATTGTCTTCGAGCGCCCCCATCCAGGGGCCCATTTTTTCTTCCTCGGTTCCGGGCAAGAATCCGATGTCTTCGCCCACGGGAATGGTGACGCGCGTCATGATGATTTCGGAATAGATCTTCAGTTCTATCGTCTGCATCAATGCCGAGGCGAGCGTCAGGAGCGTTTTTCCCGTCCCGGCCTGGCCGAGCAGCGTCACGAAATCGATATCGGGATCCATGAGCAGATTCAATGCGAAATTCTGCTCCCTGTTCCGCGCGGAAATGCCCCAGACGCTGTTCTTCTGGTGGGTGTAATCCTTGACGGTTTCAAGAACGACCGAGCGATCGTCCTGTTCCCTCACCCTCGCATAAAAGGGTTGGGAAGTTTCCTGATAGACGAATTCGTTGGTATGCAGGCTCGCGCAAAGCGGTCCCCTGATCCGGTAGAAGGTATGGCCGGCATCCTTCCAGGACTCGATTTCGCCGCCATGCGATTCCCAGAAGTCCTGGGGCAATTCGCGCACGCCGGTATAAAGCAGGTCGGTGTCTTCCAGCACCTTGTCGTTGAAATAATCCTCCGCTTCGACCCCTATCGCGCGGGCCTTGATCCTCATGTTGATGTCCTTGCTGACGAGGATGACGGATCGGTGCTCGAATTTCTTTCTGAGATGGAGGGTGACGCCGAGGATCTGGTTGTCCGCCTTCAATCCGGGCAGGGATGCGGGCAGCGACTCTTCTATGGCATTGGTCTGGAGGAAAAGCCTGCCCGTTGCCGTTTTGGATCCGTGGGTGGCGAGCGTTATCCCTTCGTCGATATCCGTCATGGCCCGGCTCACGATTTCATCGAGGAACCGGCTTGCCTGGCGGGCATTGCGGGCGACTTCCGACATGCCTTTCTTGTTGTTGTCGAGTTCTTCGAGCGTGGCCATGGGAAGGTAAATGTCATGCTCCTCGAAACGGAAAAGGCTCGTGGGATCATGCATCAATACATTGGTGTCGAGCACGAACAGCTTGGTATATTTCGCCATTATATTTCAGGAAAGGGATTTCAGAAAATTCAACACGGCTTCGGCATGGCCGTCGGCCTTGACGCCTCGCCATTCCTTGAGGACTTTCCTCTGCGCATCGATGAGGAATGTGCTTCGCTCAATGCCTCTGACCGTTTTGCCGTACATCGTTTTTTGCTTGATCACGCCGAAAATCTGGCAAGCCGTTTCCTCGGCATCGGAGAGGAGGTCGAAGGGAAGGGCGAATTTGGCTTTGAAATTGTCATGGGATTTGATGCTGTCCCTGGAGATGCCGAAAACAGCGCAATCGAGTTTCGCGAATTCTTCGCTCAAGTCCCTGAATTGCTGGCTTTCCGTGGTGCAGCCTGAAGTGTTGTCTTTCGGGTAGAAATATAAAAGGAGGTATTTTCCGCTTTGGGCGGACAACCTGAAATTCCCGCCGCCGGTGGAAGGCAGTTCAAAATCCGGAATGGTTTGCATGATGCTGGAACGGGCTCCTTTAAGGAAATTTCAGGTAACCTTAACTTAACTGCATTATGCTTGTCAAAGCAGTTCAATCTGCCGATCTGGATGAAAAACGGGTTATAAATTCAATCCCTGTTTGGCCAAAGTTTTGCTATAATCTGCAAAGTTTGCTTGCCTTGGCCCGGTTATGAAGTATACATGGATTTGCGTTTATTGGGATGGGAGGCGTTCTGGAAAAAGGATGGTCTGCGGATGGTAGCGGTGAATGGAATTGACAAGGATATCAATCTGATCAAGGGAGAACATGCTGTATTGCTGATTCATGGTTTGTCCGGAACGCCGCTCGAAATGCAATATGTGGCCAAAATGTTGCACAAAGCGGGATATTCCGTCAGGGCTCCCCACTTTTCCGGTTACGGTTACGAGAAGGATGCTTCCACGAAGAAGTGGCAGCAATGGCACAGGGAGGCCGTTGCGCATTTCGATGACATGAAGCGGAAATACAAGACCGTTTCGGTGTGCGGCCTTTGTATCGGTGCCGTTCTCGCCCTGAACCTCGCCATCGAGAAAGGGGAAGAAGTGGCGGGACTCTCCCTGTTGGCAACCACCCTTTATTTCGACGGGTGGAGCATTCCCTGGTATCGTTTTCTTCTGCCCCTGGGTTACTATACGCCTTTCCGGTATGTCTACTCCTACCGCGAAAGGGAACCTTACGGACTCAAGAACAAGCAGCTGCGCGCCTGGATTGCCCGGGAAATGGCCGAGAAATCGACTTCCGCTGCGGGTTCGGCGAGGATTCCCATGAGCGGAATTTTCGAAACGGACAAGCTCATCAGGACGGTGAAGCGCAACATGTCGAAAGCCACGGCTCCTGCGCTGATCATGCATTCCCTGGAAGACGATACGGCTACGGTGAAGAGCGCTGATTTCGTCGAAAAGCATATCGGCAGCAAAAAAGTGCGCAAGGTTTTCCTCGATGACTGCTATCATATCGTGACGCTGGACAATCAAAAGCATATCGTTGCGGAAGAAACCATCCGCTTCTTCAATGAAGCGATCGCCAGCGATGCTTCCCAAGTTGAATTCGACACGGTTCGTGTGGCTTGAAACATAATATATGACTACTTTACAAACGATACAAAAGCTCATGGCGGAAAATTTCGAAATGAGCGAAGCCGATCTTCAGCCGGAAAGATCGCTCGAGACATTGGGCCTCGATTCTCTTTCCGTTATCGAATTCATGTTCGTTCTGGAAGATGAATTCAAGATAAAACTGTCCGACGAGCGCATTGAGATCAAGACCATCAATGACATCGTCACGCTCGTGGACAAACTTGTCGCCGAACAGCATTCTTCAGAGCCGAAGCATTGAGACGAGTCGTCATTACCGGCCTCGGGGTCATTTCTCCGGTCGGCAATAACCAGCGCGATTTTTTCTCCAATCTCATGTCGGGGAAATCCGGCGTGAGGGCGCTGTCTGCAGCATTTTCCGACAAGCTTTCCATCCGTATCGCCGCTGAAGTGGATTTCGATCCTGCCAGGCACTTTTCCAGGATGAAGCTCGGCTCGCTCGACAGATTCAGCCAGTTCGCCCTGGTTGCGGCGAAAGACGCCATCATGGATTCGGGCCTCGCTCTTTCGGAAGCCGAGAAGAGAAGATCGGGCGTTTACCTCGGCACCGGCATAGGCGGGGTGGGAACCATAGAGGAAGGCTACGTCGAGATCTATACCAAGGAATTGCCGAGATTCAAGCCGCTCACCGTCCTGATGGCGATGAACAATGCGGCGGCTTCGCAGATTTCGATGGAATACGGGCTGCAGGGGCCCAATGTGACCTATTCGACCGCCTGCTCTTCTTCGTCCATTGCAGTCGGGGAGGCCTATCGGCTTATCCGGGACGGCTATGCCGATGTCATGCTGGCCGGAGGAAGCGAAGCGCTTTTGACCTACGGCACGATCACCGCCTGGATTTCCCTGAGGACGCTTGCGCTTCCTGACGAAAAGGATATTTCCGCCTCCTGCAAGCCGTTTGCCAGGGACAGGACGGGGCTCGTCCTGGGGGAAGGGGCGGCTGTCCTCGTTCTCGAAGAAGCCGGACGGGCCGTCGCCCGCGGGGCGACGATTTACGGCGAACTGATCGGATACGGTTCGGCGAACGACGCCTGCCATATCTCCAAGCCTTCCGTGGAAGGGCAGGTGAGAACCATGCGGCTCGCCATCGAGGAAGCCGGGATCAGGCCCGAAGAAATCGATCACATCAACGCCCACGGCACGGCGACTTCGATCGGGGATGCGGTCGAGACAGCCGCCATCAAGGAAGTGTTCGGCGTCCGCGCCTATGACATTCCCGTGACTTCGACCAAATCCATGCATGGGCACATGATGGGCGCGACCGGCGCGATCGAATTCATGGCGGCCCTGCTTGCCATCAGGCACAAAAGCGTTCCGCCCACCGCCCATCTGGAACATCCCGATCCAGAATGCGATCTCGATTATGTCCCGAATGTCGGAAGGCGCGAACTCGACATCAGGACGGTCATGTCGAATTCCTTCGCTTTCGGCGGCAGCAATGCCGTGCTGATCGCAAGGGAATTCAGTCCTTAATAACCCAGGAATTCCTTTCCCTGCATGGCGAGCTTTCCGGCGCGCCCCGGAATTTCATCGTAAACCAGTTCATGCCTGGGAAGCGTGCCGGGCGCCAATGATTCGTAATAATGCTTCAGGGAGACAAGCTCGTATCCCATGCTTTTCCATCCCTGAAGCAGCTTCTCGAATGTGTCGATCAATTTCATGCCTTCCAGTTCGGCATGAAGGGTATAGACATGACCTGTCGGCCCGGGATTCTCGCTCATTTTGAGCAAATGACCGGCTGCATCTTCTTCCATTCCCAACAATTCGTCCAGCGTGGGCAGGGTGGTGGGGAGCTGGGGGCAGGCAATGATTTCGGCGTTTTGCACCGGAATGAAGGGACAAAATCCCCTGGCATCTGAAGCGTAATCGAATCCCAGCTTCTGGGTGAGGCGGAAGGCATGGGCATTCATCTGCCAGCCTGCCGCGCCGTGGACATGGGCCGGTTCATCGAAAATCTCCAGGAAGCGGTCCTGGGCTGCCCGCATTTCCCGCTCCGTCCATGCTTCGTCCGCGTTCGCGACATTATTCTGCCACTTGACGTGGTCGAAAGTATGGATGCCGACTTCGAAGCCGGCTTCCCTAACTTCGCGCATCAATTTGCCGCAGCGCCTGCCGATGTCCGGCCCTGGAAGCAGGGTGCCGTATAGCAGGGTCTTCAGGCCGTAATGCTGCAGAACCGAGGTCCTCGACACCTTCTTCATGAATCCGGGCTTGAATGCCCGCTTCAAGGCCCATCCGGTATGGTCCTTGCCCAGGCTGAACAGGAACGTGGCGCCCGCCCGGTTTCTGTGCAGCAGCGACATGAGCGGAAGGATCCCTTCCTTCGTTCCGCGATAGGTATCGACGTCTATTTTCAGCGCAAGCTTCATGCGTCGACGAGTTTTCGCGCCTCGTTGACCTGATCGCGATAGGCTTCGTAGATATTGACGAGCGCATCCTGCATCGACACCTTGGGCTGCCATTCGAGATCGCTGCAGGTATTGTCTATTTTCGGCACGCGGTTCTGCACGTCCTGATAGCCTTTTCCGTAATATTCGTCCGAGGTGGTTTCCATCACCTTGACGTTTTTCGCCGTGGACTCGTATTCCGGATAGGTCATGGCGAGATCCAGCATCATTTTCGCCAGTTCCTTCACGGAATAATTGTTCTTCGGGTTGCCTATGTTGTAGATCTGGCCGGAGGCGATGTCGTTTTTGTTGTCGATGATCTTCATCAGCGCGTCTATGCCGTCGTCGATATAAGTGAAGGCGCGTTTCTGCGTGCCGCCGTCGACCAGCTTGATGTTATCGCCCCTGACGATCTGCCCAAGAAACTGGGTGATGACCCTGGAGCTGCCTTCCTTGTGGGTATAGATGCTGTCGAGCCCGGCGCCTATCCAGTTGAAAGGCCTGAAAAGGGTGAAATCGAGCCCTTCCTGCATGGCATAGGCCCAGATCACCCGGTCCATGAGCTGCTTGCTGCAGGAATAGATCCATCTCGGCTTGTTGATGGGGCCGAGGATCAGCTCGGAGTGGTCGGGATCGAATTCGCTGTCCCTGCACATGCCGTAAACCTCGGAGGTCGAAGGGAATACGACCCTTTTCCCGTATTTAACGCAGGCGCGGACGATGGGCAGATTGGCCTCGAAATCGAGTTCGAACACCCTGAGCGGTTCCTTGACATAGGTGGCCGGGGTGGCGATGGCGACCAGCGGAAGGATGGTGTCGCATTTCTTGACGTGGTATTCGATCCATTCCTTGTTGATGGTGATGTCGCCTTCGAAGAAATGAAAACGGGGATGATCGAGCAGATCGGCTATGCGGTCCGTCTGCATGTCCATGCCATAGACTTCCCAGTTGGTCGTATTGATGATGCGGTTCGACAGGTGATGGCCGATGAAACCGTTGACGCCTAGGATCAGGATTTTTTTCATGGGAGTCCTTAAGTGAGGATAGTCGGAGAAGCGCCGAAACGGCGATTCAGTTTTTCGCAGTCCGCCAGTTCTCCGTCGATTTCGAAAGAGACCAGCCGCAACACGCCCCCGCCTCCGCAATCGGCATAGCATCGTCCGTTTTCGCAATAAAGGGAAGGTTTCCCGGATCGGGGAGGGCGGTTCTCGACGAGTGTTTTCAGTATTTTTAATCTGACGCCGCCGATATCATAGAATGCGCAGGGATAGGGGGGCGCCACGGCTCGAACCAGATTGTGAATGGCTCGGGCGGATTGCTGCCAGTTTATTTTTCCGTCTTCAGGCTTTCTTCCGCCGAAATAGCCGCCTTTTGCGAGATCCTGCTTCTTGAACCTGGCATGGCCAGAAATCAGTTCGGGAAGCGCCCTGTTGAGGGTGATTTCGGCCGCGCAGGTCACTTTCCTGAAAACCTCGATGGCCGTATCGTCGGGAAGAATCGGGACGGCCGTCTGGTCGACGATGTCGCCGTTGTCCGGCTTTTCGGTCATTTTGTGCAGCGTCGCCCCGGTTTCTGCCTCGCCATGGATGATCGCCCAGTTGACTGGCACTCGCCCCCTGTACTTCGGCAGCAGAGAGCCGTGCATGTTATAGGCTCCTCTTTTGGCCAGGGAAAGGATTTCATTATTCAGCATCTGCCTGTAATAGAATGAAAAAATGAAATCTGGAGCAATTTTTGCTATGTCTTCAACGACTTCATGCGCATTCGGATCCTCGGGCTTGACGACGGGGATGCCGTGCAGTTCGGCTAGTTTTTCGACGCTTTCGAACCAGATCGATTCATCGGGATGGTCTTCGTGGGTGACGACAAGGGCCACTTCCACATGATGCGCGAGCAGGACCTGGAGGCATCTGACCCCGACGTCGTGATAGGCAAAAACCACGACCCGGGTCATTGTTCTTTCTCCAGTATCGCCTCGATCAGGTACCTCGGCCTGTGTCTGACTTCCTGGTAGATCCTGCCGATGTATTCGCCGAGCAGCCCGATGCCGAAAAGGATGATGCCGATGAAGAAGAATACGATGCCGAAAAGGGTGAACAATCCTTCCGCTTCAGGACCCACAACCAGCCTCCGGATCGCCAGATAAATGACGAACAGGGCGGACAGCAGCGAGATCGCAATGCCGGACAGGGAAAACACCTGAAGCGGCACGACCGAAAATCCCGTCATGAGGTCGAAATTGAGCCTGATCAGGCTGTAGAGCGAATATTTCGATTCGCCGGCAACTCTTTCTTCGTGTTCGACTTCGATTTCAGTCGGGCGGCTTGCAAAGGTATAGGCGAGCGCGGGAATGAACGTGTTGATTTCCCGGGAAGAATTGATCGCCTCGATGATGTTCCTGCCGTAGGCGCGCAGCATGCATCCCTGATCGGTCATTTTGATCCGGGTGATGCGTTCCCTCAGGCGGTTCATCATTCTGGATGCAAGGCTTCGCCAGAGGCTATCCTGCCTGTTCTTCCTGATGGAGCCGACATAGTCGTAGCCTTCGTCCATCTTTTCGAGCAGCCTGCCTATTTCTTCAGGAGGATTCTGCAGATCGGCATCCAGCGTGACGACATATCTTCCCCTGGCATGCTCGAATCCCGCCATGATCGCCATATGCTGCCCGAAATTTCCCTTGAGGAGTATGACGCGGGTGACGTCCATTCTCGCCTGGAATTGCGCCTGCAGGAGCGACGCCGAGCGATCCCGGCTCCCGTCGTTGATGAAGATGATTTCGAAGGGCCGTCCGAGTCCGTCGAGCGCGGGATAAAGCCTGTCGAAAAGCGCCTTGAGCCCCTTTTCCTCGTTGTAGACAGGGACGATGACTGAAACTTCGGTCATGATCCGAGTATTCCTGAAATTGCAGCAATCACGCTTTCCACGTCTCCAAATTCCATTTTTGGAAAAAGGGGGAGGGTCACGGTTTCACGGCCGATGCGCTCGGCATTGGGGAAATCCCCCTCCCTGTACCCGAGTTTGCGGTAAAGGCTGAAGAGATGAAGGGCGGGGTAATGGATGCCTATCCCTATCCCTTTCTCGTGCATTTTCTTGATGAAGGCCTGCCTGGATATCCTGAAATCCTCGAAAGGAATCAGGGGAGCGAACATATGCCAGCTGTGTCCAGCGCCGTTCGCTGGAAGGAGACAATTTTCAAGCGACCAGCATTCGAAATAATGCTCGACGAGTCTTGCACGCTTTTCGTTGAATTCTTCAAGGCGTTTCAATTGCCCCAATCCCACCCTTGCCGCGACGTCAGAAAGGTTGTATTTACCCCCTGGAAGCACCACGTCCTGGTTTCCTTCATCGTCCTTCAAAATGCCGTGGAAGCGCAGCCTGTCGAGCTTCTCGGCCTCCAGCGGATCGGAAAGGCTGAGCGCCCCCCCTTCTATAGTGGTCATGTTCTTGTTGGGATGGAAGCTGAAGGAAACCAGGTCGCCGAAACTGCCTATTTTCTTGCCATGCCATGTAGTGCCTATCGCATGCGCCGCATCCTCGATCACCCTCAAATCATGCCTTTGCGCGATGTCGTAAAGACCATCGCAATTCGCGGAAAGTCCTGCAAAATGCACGGGCATGATGGCCCGGGTTTTGGGGGTGATGGCCTTCTCGACCGCATCGAGATCGATGTTGCGAGAATGGATGTCGACGTCGACGAAGACAGGCTTGGCGCCTACGCGCATGATCACGTTGGGGGTGGCGGCGAAGCTCATGGCCGGGGTGATGACCTCGTCGCCTTCGCCAATGCCGCAAATTTCCAGGGCGACTTCGAGCGCGCCCGTTGCCGAAGTGAAGCTCCTGACGATCCTTCCCTCGAGGTAATCCGAAAGCTGCGCCTCGAAGGCCTGCACGTTCGGCCCGGTCGCAAGCCAGCCGGAGCGCAATACTTCGGCGACGCCCAAAATCGTCTCTTCGTCTACATCGGGTTTCGTGAACGGAAGATATTCCATAATATCAATAAAATAAAATGTTTTTCAATAAATTGCATCAACTTCTCGAAACGATGTAGACGCCCAGGATGATGATGCCTATGCCCAGGAGCTTCGCGAGAGAAAGATTTTCGCCGAACAGGTACCAGGCTGCGAAGGCATTCACCACGTAGCCTATGGAGAGCATGGGGTAGGCGACGCTGACCTCGACCCTGGAGAGCGCCATGATCCAGACGACAACCGATATGCCGTAGCAGGCGAGCCCCCCGATGATCGGGGGCTGGGTGGCGATTTTCCAGCCTATGGGGACGATGTTCCCCCTGCTGAATTCGAAGGCGCCCACAGCGTGGGTTCCCGCTTTCAGCAGCAATTGCGCGGCCGCATTGAGCAGAACGCCTGTCAATATCAATAGGAAACTGGTCGGATTCATGGAGTTTTCACCACTATACGCCTCGTGTCTTGTGCGATGATCTGCATCGGGATTTTTTTATCAAGCTGAGCGTACATTTCGGGAGACATGATTGCAAGCGCATCAGGCTGCGATTTCCAGACACGCTCGAAGGTCGGGATGTCCGGGATCCATTTTTCGGGCTCCTGTTCGATGCCGAAAGCCATTTCGTCCTGATAGGCAACGGGCGTGACGGTGCGCCTGATGTAGAAGGGCAGGGTTTGCTCGTACATGGCCACGCTGTA
Source organism: Pseudomonadota bacterium (assembly GCA_021845885.1). Classification (GTDB taxonomy): domain Bacteria; phylum Pseudomonadota; class Gammaproteobacteria; order Burkholderiales; family JABEVD01; genus JABEVD01. The sequence goes on from JAJZVB010000003.1 coordinate 29,729, forward strand.
GAAAGGAATATCTTTTTTCAAATAGGGCTTGATTTGCCGGGCGATGGAATAGGCTGAATTCGAGGGAGAAAGGCTGTTGTGTCCGGCAAGGGCCAATTGTCCGCTGACCAGCATCGAAAGGGAAACCGCGACGATCGCCTGAGCGTTGCCATGCTTGCGGGTTTTGAACAGCGCGTAAAGCGCCCCTGCGAGCGCGATTGAGGCAGCGGCGACGAGCCAGGGAATATAATGCCTGTAGAGGACGGCCGGGACGGTCGCGTCCGAAAAGCGCACGACCCTCGGGGAGAGCAGGAGTCCTGTTGCGCCGAGCAATGCAATAGGCAGGAAATGCCAGAAAAGCCTGTTGCCTTCGATTGCTGCAAGCCTCTGACCGATCAGCAGTGCTGCGGCGGGAAAAATGGGCAGGATGTAGGAAGGCAGCTTCGAATCCGAATAGGAAAAAAAGAAGTAAATGAAAGCAATCCAGATCAGCAGGAAACGGTTGGGCTGGAATGCACCCGGATTTCTTTTCCACGATTTGGAAAGGGCATCGAAAAGCGTGACCGTCCAGGGCAGCATGCCGGCAAGGAGAACGGGAATGAAATAGGTCCAGGAATGGTAGCGCCCGTGCTCCTTGGTCAAAAAGCGCTCGAAATGCTCGTGAATGAAGAAGAAATGGAAGAATTCAGGATTGGCCTTGCACACCAGGATGAACCAGGGCGCGGAAACCATCAGCATGATCGCGATCCCGACAGGCAGCTGGATTCGCTTCCAAAGCCCCCAGTCGCGCTCGATCAGCGTGTAGATCACGAGTACTGCGCCCGGCAGGACGATGCCGATCAGTCCCTTGCTGAGAATGGACAATCCCATCGCCATCCAGGCGACATGCATCCAGGTTTTTCCGGGCGACATTTGGGCGAGCAGGAAGCCGCAAAGGCTCAGGGTCATGAAGAAAGTGACCCCCATGTCGAGCGTATTGATGTGTCCGATGACGGCGTAGAGGACGCTGCTCCCCAAAACGAGTGCGGCGTAAAAGCCGGCTTCCATGCCGAACAGGCGTTTCCCCGTGAAAAACACCAGCAATAGGCCGAAGAAACCTGTCAGCCCGCTCCAGAGCCTTGCCGTCCATTCATGCTGGCCGAAGAGCTTGTAGGCGGCGGCGGTCGCCCAGTATTGCAGGGCGGGCTTTTCGAAGTACTTGATGCCGTTGAGGCGCGGGGTCACCCAGTCGCCTGTTGCGACCATTTCCCTGGAGATTTCGGCATAGCGCCCCTCGTCGGGCCTCACCAGCTTGCGGTACTCCAGATTGCTGAACCAAACCAGCGTGATCAGGGTGAAAATCCAGAAGACATGGTTTGGTTTGATGTGCATGATCATTCCGGCGTACCGGCAAATTGCGGGATTATATCATTGGATCATTCAGCCTGAATCTTTTTCGCCAAGGCCGTGAAACCCGATTCGGTCGGGTCGCTCACTTCATGGAAAGAGGTGTACTCTTTGTAGTGAAGTACTATCGATTTCCGGTATGCCTTGTCGTAATGCTGTTCAAGAAGGGATCCAAGCAGCCTTTCCCAATCCTTTCCCGCTATCAGGGCTTTCCAGGCATCGATTGCATCCTTTCCATGCAAAGGGGCAAGGCAATCCAGTCTTTCGTTCAACGCTTCCGGATGCGCGAAGAAATGCCTGTAATCCTCGAAAAGGATGGCTTGTCTGACCCCGATTTCAGCATGGAGGCGAATGGCCCTGCTTTTCCACATCGCCTCGATGAGCGACTGCGGCACGCGCAGATTCCCGATTTTCCTGCTTTCCGATTCGACATAGACGGGACGTTTTGGATCAAATCCGGACAGGGTGAACCAGACGCAGCTCTCGAAATATTTCTGGCCCGGCTGATCGATTCCGGGCAGTTTTCCGAGCACGGATCCCCTGTGGCGCGCGAGGGTCTCGAGGTCGAGCACCTGTTCTCCTATCCTGGAAAGCGCTTCGATCAGCCTGCTTTTGCCGCATCCCGTTTCGCCGCAGATCACCCTGAATTCGAAACTTCCGGGCAAAGCTTCGAGCGATTCGATCACCATTTTCCGGTAGGCCTTGTAGCCGCCTTCGAGGCGCGCCGTTGGCCAGCCGATTTCCGAAAGAATATGCGCCATGGCGCCGCTGCGCTTTCCCCCACGCCAGCAATACACGAGCGGACGCCACGATTTGGGCTTGTCCATGAAGCTTTCCTCGAGATGACGGGCGATGTTTTTTGACACGATTGCAGCGCCGATTTTTTTGGCCAGGAAAGGAGACTCCTGGACATAGATCGTGCCGACCCTGGCTCTCTCCTCGTCGTCCAGGACGGGATAATTTCCCGCCCCTGGGATATGGTCCAGTTTGAATTCGGAAGGCGAGCGGACGTCGATGATCTCGTCAAATTCGGATAATTGTGCTAGGGTTGGGCTGCTCAGAATTTTCAAGAAATGTCCGGAAATGCAGATTAAACTCACTGAATTCTCTCATGGAGGGGGGTGCGGATGCAAAATCGCCCCCGGCCTGCTGCACGATCTCCTTTCGAAATCGTCCTCATGTTATCCCGACCTGCTGGTGGGCAGGGATACGAGCGACGATGCGGCGGTTTACCGCATCAATGAAGCGCAGGCAATCGTTGCCACGACTGATTTTTTCATGCCCATCGTGGACGATGCGCGAGATTTCGGCAGGATCGCGGCGACCAATGCGATTTCCGACATTTACGCCATGGGCGCGAGACCGCTCTTCGCTCTGGCTGTCGTGGGTATGCCGATCGACAAATTGCCTCTGGAGACGATGAGGGCGATCCTCGAGGGTGGGGAATCGGTCTGCGCTGCAGCCGGCATTCCCGTTGCGGGCGGGCATTCCATCGATTCTCCAGAGCCCGTTTACGGGCTCGCCGTGACCGGCATCGTTCACCCGGACAGGATCAAGAGAAACGATAGGGCCAGGGCAGGGGATATCCTGATACTTGGAAAGCCGCTGGGGATAGGCATATTGAGCGCAGCCCTGAAGAAGGGAAAATTGTCCGGCGAAGGATACAGGGCCATGCTGGACGCCACAACGCAGCTCAATACGCCGGGCATGAAACTGGCCGAGATGCGGGAAGTCCATGCCATGACCGACGTCACGGGTTTCGGCCTGCTGGGCCATCTTCTGGAGCTGTGCAGGGGTTCTCATCTTGGCGCCGTGATCGGATTCGACGAGATTCCCTTTTTCCAGGAGGCGGGAGAGCACTGCATGGCTGGCATTGCCCCTGGCGCAGTCGAGCGCAACTGGACGAGCTACGGCCATGAAGTCGAACTGGATTTTCCTGACTGGAAAAGGAAGTTGCTGTGCGACCCGCAAACGAGCGGGGGCTTGCTGGTGGCCTGTGCCCCGGAAGTCGAACACGAAGTGCTCGACCTTTTCCAGAAAGAGGGATTCTTTCAGGCGAAAAAAATCGGGCAATTGCATCATGGTGATGCATCGGTGAAGGTGAGATGATCAAATATGCCTTCATCCTGATCGCGCTGTTCGTTGCAGGATGCGGCGAAGTCGAGGTCAGGAAGCAGGCCGCCCAGCCTGTCGACAAAAGGGGAGAGGTCGTGCTTTATGCGCTCGGGCTGATGGGCGTGGATTACCGGTTCGGAGGGAAGAACCCATCGAGCGGATTCGATTGCAGCGGGATGGTCAGCTATATTTACAAAAATGCCGTGGGAATGAACCTGCCGCACAATGCCTACAAGATCGCGAAAATTTCGAGAAGGATCGAAGCAGATCAACTCAAGCCGGGCGATCTGGTATTTTTCGATACGGCACACCGGCCCTATTCCCATGTGGGCATCTATATCGGAAAGGGAGAATTCGTCCATGCCCCTGGAAACGACGGGAAGATCAGGATAGGCAAGCTCTCTTCAGATTATTTTGCCAGGAGATTCGAGGGGGCGGGCACGCTATTCTGACCTGGATTCGACATGGCCCCATTCAAAATAATCCGTGATCGCACGAGCTGGTTGCTGCAGGTGAGCTATGTCACGGTCAATCTTTTCTTCAAGACGAAGATGCAAAATCATGCTGCGGCTGTGGCGTATTATTCCCTGCTCTCCGTCGTTCCCCTCATGCTCCTGATGGTTTATCTGCTAGAAACCTATCTTTCAGGCTATTCCGAGCTCAGGGAGGCATTCGGCAATCTTGTCGAAGCCGCTCATTTGGATTTCCTCAATCAGAACCTTGAGCAGAAAGTCGGTACCGTCTCGGGGCTATTGAACCTGACCGGAGGGCTGGGCATCCTGCTTTTGCTTTGGAGCTCCAAGGGATTGATGAAATCCATCCAGAGCGCTTTTGCCGTGATCTTCGCGGATTCGAAAAGGCGGGGCTTCATCGTTTCCAGCCTGATTTCGCTGCTGGCCATCCCTTTCATCTTCCTGCTCATGGGCATGTCCGTGGTCGGGGATTATCTGGTGGACCATTTCAATTATGCTTCGCTCAATATCCCCGTTCTCGGCGATTTGCTGAAGCTTTCCTTCAGACTGACCGGCCTTCTCACCCCTTTTTTCGGGATATGGTTCATCATTTTCCTGCTTTATTTCCAGATCCCGTTGTTGAGGCCGGGAGCCGCATCGACCCTGCTCAACAGCTTTTTCTGCACGCTTTCCCTTTATGCCTTGGAAGCGGTGCTGACCTATGTCGTGAAAATCGACAAATATGTCAGCCTTTACGGTTCTCTTGGAGACATCGTTTTCGTGCTGCTCTGGGTCTACCTGGGATGCCTGATTTTTTTCATGTGGGCCGAATTTCTTTACGTGGCGGGAAAAATCGACGTCATCGCGCTGGAGAAGATATTTCTGAACAGCGAGGATAGAAGCAGGCTGGAATATAGGATCGAGCATTTCCTTTTCAATCGCTCCAGCCGGATTTTCGAGAAATACGGGCAGAATTGCAACAAGGGCGAAATGATCATCAGGCAGAATGACGATACCGGGGCGATTTATTACCTGTATTCAGGGCAGGTCGGCCTTTACCGGGAGAACCACGGCAAGGAGATCAGGATGGGAGGATTGAGGGCGGGGGAGATTTTCGGGGAAATGGCCTATCTTCTCGGGGAGCGCAGAACGGCGACGGTCATTGCCGAATCGGACTGCTTTCTTTTCATCATGTCCCCGGAAACGCTCGAAGCCTTGATGGTCTACAGCGCGAAGCTCTCCAGAAGGATCATCGAGTCGCTTTGCCAGAGGATTGCCAAGATGAACAGGGGGATTCTGGCTTCGGGTTTCGCGTCGGAGACTTATCGGCATCCGGTGTACAATGCAGATGCCGGCACCGTCTGATCCGGGAAAAAAGGCCTGCCGGAAGGGCCGTCGATCGATGCAATGGGATCATGGTAAAGGTTTGGCCTCGTTGAGGATGGCCTCCTTTTTGTCTTTGCGGGTCATTTCTGCTAGATTTGAAGCATGGAATCCAGTCTAATCGTCTGTCCCGATTGCGCATCGCTCAACCGCGTGCCCCATGCCCGGTTGCAGGAATCGCCGAAATGCGGAAAATGCAGGTCTGCGCTTTTCCAGGGGCATCCCGTTGCAGTCGACGCTTCCGGTTTCGAGCGGCATGTCGCGCATAATACCATACCGGTGGTGGCGGATTTCTGGGCGGCATGGTGCGGACCCTGTAAGATGATGGCCCCTTTGTTCGAAAAGGCCGCATCCGATCTCGAACCCGATGCCAGACTGATCAAGCTCGATACCGAAGCCGAATCCGCTCTGGCTGCCCGGTACGGGATAAGAAGCATCCCGACTTTCGCGATTTTTCTGGGAGGGCATGAAATCGCGCGTCAGGCGGGCGCAATGGATTATGCGACCCTCATGAAGTGGATCAGAACCTCCGTCTGAGCCTCACTTGTAGACCAGGATGGGAATGGCGCTGTGCGTGAGCACCTTGGACGTTTCGCTTCCCAGGAGCAGACCCGTGATCCCCCTTTTGCCGTGGGAGGCCATCCAGATCAGGTCGCAGCCTTTTTCACCGGCTGTCCTGATAATGGCTTCATAAATGTGGAAGTCGGTTTCGACCACGCAATCGCAGTCCACGCCTGCCGCATCGGCCTTTTTCCGGATGGATTCGAGGCAGTTCTTCGCGTAGCTTTCGGCGCTTTTCTCGAATTGCTCGACGGTCTGCGGATCGACATAGCCGAAGCCTTCCGTCGCCAGAATGGGCGTGTATTCCTGGAGCACGTACAAACCCGTCACGCGGGCGCCGATCGATTTCGCGAAGGCCAGGCAGCTTTTCGCGGCATTTTCGGACAGCTCTGAGCCGTCCGTGGGCAGAAGGATATGCTTATACATGGTTCACCTCCATTTCCAGTAAAGCAGCGGATTTACGCAAAGGCAAGCTGCTCCCTTTTCAGAAGGAAGACATGATCCGGTCCGCCAGCGGTGTCGAGCCAGACGAACTCGATTTCGGGATAGGCTTCCTCCAGAACGTCGCGGTTGTGGCCGATTTCGACGACGAGGAGCCCTCCGGGATCGAGACGGGCTGCGCTCCCTTGAAGGATTCTCCTCGTCGCATCCAGTCCATCCCCACCCGAGGCGAGGGCGAGACGGGGCTCGTGAAGATATTCTTCAGGAAGAGTCGCCATCGAGGCCGAATTCACATAGGGCGGATTGCTGATGATGAGGTCGTAGGTCTCATTCGAAAGGGAACCGAACAGGTCGGAATGAACCGGCTTCACACGTTCGTCCAGGCGATAGTCCGCAACGTTGCGCCTCGCCACGTCGAGCGCGTCTTCCGAAATGTCGGCTGCATCGATCATCGCGTTGGGAAAGGCATGCGCCATCAGGATCGCGAGGCAGCCTGATCCCGTGCACAGGTCGAGCGCCCGGTGCACGTCTTCAGGATCGTCGATCCAGGGATAGAGCTGTTCAAGGACGAGTTCGGCAATGAAGGAGCGGGGAATGATCACGCGCTCGTCGACATAGAAGCGGAAATCCTTGAGCCATGCTTCATGGGTGAGATAGGCGACGGGAATCCGCTCTTGGATCCTGCGCTCGATCAGGTTGAGCAGAAGCTTGCGCTCTTCGGGTAGCAGTTTCGCATCCAGGAAAGGATCGAGACTGTCGTGCGGAAGATGGAGGGCTGAAAGGATCAGATAGGCCGCTTCGTCTTGGGCGTTCGTGCAGCCGTGGCCGTAAACGAGGCCGGAGCGGTTGAATCGGGTCACTGCAAAACGCAGGAAATCCCTGATGGAAATGAGGTGCGTTCTGGCTTCTTCGTACATTTATCGGCTGCCCAGCAGGTTTTCGAGGGTTCTTTCGTAAATGAGGCGAAGCGGCTCGATGTCTTCGATCGAGATGCATTCGTCTATCTTGTGTATGGTCGCATTGAGCGGCCCGAATTCGACGACTTCCTTGCAAATGTCGGCGATGAACCGGCCGTCCGATGTGCCGCCTGAAGTCGATAGTTCGGGTTTCACGCCTTTTTTCACCGAGGCGATCGCCTCCGAAATCGCATCGACCAGCCTTCCCCGGGGCGTGAGATAGGGTTTTCCGGAATAGGACCATTCCAGGTCATAGTCGAGCCCGTGGCGGTCTAGCACTTCATGCACCCTGAATTTGAGGGATTCCATGCTGCTCGCCGTGGAGAACCTGAAATTGAACAGGATTTCGACCGTCCCGGGAATGACGTTGGTGGCCCCCGTTCCTCCGTGAATGTTCGAAATCTGCCAGGTCGTGGGCGGGAAATAGTCGTTTCCTTCGTCCCATACCATGTCCGCCAGTTCCGCAATTGCAGGGGAGGCGAGATGGATGGGATTTTTCGCCAGATGGGGATAGGCGATGTGGCCCTGTATTCCCTTGACGGTCAATGTTCCGGAAAGCGAGCCCCGCCTTCCGTTCTTGATGGTATCCCCGAGGACTGAAACGCAGGTGGGTTCGCCCACGATGCAGTAATCGAGAAGCTCGCCCCGCTCCCGGAGCGCATCGACCACTTTGGCCGTTCCGTCCAACGCGACGCCTTCCTCGTCCGATGTGACGAGGAGCGCGATCGAGCCTTCAGGGTTCGGATTCTTCTCCAGGAAGGCTTCGATCGCCGTGATGAAGGCGGCGAGAGAAGTCTTCATGTCGGCCGCCCCGCGGCCAAAAAGCCCGCCTTCGCGGATTTCCGGAGAAAAGGGGTCGCTTTCCCATTTCTCCACCGGGCCTGAAGGGACGACATCGGTATGCCCTGCAAAGCAGATCACGGGAGAAGCCGCCCCCTTCCTTGCCCAGAAATTGTCGACCTGGCCGAAGCGCATGCGCTCGATGCGGAAACCCATTTTTTCCAGGCGGGAAATCAGGATGTCCTGGCATCCTGCGTCATCAGGCGTCATGGAGCGCCGCGCGATCAGCGCTTTCGCGAGTTCAAGCGTGTTCATTTTGAAAAAATTCCGAGTAGACTGTTTCGTCGAAACCGACGACGATGCGGTTTTTCGATTCCAATATGGGGCGCCTGATCACGCTGGGTTTTTTCAGCATCAGTTCGATGGCCGAATCCCTGTCTTTCACGGCTTCCTTTTCGGCTTCATTCAGCTGACGCCAGGTCGTTCCCTTTTTGTTGACGAGATCATGCCATTCGACCTGATCGAGCCAGCGTTCCAGCAGTTCGCGTTCGATGCCTGCCTTTTTGAAGTCGTGGAAAGGGATGTCCTGCCTTTGCGAGGCAAGCCAGGTCCTCGCCTTTTTGACCGTATCGCATTGCGTGATGCCGTAAAGTTTCATGGTGATTTATCCGCATCGCCTATTTTGAAATTCACGAACGAACCCGTCCTGATTGCTTCTTCCGTCTCGCCGTTCCTGACATGCTCCGCATATTCGATGAGGGAGGAGAGATTGCTCGGCGAATCGGCGTGGTTCATGGCCTCTTCGTAGCTGATTTGCCCCGACTTGTAAAGCCGGTAGAGCGATTGCTCGAAAGTCTGGCAACCCGAAGCGAGGCTCTGGTCCATCGCTTCCTTGATCTGGTCGATATCGCCCTGCTTGATCAGTTCGGCGATATGCTTGGTATTGGGCAATATTTCGACTGCAGGCACGAGCCTGCCCTTGATTCCCGGGACGAGCCTTTGCGAAATGACGCATCTCAGGCTGATGGACAGGTCGGAAAGCAGGCTCGCCCTGGCTTCATAGGGGAAGAAGGTGATGATGCGGTTGAGCGCATGATAGCTGTTGCTGGCATGCAGGGTTGAAAGGCAAAGATGACCCGCCTGGGAAAAAAGCAGGGTGTGTTTGAGCGTTTCCTGGTCGACGATTTCTCCGATCATCACGACATCGGGGGCTTCGCGCATCGCGTTCACCAGGGCGCTGGAATAGGATTTGGTGTCGGTGCCGATTTCGCGCTGGTTGATGATGGATTTCTTGTGGTTGAAGCGGTATTCGATCGGGTCCTCTATGGTCAGAATATGCCCAGTCGTGCGCTGGTTGCGGTAATCGATCATGGCGGCGAGCGTGGTCGATTTGCCTTCCCCTGCCGCGCCCACGACCAGGACCAGGCCGCGCTTTTCCATGATCAGTTCCTTGAGTACGGGCGGGAGCAAAAGCGCATCGATATCCTGGACCTGCTCCCTGATGTAGCGGATCACCATGGCGAGGCTGCCCCGCTGGAAGAATACGTTGATTCTGAACGTTCCGGCGTCGGGTTGAAGGAAAGCGAAATTGATTTCCCAATGGATCTCGAATTCCCTGATCTGTTCTTCGCTCATCATGGCATAAGCGAATTCCTTGAGTTTCTGCGAATCCAGGATCTGGGTATTGACCGGGCGCGTGATCCCGTTGATCTTGATGTGAATGGGGGCTCCGGCGGAAAAATACAGGTCGGATGCCTGTTTTTCCACCATCAGCTTGAACAGGGGGGCAAGCAGCATGTCTTGATCAGATGCCCCTGAGGAGTTCGTTGATGCTTGTCTTGGCCCGGGTTTTCGCGTCGACCTGCTTGACGATCACGGCGCAGTAGAGGCTGTATTTGCCGTCGCTCGACGGGAGGCTTCCGGATACGACCACGGCACCTGCAGGAATGCGTCCGTAGCTGATTTCACCGGTTTCCCTGTTGTAGATTTTCGTGCTTTGCCCGATATAGACGCCCATCGAGATGACGGCCCCTTCCCCGACGATCACGCCTTCGACGATTTCGGATCTGGCGCCGATGAAGCAATTGTCTTCGATGATGGTCGGATTGGCCTGAACCGGTTCGAGCACGCCACCGATACCGACTCCGCCTGAAAGATGCACGTTCTTGCCGACCTGGGCGCATGAGCCTACGGTTGCCCAGGTATCGACCATGGTGCCTTCGTCGACATAGGCGCCGATGTTGACATAGGAAGGCATCAGGACCGCGTTTTTCGCGATGAACGAACCCTTCCTGACTGCTGCAGGGGGGACGACGCGGAATCCGCCTTCCCTGAAATCCTTCGAGTTGTAATCGGCGAACTTGGAGGGAACCTTGTCATAATAATTCGTGTAGCCGCCCTTGATGAAGCTGTTGTCTTCCATCCTGAAGGAAAGCAGCACCGCCTTCTTGATCCATTGATGAGTCACCCAGCTGTCTTCGACCTTCTCGGCCACTCTGAGCGCTCCGCAGTCCAAAAGATTCAAAACTTCCTGGATCGCTTCCTTCAGTTTCGGGTCGACATTGCGGGGGGTGATTTCGGCTCGGATTTCAAAGGCTTCATCGATGACAGGCTGGAGTTCATGCATTATTCTGATCCTTGGTTGAGGCTGAAACGGGCTATTCTTTGTGCGGCTTCGATGCATTCCGCCAGCGGAGCGACGAGCGCGATGCGGACGAAGCCGCTGCCGGGATTCAGTCCGTTCGATTCGCGCCCCAGATAGCTTCCCGGCAGAACCAGGACATTATAATCCCGATACAGCCTCCTTGCGAATTCGGTGTCGCTCCCGGGGGTTCTCGCCCAGAGGTAGAAGCCCGCATCCGGCATTTCGACGGGTAGGGCTGCTTTCAGGATGGGGAGCACGGCTTCGAATTTCTCCCTGTACAGGGCCCTGTTTTCGACGACATGCGCTTCGTCCTGCCAGGCTGCCATGCTTGCGGACTGCACCGCGGGATTCATGGCGCAGCCGTGATAGGTGCGGTAGAGCAGGAATTTCTGCACTATGTCCGCGTCTCCTGCGACGAATCCGGAACGCATGCCCGGAACGTTGGAGCGCTTCGAGAGGCTGCTGAACATCACGATGTTCCTGAAATCAGGCCTTCCCAATTTGATTGCGACTTCCAGCGCGCCGGGGGGAGGATTCGATTCGTCGAAATAAATCTCGGAATAGCATTCGTCGGAGGCAATGACGAAACCGTATTCATCGGAAAGCCTGAAAACCCTGTCCCATTCATCCAGGTTCATGACATGTCCGGTGGGGTTGCCTGGCGAACAAAGATAGAGCAGCTGGGTGTTTTGCCAGACCGAATCCGATATTTCGGAAAAATCCGGCGCCAGGCGGTTTTCAGGCAACGTGTTCAGGAAACGGGGCGTGGCGCCTGCAAGGAATGCTGCGCCTTCGTAAATCTGGTAGAAAGGATTGGGGCAGACAACGGAAGGCTCGGGCCTGCTGCGGTCGATGATCGCCTGGGCGAAGGCGAAAAGGGCTTCCCGGCTGCCATTGACGGGGATGATCTGGTTCCTGAAGTCGAGCGTCACGCCATAGCGGCTTTCCGCCCATTCCGCAATAGCCTTCCTCAGCGCATCTGTTCCCGATGTTGTGGGATAATGGGAAAGTCCATGAAGGTTTTGCGCGAGTGCGTCGCAAATGAATGAAGGGGTTGCATGCTTGGGTTCGCCGATCGAGAGCCTGATCGGAAAATGGGCGGGATCGGGTTCCAGTCCCTGGCAAAGGGAAGCCAGGCGCTGGAAAGGATAGGGCTGCAGTCGATCGAGATCGGGATTCATGCGGGCGCTCAAAATAGCTGATTATAATGTTCCGACACGGCTTGTCCAAACAAATTCCGGTGATTTCGCTCCTGACCGGGGCGACGGTATGGGGTCTTTTCTGGTATCCCTACCGGGTGCTCGCCCTGCTCGGCATGCCGGGCTGGATTTCGCTGACCTTGAGTTATGCTGCGGCGCTCCTGCTCGGCCTGCTCTTTTTCCGCAAACGCCTCCTTGAATTTTCATGGATGCTCGCCTGGATAGGCGCATCCGCAGGCCTGTGCAATTTCGGCTATGTGCTGGCCATGATCGACGGGGTGGTCATGCGGGTGCTGCTGCTCTTCTACCTCGCCCCGTTCTGGACCGTGCTCCTCGCCAGGCTGATTCTCAAGGAAAGGCTCACGGCGACAGGTTATCTCGTGATTTTCTTTTCGATGATGGGGGCCGTCATCATGCTCTGGAGTCCGGAGAGCCTGCTCCCAAAAAACAGGGCCGAATGGCTGGGCGTGGGTTCCGGATTCATGTTCGCCTTGTCCAATGTCCTGTCGAAGCGGGCAACGGACTACAGCATCGAGGCGAGATCGGTCAGCGTTTCGGTTGGGGTGGTCCTGGCCGGGTCGGCGTTCGCCTTTTTTCAACCGCTCAGGAGCGCCTTTTCCTTCCAGATGGCGCTGCTTCTGACCGCCATGGGGGCGGCGATATTCGCAGTCAACTGGGTGATGCAATACGGACTCACCCATACCCCTGCGAACCGCGCCATCGTCATACTGCTTTTCGAGCTTGTCGTCGCGGCCGTTTCCTCCTATTTCCTGGCGAATGAAGTCTTGACGCTGCAGGAATGGATAGGCGGGGGAATGATCGTCGTGGCAGGCCTGCTTTCAGGAAGGATGGAAAAGGGCTAGCGCGTGTTCGATTGCGCTTCGAATTGCGCTAGATCGACCATGGGGGCGGGTTCCCAGCCTCTTTTCCGGTGTTCGGCCACGACGTTTGTGAAAATGCCGCCGCGCACGTAGAATTTTGCAGTCAGACGCATGAAGCGGGGATGCGTCACCGAGACAAGATCGTCAAGGATCTGGTTCGTGACCGCTTCATGGAAAGCGCCGCGGTTCCGGTAAGAAACGATATATAATTTGAGGCTCTTGAGCTCGACGCATTGTTCATCCGGAATATAGTCGACAAACAGCGTCGCAAAATCAGGCTGACCGGTTTTGGGGCAAAGGCAGGTGAACTCGGGGATTTCCATGTGGATGTGGTAATCGCGCTGCGGATTCGGATTGGGGAATGTTTCCAGAATCATGCTTGAGGCCTTTCGATAAACCTAAAACCGGATTATAACGTTTTACCCGACATTAAATTGAGACTTTCTCAGATCAAACTGTCCGGCTTCAAATCCTTCGTCGATTCGACCCATATCCCTACCCCCGGTCGGATAGTCGGCATCGTCGGGCCGAACGGATGCGGGAAATCCAACATCATCGATGCCCTGCGCTGGGTTCTCGGCGAATCGAAGGCTTCCGCGCTGCGCGGGAAATCCATGCAGGACGTGATTTTCAACGGTTCAGGGAACAGGAAGCCCGTGGCGCGCGCGAGCGTGGAACTGGTTTTCGACAACAGTCAGGGCAGGGCGGCGGGACAGTGGTCGGAATATGCCGAAATCTCGGTGAAGCGCATATTGCAGCGCGATGCGGAATCGAGCTATTTCATCAACAATGCCAAGGTGAGGCGCAAGGATGTCTCGGAGATTTTCCTGGGTACCGGGCTGGGCGGGCATGCCTATGCCATCATCGAACAGGGCATGATTTCCAGGATCATCGAAGCCGATCCCGAGGAATTGAAGGTGTTCCTGGAAGAGGCGGCAGGCATTTCCAAGTACAGGGAAAGAAGGCGGGAAACCGAGCTCCATCTCAAGGCGACAGCGGAAAATCTGCAAAGGGTGGGGGATATCTGCGACGAACTGGAGAAGCGGATCGGGTATCTCGAAAGCCAGGCCAGCATCGCAAAAAAATACCACGAATTGCAGGCAGCCCTGAAGACTGCCCGGAATTTGCTTTCGCTCACGCTGAAAATCCAGGCGGGGGATTTGAGAAGGCGCCTTGCCGCTCAGGCCGGCAAGCTTGAAACGGAAATGGAGGCCGAGACTGCGAATCTCAGGCATGTCGAGAGCGAACTCATCAGGGGCAGGGAAGAACATGGAGAAGCCGGAGAAAGGCTGCAGGCGCTGCAGGGCGAGCTTTATTCGGCCAATGCCGAAGTGTCGAGATTTCAGCAGCAGATCGACCATCTGAGGAGCAACCGCTCCGGGCTCGAGAATCGCATCGAATCGGAAAAAAGGCAAATCGCCGCGCTCGAACTGCAATATGAAGAAGCGGAAAAGGGCAGGGAAAAGCTCGAGCAGGATATCGCCGAGGCCTTGCGTCAGAAGGAGGCTTGCTCGACCGGGCTCGATGCGCTGGAAAAAGCATTGATTGAAGCCCGCGAAGCGGTGAAAGCGGCGAGAAGAAATCATGAAGAGGCGAGGCTCGCGTTTTCGAAGGCCGAGCACGAGGAGAAGATAGAGCAGGCGAATCTGGGGCATGCCGGAAAAGTTCTGGAGCAGCTGTCGAAAAGGCGTGAAAAGCTGCTCGAAGCCGGGCGCCCCGAGCCTGATGAAGCTGCGCTCCAGAGGCTGGAAGAAGAACTGGCTGAGCTCGAAAAACGCATCGAATCGAAGAGAGAAGCATCGATCGAGGCGTCGAGGCAGATCGAATCCGCGAGCATCTCCATGCGGAAGGCGTCATTGCAGGTTCGCGAGCAGGAAAATAATCTCGCAGGAATGCGCGCGCGCCTTCTGGCGCTCCAGGAAATCCAGGTGGAATCCGACGGATGGCTTGCCCGGATGGGACTCGATTCGGCGCCTCGGCTGCGCTCGAACATCGCTATCCGGGCAGGCTGGGAAAATGCGCTTGAAGCCGTCCTGAGGGAACGGATCAACGCCATTCTGCTGGAGGCGCCTTGTGAATATCCCGATGGCGAAGCCGTATTGGCTCAGAGCGGAGAATTTCTTCCTTTGCCAGCAGAAAATCGCGGCCTCGTTCCCCTCATCGAGCTGGTTTCGCTCAAGGATCAGGCTTTCCGCGGGGCAGTCGGGGAATGGCTCGCCGCGGTTTATATGGCGAAAGACATGGATGAGGCGCTCATGATGCGTTCCAGGCTAAAAGGGGGGGAGCTGATCGTGACGCAGCAGGGGCATGTCGTCATGAAGCACAGCATTCACTATTACGGCGTCGATTCGAAATTGCACGGGGTTCTGGCGCGCCAGCAGGAAATCGAGAGGTTGTCCGCAGCCGCGAGCGATGCGGCTTCGACGCTCGATGAGGCCAAAATGAATCTCGCCCTGCAGGAAAAGCGAGTTTCCGGGCTTGAATCGGATCTCAAGGAAAAGAATATCGCGCTTTCTGCCCTGGAGAAATACAGGCATGAACTGCAATTGAAGCGCATCAAATTGATTGAGGCGAATCAGCGCGCACTGGAGCAGTCGAGGCGCATC
>JAJZVB010000081.1 GCA_021845885.1 Pseudomonadota bacterium
GTGGACAATTTGATCAGCGGGCTCCCCCTCTCCCTGCCGATAGGCTGGGAGAGCCCGTGGTGGCCGATCCTGATGGGCATAGAGCACGAGCGCATCCATCTCGAGACTTCCTCGGTATTGATGCGCCAGCATGACCTTGGCTATGTCAAACCCCATCAAGACTGGAAGCCGTGCAGGAAGAGCGGAATTGCGCCCGGGAACGATCTCGTCGATATTCCCGAAGGCAGGGTGAGTCTCGGGAAGAAGGATCGAACCTATGGCTGGGACAACGAATACGGCAGGCATCATGCGGATGTCCAGGCATTCAGGGCAGGACGATACCTCGTCAGCAACCGGGAATTCCTCGGCTTCGTGAAGGCCGGAGGCTATGCGGAAGAAAAATTCTGGGAGGAGGAGGGGCTCGCCTGGAAAAATTATTCGAAAGCGGCGCATCCCCCATTCTGGGTGGACCGCCGGGGTGAATGGAAATTGCGCCTGCTGGCCGAAGAAATTCAGATGCCCTGGGACTGGCCCGTGGAAGTGAACTATCACGAGGCCAAGGCCTATTGCTACTGGAAGGGGACCGAGACGGGTCTTCCGGTCCGTCTGCCCACGGAAGACGAGTGGTATCGCCTTCACGAGGTCTCCCGCCCCATTGAGGCGAACCTGAATCTGGATCATTACGCCTCTTCCTGTCCGGTGAACGAGTTCAGGCAGGGCGAATGCTACGACATTGTTGGAAACGTCTGGCAGTGGACGGAGACGCCCATCTACCCTTTCGAGGGTTTCAGGGTTCATCCTCTCTACGACGATTTCACCACCCCGACTTACGACGGGCGCCACAACCTGATCAAGGGCGGGTCATGGATCTCGACGGGAAACGAGGCCTTGCCGAGCGCGCGCTACGCCTTCAGGCGCCATTTCTTCCAGCATGCCGGATTCCGTTACGTGGTTTCGGATGCGCCCGTCATCGCGCAAGCCTCTCGTTACGAAACCGACAAGCTGCTTTCCGAATATGCGGAATTCCATTTCGGGGAAAGCTATTTCGGGGTGCCGAACTTTCCCAAGGCCCTGAGCGAATTGGCTGTCAATGCCATGAAGGGAAAATCGATGAACAGGGCACTCGATCTCGGCTGCGCCGCGGGAAGGGCTGCATTCGAGCTGGCCAGGCATTTCGACCATGTCACGGGGATCGATTTTTCCGCGAGATTCATTGGGCTTGGCGTCAAGCTGGCCGAAGAGGGGGTGCTGCGCTACACCCTTTGCGAGGAGGGGGAACTGGTTTCCTACAGGGAAATCGGCCTTGCCGAACTGGGTCTGGATGGCGTTCGGGGAAAGATCGAATTCTGGCAGGGGGACGCCTGCAATCTCAAGCCCCGCTTTAGGGAATACGATCTGATACTTGCAGCCAACCTGATAGACCGCCTCTACAGCCCGAAAAAATTCCTTTCCGGCGTTCACGAGCGGCTCAATGCCGGCGGCATTCTCCTGATCGCCTCCCCCTATACCTGGCTCGAGGAGCATACGCCGAGGGAAGAATGGCTCGGGGGATACAAGCGGGACGGCGAGAATTTCACCACGCTGCAAGGCCTGAAATCTTTGCTGAAAGAGCATTTCGCGCTGATCGAAGGCCCCGTCGACGTGCCTTTCGTCATCCGCGAAACGAGACGCAAGTTCCAGCACACGCTTTCCGAAGTGACGATCTGGGAAAGAAAAGGTTAGGCCCTTCTGCCTGCAGGCAGAAGGGCCATGATCACCCCGGTCAGCACCAGGAGGCCGCCTCCGATTTGCGCTGGGGTGGGCGGATTGCCCATTGCGCCCCCCACCAGCATCGCGAAAACGGGAACGAGGTTGAGGAAAAGCGAAGTTCTGCCGGCGCCGAGCTGCCTGATGCCCACGCTCCAGAACAGATAGGCGAGCACGGTTCCTCCTCCCGCCATGACGGCGAGAGCGAGGCTTGCCTTCATTCCGGGCGGCGCGAAATGCGTTCCGCTCGAAAGAGCGGCTGCCAGCAGAATGGCTGCGCCCGCCGTCATCATCAGGGCGGTATTGCCGACTGCCGAACCTTTCGGCATGAAGCGGCGGGTGCAGATATTGAAAAGGGCCCAGGTGAGATTGGCTGCCAGCATCAGCAGGTCGCCCTGAGCCACGTGCATCTCCGAGAGCTGATTCAGCTTGCCATGGGAAATGACCACTGCCACGCCGATCAATGCCACAGGCAGTGCGGTCCAATGCCTGGCATTCGCGCGTTCGCCAAGGAACAGGGCGGCCAGGAGAGTGGTCAGCAGGGGGTTGGTCGCCATGATCAGGGCGCCATTGTCGGCGGAAGTGGATTGCATGGCATGGAAAAAAAACAGGTTGAATGCGGCGATGCCCACCAGCCCGAGCAGAAAATAAACGCCGGCATGATTCCTGGCCAGCCGCCAAAGCCCTTCGCCCTGGCTTTTGGCAATGAACAGCATGAGGGCTGCGCCTAGAAGAAAGCGCAGGGCTGCAGCCCACAAAGGCGGAAGATCGGAGAGGACCGGGCCGGCCAGGACGAAGTTGGCGCCCCAGAAGAACGCCGATATCGTGACGAGCAGATAAACAGGATTCATGATTTCACCAATTCTGAATTAATTTTTTTGTAATTTTATAGTGCATAATTGCATGGAACAAACGAGATTTATTTTTCATATGATTAAGGAAATCTAATGAAAAGACGCATGCCGCCGCTGAATTCATTGCGCGCCTTCGAGGCCGCCGCGAGACATCTTTCCATGGTCAGGGCTGCGGAGGAATTGCATGTCACGCCTGCGGCGGTGAGCCAGCAGATCAAGCAGATCGAGGATTTTCTCGGGCAGCCGCTTTTCAGGCGGGGCAGGAAGCTTGCCCTGAGCGATGCGGCGATGGCAGCCCTGCCCCTGCTCACTGACGCTTTCGACCGTCTCGAGCGGGCTGCGCTTCAGCTGCGCGCAGGCGCAAGCGACGGGCCGCTCGTGGTTTCGACGCCCCCGGCCTTCGCTGCGCGCTGGCTGGTGCCTCGCCTGGAAAACTTCCAGAGCCGCCATCCGGAGATCGAGCTCAGGTTGCTCGCCACCCGCCGCCTTGTCGATTTTTCCCTGGAAGATGTCGATGCGGCGATACGTTTCGGCACGGGCGATTTCCCAGGCCTGAATGCGGAAAGGCTGATGCCTGAAGCCATCATCCCGGTCGCTGCGCCTTCCCTGGCCGAAGGCATAAAAAATTGCGCCGATATTGCCAGGCAGCCTTTGCTCAACGACGAATGGCAAACCGATCATCAGCTCTTCCCCGACTGGGAAACCTGGCTGGCCTCCCATGGCGTCATGCCTGATGCGCCATTGCGCATCAGGCATTTCGGCGAGAGCAACCTGACCATTCAGGCGGCCATCTCCGGGCTCGGCGTCGCCCTGGTCTGGCGCAGCCTGGTCGAGGATGACCTGAAGGCGGGACGCCTGGTGCATGTGGCCAACGAGATCATGGCCACGCCCATGGCTTATCATCTCGTCATGCCGGCTGGCCGAATCGGGCTCGCCAAGATCGCGGCATTCCGCGAATGGCTTCTTGAAACGGCTAGATCAAGCGAATTTCCCGGCTGACCGTCAGCATGCCTGAAGCGTTCCATCCCTCGGAAATTCGATGTGCACCAGCAGTCCTTTTTCCCCTTGGGCGCTTCCCAGGGAAATCGATGCGTTATGCATGGCTATAATGCTCCTGACGATGGACAGCCCCAAGCCGCTGCCCATGACATTATTTCCGATGCCGCGATAAAAGCGGTCGAAAACCCTTTCTCTTTCCTGTTGGGGAATGCCCGGGCCGTTGTCCTGCACTTCCAAAACGATTTTGCCTTCCGCTGAACCGATCCTGACGTCAATCCTGCCGGTTTCGGGAATATATCGGATTGCATTGTCGATCAGGTTGACCAGCAGTATCTTCAGCGCCTCCCTGTTTCCGGCAACAAGAACGCTTCCCCCGCTTTCCAGGCCGAGATCGATGTTTTTCGCCTCGGCAAGCGGGGAGATTTCGCAGATCACGCTTTTCGACAGTTCATCAAGATCGGTAGGCTCGAAACGCTTCTGGTCAGGCTGCTGGCGGGCCAGGGTCAGCAACTGTTCAACGAGGTGGGAAGAGCGCGCAATCCCCTGTTTGAGGTGGATAACCGCCTCCGAAATTTCCGCCCCTTCTCGGGATCGGGCCAGGATTTCGGCCTGAAGATGCAATGCGGTGAGCGGAGTGCGGAGCTGGTGGGCTGCATCCGCAATAAAGTTTTTCTGCAGCTCGAATGCCCTGGAAAGCCGTTCCAGCAGATTGTTGAGGGCGGAAACCATGAATTTCATTTCCTGGGGCAAATCATTCAAAGGGATCGGTTGCATGGAATCCGCATTCCTTGTTTCAAGATCGGACGCGACCTGTTTCAGCGGCCGCAATCCGTAGGAAACCCCGACCCAAATCAGCAGCCCGAGCACCGGAATCAGGGCCGCCATCGGAAAAAGGGCATTCCCGGCTATTTCCGCAGCGGTATTCGCCCTGACCCTGATAGGCTGGCTGACCTGGATGAACTTGCCCTTGAATTTCACGCCGAATACCCGCCAATTGCGTTTTTTCCATGCGACGGTGGTGAGCCCCTTCCTGTCGTAGCGGGGGAGCGGATCCGCGGTATTGGAAGAAAGAATCAGCTCTCCGCGCCTGTTCCATATCTGCCCCACGAACTCGAATCCGTCGTCGTCAGGGCCTGTTGCGTTTTTATCGTCGTCGTCCAAATCGGCGCTTTCGTCGAAGTTTTGCGGAACAAACTTGTTCGTATATTCCATGGAATAAGCGATCTGCTGGAGCGCATAGTCCTGCATTTTGTTCACGCCGGAGAGGGTCCTTTCGTAAATCGCAATCCCGCCGGTCGTGCCCGCCAGGGTAAGGGCGGAAAGAAGCCATATCAGCAGTCTTTTCCGGATGGACATCAATCGGGATTCCCCAGCTTATATCCCACTCCCCTGACATTGCGGATGATGCCGCCTCCGAACTTCTTGCGAAGGTTGTAGATGTAGACCTCGATGGTATTGCTCCCGACATCGTCTTCCCACCCGTAAATCCTTTCTTCGAGCTTGTCCCGGGATAGGACGGCGCCGGGGCGTTCCATCAGGGCATGGAGTATGGCGAATTCCTTGACAGGAAGATATACCGGAATGCCCCTTATTCTGACTTCATGCTTGAATGCGTCCAGCACGAGTTCGCCATGCGCAATTTCGCTTTCGATATTCCTCGAATTTCGTCGCAGCAAAGCGCGCATTCGTGCAAGCAGTTCATCGAGGTCGAAAGGTTTGACGAGATAGTCGTCGGCGCCGTTGTCGAGACCCAGGATGCGGTCCTCGACGGCATCCCTGGCCGTGAGGATCAGAACGGGTATGGAATTCGAGTTTTTTCTCAGGGACTTGAGGATTTCCAGCCCGTTCTTTCCCGGCAGGCCGATATCCAGAAGAAGGAGCGCATGGTTATTGCACTGAAGGGCAAATTCCGCAGACAGACCGTCTTGCATCCAGTCGACGGTAAAATGCGCGAGCTTCAGCGCCTTGCATATGCTGTCCCCGATCATCGGGTCGTCTTCGATCAAAAGTATGCGCACCCAGGATCGCCAATCAAAAAATAATCATTGTAAAACATATGGATAAAATATTCCGTCAGGGATTATAACAACTCGTTAATGAATCGAAAATTAAATCGCAACTATATTTTCAATTCCAAAAAACCACAACAAAACTGTCATATAGGCCTCGTAAAGTGCGCTCTTCCATTGCTGCCATGCATTGTTTTGGGCGGCAAACATCAAAAAGTCATAATACGGAGAACGCAGAATGAACAAGAAGTTTCACTTCAAATTGCTGGCGCAATTGATTCTCGGCGCCATTGCCGCCAATTCCTCCAGCATTGCGCACGCCTATGATCTGGGGGTGGTTTCAACAGGTTCGGGAGGCGGCCAGGGCGATTCGGGTGCAGCTTCGGCGCCTTACCAAGCCCCCACGCAGGGTTCGCTGGTCGCGACGGAGCCCCAGTCAATAATCAGCCAGCAATATATCCAGAACAACATGACGGGCGCTGCCAATTATACGGACATGGCCTCTATCGCTCCGAGCGTTTGGAGTATCAGTCCCAATGGGGCCGGCGGAAATGATAATCCCCAGCTCTCAATGAGGGCGTTTCAGGATGGCAGTTTCAACGTGACCTTCGATGGCATCCCTTTTGCCGACGGGGCGGATTTCACGCATCACGTCTCCTCCTATTTCATGGCGCAGGATACGGGCAGGGTTGTCGTGGACCGCGGCCCGGGTGACGCCTCCAATATCGGCGACGCAACCTTCGGCGGGACCATCGCAGTGCAATCCAAGGATCCCGCATCCGATCCCACGCTCACGCCCTACGCTTCGGCCGGCAGTTTCAATACCCATCTGGTAGGCGCGGAATTCGACACCGGGGTCATGCAGAATTATGGCGATTTCAGCGGCTTCATCGACTACAAGCATTTTTCGACGGACGGCGCATTGACCAACAACAACATGAATCGTGGAAATATATTCGCCAAGTTCATCAAGCCCATTTCCGACAATACGGCGATCACCATTGTGGCGATGCAGAACAGCTCGCATCAAAATGCCTCTCTCGGCGCAACGGCTGCGGAAATCGGCACTTACGGGCATAACTTCGGCTTGAACCCTGATCCCACGAGCCAGGCCTTTGTCGGATACAATTTCGACCAGTTCAATTCCGATTTCGAATATATCGCCCTGAAATCGCAGCAAGGCAGCTGGAAGATTGACAACAAGCTTTACACTTTCGCCTATGCGCACAATGCGATGCAGGGAACGGACCCCAACGGAGATACCCCGAATGGCACGGTTAACGGTGCGACCAACATTCCGGGCATAACTTCGCTGACGCAATACAGGTCCTTCGGGGATGTGCTGCGCGTGACGGACCAGATCGGCATCAGCGACCTGAAATTCGGGATATGGGTCGATCATCAGAATCACGAGTCCTGGACGAACAATGTCGACCTCTCGCTCGGTGCTTCGATGCTGGGCGTTCAGCAGGCCGAACACAGTACCGACACCACTCTGCAGCCCTATTTGGAGTATGTCTGGCGGCCGAATACCGACTGGGCGATCACCCCGGGGCTCAAATACAACTCGTTCAACCGGAACTACAATGCATCGTTTGATCCGAACGGAAACGGCGGCGCCGGCGGCCCATTGAGCTATTCAAAAACATGGACTGCGTTGCTGCCTTCCCTCGATGTGCATTATTACATGGCTGAAAACTGGTCGGTCTACGGGCAAATGGCCGAAGGGTTCGTGGCGCCGAATCTGAATGTGTTCTCGAGCCCCAATCCTGCGCTTTCAACCAGCAATCTGCAGCCCCAGAAAACCATGAATTACCAGCTGGGGTCGGTCTGGAGAAGCAGGAAGCTGACGCTGTCGGGCGATGTCTATTACATCACCAACAACAACCAGCAGCAGACTAATATAGTAGCGGGATTGCCCCTCTTTACCAACATCGGAAAGGTGACCTATTCGGGAATTGAAGGGGAGTCCACCTATTACATCGGGACCGGATTGAGCGTTTACGGCAATCTCTCCTTCAACAATACGAACAGCGTCACCACGGTCCAGGACGCGCCGAAAAACACCGCTGCACTGGGCGTCATTTACAACCAGGGACCCCTCTATGCCTCGCTCATCACCAAGGAAATCGGCTCGAGGTTCAGCGGGATCGACGTCAACGGCAATCCGACGATCCATTTCGGCAGCTACTCGGTGACCAATTTCTCATCGACCTACAAGATCCCCAAGCTTTTCGAATGGACGAAAAACACGGCGCTTCAGTTTCAGGTCGACGATCTCTTCAACAGGACGGACATGATTGCTTCCGCCGGCAATACCGCCAATCTAGGCGTGCCGCTCTTCTGGACGCTGCCTGGACGGAGCTACATGATCAATCTGTCTTCCGATTTTTAAGGAAATAATATGGACCTAAGCACCATGAGTCACATTGCCCAGGATTCCGGCGGGATTATCTACATCATGGCGATCCTGCTCCTGGGTTCCCTGACCATCGTGATCGAGCGCAGCTGGTACCTGTGGAGGGTGATCACCCAGGGCAGCAAGGTCATGGACCAGCTGGAGTCGACGCAATTGATCGAACATCGTGAACTGGGGCATTTCGGGGAATCCTTCCCCGATTTGCCCCACGTCAAGGTGCTGGCGGCGGCATTGCAGCACGACTTGAATCACGATTTCGACAGGATTTCCGACAAGCTCGAAGAATCGATCATGCGCGAGGCCCCGGGAATCGACCGATTCCTCTGGGTGCTCGACACGATCGTGACCATGGCGCCGCTGCTGGGGCTGCTCGGCACCATCATCGGCATGTTCAACGCCTTCCAGGTGCTGGGCGACCCGGGAAGCGCACCGACCAAGGTCACGGGAGGCGTGGCCGAAGCCCTGCTCGCCACGGCCTCAGGCCTCTTCATCGCGATCTTGGGCCTCTTCTTCTTCAATGCCCTGAGCAACCGGGTGCGCGTCATCATGCACCAGCTCGAGACGCTGAAGGTGATGCTGGTCAACCGCATGTATCCCCATTACCAGGACACGCCGGAAAAGAACGGCCGCGTCCTGTCCGAACTCCGATCGCGGACGGCCTGACATGAAATATTTCGAAGTCAGGAAAGCCAGGATCGAGATCATCCCGATGATCGACATCATGTTCTTCCTGCTGGTCTTCTTCATCATGATCACGCTGCACATGATTCCATCCACAGGCGTCGCCTCCAGCCTCGCCAGGAGCTCGACGGCCACCCCGCTCGACCTGCCCAAGCTCGTGGTCAGCGTGGACCCGGCAGGCAACATCGGCGTGGAAGGGAACACCGTCAGCCCCGCCCAGCTCACTGCCATGCTCCAGCAGAAGGGGCCCCGCACGGTGGTCACCATAGCCGGCGCGAAGGACACTTCGTTGCAGCATCTGATGGTGGTGATGGACGCCTGCCGAGCCGCAGGGGTCACCCAGATCGGGCTTGCCGCCCGCAAAGAGT
>JAJZVB010000082.1 GCA_021845885.1 Pseudomonadota bacterium
TTCGTGATCCGCGTGAAGGATGAAGATGCGCTCCAGCGCCCGGACGATCTTCGGATTGGCGAAATATTGTTCGCAGGGCGTGGCGAACATCATGTGGAGGAAATTCTCCACATAACCCAGCCTGTTGTCCGGATACATGAAAGGATGACCGATGTTGTACTTGTAGCACATCGCGGCAATGGTCGGCACCTTGGCGATCAGGCGCAATGCCGACACTTCCCTGTGCTCGGGATTGTTGATATCCAGCGTGTCGTGGTAGAAGGCGGAAAGCGCCCCGACCACGCCGACCATGACGGCCATGGGATGGGCATCCCGCCTGAATCCCTTGTAGAAGCTCATGAGCTGGTCGTGAACCATGGTCCGGCGATTGATCTCGCGCTCGAATTTCAGGCTTTCCGCTTCCCGGGGAAGCTCCCCGTAAAGAAGAAGATAACAGACCTCGAGGAAACTCGATTTTTCCGCAAGCTGCTCGATCGGATAACCTCTGTAATAGAGCAGGCCCGCGCTTCCGTCGATATAAGTGATTCCGGAACTGCAGCTTGCCGTGGAAAGAAAACCGGGGTCGTAGGTGAACATGCCCGTTTTGGCGAGATTCCTGATGTCGATCACATCAGGTCCCAAGGTCCCTTCCATGATGGGCAGTTCTATGCTGGTCCCGTCTTCGAGCGTTAACCTTGCAATGCGTTTCTTTTCCATGACCCTTCCTGTGGATTCAATCCGTTCTTATGAGTTCCACGACGCGTTTTTCAGCCCCATGAACCGCTCCCCTTCCCGATATGATATCCCAGAGTTCGGCATCAGGGTATTCGAGGAGACCCAGATAGGCGTTCTTCTCGACTTCGTTCAGGCTTTCCCAGCGGGTTTCGAGGAATCTCGACAGCAGAATGTCGAGTTCGAGCATGCCCCGGCGCGAACGCCAGCGGATCATGCTCATACCGTTCTTCTGACCATCATGCGCTTGATTTCCCCTATTGCGGCAGTCGGGTTCAGGCCCTTTGGACAGGCATCGACGCAATTCATGATGCTGTGGCAGCGGAACAGGCGGTAGGGATCCTCGAGATCGTCGAGCCGCTGGGACGTCGCCTGATCCCGGCTGTCGGCGATGAAGCGCCAGGCCTGAAGCAGCCCTGCAGGGCCCACGAATTTCTCCGGATTCCACCAGAAGGAAGGGCAGGCCGTGGTACAGCATGCGCAAAGGATGCATTCGTAAAGTCCGTCGAGTACAGCGCGCTCTTCGGGCGACTGCAGCCTTTCAGTTTCCGGAGGGGGATCGTTGTTGACGAGGTAGGGCCTGATCGAATGGTACTGCCTGAAAAAGGGTTCCATGTCGACGATGAGATCCCGGATGACGGGAAGCCCGGGCAGCGGGCGAAGCTCGACCGGTTCCTTAAGGCTGGAGAGCGGCGTGATGCAGGCCAGCCCGTTCTTGCCGTTGATGTTCATCGCATCCGAGCCGCACACGCCCTCCCTGCACGATCTTCTCAGGGAGAGCGTATCGTCCCGGGCCTTGATCATGATCAGGGCGTCGAGCAGCATCATGTCTTTCGATCCGATATCGAGATCGTAATCCTTCATGTAGGGGCTCGAATCGGTATCGGGGTCGTAGCGGTAGATGGAAAAGCGCATGTCGTCCTCAATAGCTGCGGGTTTTTGGCGGAAAGGAGGGCACGGTGAGGGGTTTCAGCCTGACCGGCTTGTAGTCTATGGTGCCGTCCCGATGGACAAGGGTGTGCTTGAGCCAGCTTTTGTCGTTTCGCTCAGGATAATCGTCCCTTGCATGCGCCCCCCGGCTTTCCCTTCTCGCCAGGGCCGACCTGATGGTGGCGAAAGCCACCTCCATCAGGTTTTCCAGTTCGAGCGCCTCTATCCTCGCCGTGTTATACACCTTGCTGTGATCCGAGATTGCTGCATCATCCAGTCTCCGCCTGACTTCCTCGAGCTTCACGAGGCCTTGCTCGAGCACTTCAGCCTTCCTGAATACGCCGCAATGGGCCTGCATGATTCTCTGCATGTCCCGATAAATATCGGCGACCCGCTCGCTCCCCTGCCTTCTTTCCCAGCGCGCGAGCCTCGATCGGGCGAGATCCGTCCCGTCTGCGGGAATGGGAGGTGAAGCCGGATTCTCCTTCAGGAATTCCACGATATGATCGGCCGCGGCGCGTCCGAAAACGAGCAGATCGAGCAGGGAATTTCCGCCGAGCCGGTTCGCGCCGTGAACCGAAACGCAAGCGCATTCGCCGATCGCATAAAGGCCCTGGACGGCCTCCTCGGGTCCTGTCCTGGCGGGAACGACCACCTGCCCCCGGTAATGCGCAGGAATGCCGCCCATCATGTAATGCACGGTGGGCACGACGGGAATGGGCGCTTCAAGCGGATCGACATGGGCGAAGTTGATGGAAATCTCGCGTATGCCGGGAAGGCGCGCCATTATCTTTTCACGCCCGATATGGTCGAGCTTCAGCAGCACATGGTCCCTGGCTTCCCCGCATCCTCTTCCTTCGTGGATCTCCAGGGCGATCGCCCGGGCGACCACGTCGCGCCCGGCGAGATCCTTCGCATGCGGGGCATAGCGCTCCATGAATCGTTCGCCATTGCCGTTAACGAGATAGCCGCCCTCTCCCCTCACGCCTTCCGAGATCAGGACGCCCGCGCCCTGAACGCCGGTGGGATGGAACTGCCAGAATTCCATGTCTTCGAGCGGAATGCCCGAACGCGAAGCCATGCCGAGGCCGTCCCCGGTGTTGATGAAGGCATTGGTGCTCGCCTGGAATATCCTTCCTGCTCCTCCCGTTGCAAGCAGGGTCGCCCTCGCCTCGATGAGCAGAGGCTCGCCCTTTTCCATGTCGAAGGCGACCACGCCGAGCACCCGCCCTTCCCCGTCGCGAACCAGGTCTATCGCCATGTATTCCACGAAAAAATGCGTCTTGGCCTGGATATTGCGCTGATAAAGGGTATGCAGCATGGCATGCCCGGTCCTGTCTGCGGCGGCGCAGGTTCTCGTCGCCTGTTCGCCGCCGAAGTTCCTGGATTGTCCGCCGAAAGGCCTCTGATAAATCTTGCCGTTTTCGAGCCGGGAGAAGGGAAGCCCGAAATGCTCCATCTCGTAGACGGCCTGGGGGCCCATCCTGCACAGGTATTCGATGGCGTCCTGGTCGCCGAGATAATCCGAACCCTTGACCGTGTCGTACATGTGCCAGAGCCAGTTGTCCTCGGTCACGTTGCCGAGCGCCGCAGTGATGCCGCCCTGGGCTGCGACGGTATGGGAGCGCGTCGGGAAGACCTTGCTCAGCACGGCGACATTGTATCCGCCTGAGGAAAGCTGCAGCGCAGCGCGCATGCCGGCGCCGCCGGCGCCGATGATCGCCACGTCGAATTTCCTTCTCTCCATCATCTTCCCCAAAGAATGGTCATTGCCCGGATCATGCCTGCGGCGAGCGACAAAATCACGAAAACCTGGAGCGCGAGCCTCATGCCAGTCGGGTGGACGTAGTCCATCAGGATGTCCCTCATGCCGATCCAGGCATGCAGGAAAAGGCTCAGGAAAAAGAGGGCCATCCCGGTTTTCAGCCAGCCATGGGAAAACAGCGCCTTCCAGGCCTTGAAATCCATATGGGGAAGGGAAAGAACCGTGATCAGGAATATGAACGAGAACAGGGCCATGATCGCAGCGGTAATGCGCTGCATGAGCCAGCCCGTGATTCCGTAATGGGCGCCGACGACATTTCTTTTCACCACAGCATGGCTCCCGCAAACGCCGTGAGGAAAAGGCTGACGATCATCACCCATTTGCTGCTTGTCCTCGCGGGCCCTAAGGCTATCCCGACGTCGATGTCCAGGAGAAGGAAGCGGATTCCCGCGCAGAAATGGTGAAGAAAGGCCCAGAGCAGGAAAAGCAGCGCCATTTTTGCAGGATAGGCGGAAAGCATGTTCCCGAGCGCATCGAAATCCTGTTCGGATGCGAGGCTCTGCTGCAGCAGGTAAAGCAGGAAAGGCATGAAGAGATAAAGGAAAAGTCCGCTTGCCCTGTGGAGGATGGAAACGAATCCTGGCAAGGGCAGCCTGATCCTGGTAAGGTCTAGATATTTCGGGCTTCGCTTCATGGCCTTCCTTTCGAACAACAAGTATAGGCGATTCCGCTTGCATCTTGAAGCGTGTAGTATTGGAAAAAACAGGGAGGACTACCATGAGGCAACCGATCAGGATCGCCGTCACGGGGGCGGCAGGCCATATCGGCTACAATCTTCTTTTCCGCATCGCTTCCGGCGACATGCTGGGTTACAGGCAGCCCGTCATCCTCCAGCTTCTGGAAATTCCGGCTTCATTGCAGGCGCTGAAGGGGGTATGCATGGAACTGGACGATTGCGCCTTTCCCCTGCTCGCTGGAACCCTCTTCACCGATGTTCCGGAAGAGGCTTTTGCCGGCGCCGACATCGTGATCATGGTGGGTGCCCGACCCAGGACAAAGGGCATGGAGCGAAACGACCTCCTGAATGTCAATGGCGAGATATTCAAGACGCAGGGCATCGCGCTGGACCGCGCGGCTTCCCCGAGAGCGAAGGTGGTGGTGGTGGGGAACCCCGCCAACACCAATGCCCTCATTGCCGCAAGCCACGCAAGGCGCCTGGACCCGAAAAACTACACCTCGATGATGCGGCTCGACCACAACCGCGCCTTGTCGAGGATCGCCGCCCATGCCGGCAGGCCCGTCACGAGCGTGAGAAAGGCGATCGCATGGGGAAACCATTCCTCGGCGCAGTTTCCGGATCTCTACCATGCCGTGGTGGACGGAATCAACGCCAATACCTTCATCCACGATCCGAAATGGGTGGAAAGAGAATTCATTCCGGGCGTCCAGAACAGGGGAACCGAGATACTGGAAGCGCGTGGAGCGAGCTCCGTAGCGAGCGCAGCCAATGCGGCGGTCTGCCACGTCAGGGACTGGCTGCTCGGCACGCCGGAAAACGACTGGGTGAGCATGGGCATATTGACGGACGGCCGCTATGGCATTCCGGAAGGGGTGATTTACGGCTTTCCCGTCCAGTGCAGCAAGGGAAGCTATGCCGTCGTGGAAAACCTGGAAATCACCCCTTTCATGCGGGAGAGGATGGACAGTTCCTACCGGGAGCTCCTCTGGGAGCGCGACCAGGTCAGGCATCTCATGGGGTGAAGAGCTGATTCTGAGGCAGCCCTTTCCCGATCAGGATGGCCTTCGTCCTTTCGACGAAATCGGGCGGGCCCGAGACATAGACATCCCTGCCATGCAGCTCGGGCAATGCATCGGATAGCTCGTCCGTTTCGATGTAGCCGAAATTGTCCAGGGCGGCCTCCCATGAACGGCACAGGTTTGAAAGATAACAGTCGGGCTCCCTCAGGAGCAGGATGGAAGAAAAAGTGTCGAGCGCCACGGCATGCTCGGCAAGGCTCTTGATCGGGGCGAATCCCGTGCCTGAAGCGATGAAAAGCGGCTCCCTCCCGGAATGCTCTTTCAGCACGAATTTTCCTGAAGGTCCTGTCAACAGGACGACTTCCCCTTTCTTCAATCCGGAGGCCGCATCTTCCTCCGGAATGTGGAATTCGATGTTTCGGTCTTCGCAGGGGCAGCTCGCGATGAAATATTGAGAATCGGCCAGATTCGCGCTTTGTCCTGCCAGAAAGCGCAGCCGGCTCGATCTCGGCGTCTGGAGCGTGACTCGCGCGATTTTTCCCAGGATCTCGACCGATTTCACCCTGGTCTCGATTTGCTGCAGCGGAATGTCGTCGGGCCGACCCGCTTCGAGCGCCTCGATCACGACGTCCGATACTGCCGTATGGCAACAGGCCAGTAAATGGCCTGAATTTTTTTCGGCTTCGCTCAGGAAATAGTCCTGATGGCGAACCTGTCTCGTCTCGCCCGAAACCAGTCTCGCCTTGCAGAGGCCGCAATTGCCATTGCTGCATCCGTAATTGACCGGGATTCC
Source organism: Pseudomonadota bacterium (assembly GCA_021845885.1). Lineage (GTDB taxonomy): Bacteria > Pseudomonadota > Gammaproteobacteria > Burkholderiales > JABEVD01 > JABEVD01. The sequence goes on from JAJZVB010000082.1 coordinate 5,958, forward strand.
GGCGCGAAGCGCAGCTTCAAGCAGGGTGTCCGAGCCCTCGACGAAAAATTCCCTTCCGCTGGGCCTCAATTCGACATGTGCGGAAACGATGCGAAGATAAGCCTCCATCGCATCGAGCTTGTCCGGCGCTTCCGTCACCAGGGCTTCCTCGAGTTGTTGATCCAGCCATTTTGCCAGATCGGCAATTTCAGGGCGAGCGGCGGAAAGATCCTTCAGCTTCTCCAGGGCATGAACGACGATCGCATGATAGCGTTCGAGATGATGCCTGTAATCGGCAAGCTCCTTGCTCTGTTCATAAAGCCTCGCTGAAAGGACTTCCCTGTCCGGCAGGATTCTTTCCCTGACCCGCTTTCCGAAAGCTTCTTCCTTGATCCTGGCCATGCGCTCGAATACGGGGTCTTCATCGAAATTGACAGCGGGAAAGGCGGAAAGCAGGGATTCTGTCGAAACCATGCCGTCGAAGGATTCGAGCCTGCCTTCCTTGACATACTGCTGCAAAAGCCCCCTCGGCACGCCGACGAGCCTTGCGGCTCGGGAAAGATTCAGCAATTTCGACACGCCTCCTCCACAGGTTGAGACCCATTCCCATTATATGGCTCGATCCCATCCCTGTGCAGAATCTTCAGCGCGCCGTATGAATGGGTTTATTCCTGTGAGGGAGAAAGTTGCAAGGAACATCCTTTTCCGCAGGCCTGAAAGACTCCAGCACCAGCCACTTGTCTATGCATCCTGCACGCTCAAGCACGACGAACAGGACGATACCGATGACGAAACCTATGCCGAACGGCATGATCAACTCAGCTATCACGATTTTCCCTTCCACAATGACCATGATTCTATTATGGTCATTTCATGAATATCAGTCCAATTGAATATTCATCTGGGAAATATTGACGGAATGACTAGGCCCCAGCCGCATCGCGTTCCGCGAAGACCTCCTTCGCCGCCGAAATCCCGTTGAGCGCTGCCGGGAAGCCCGCATATACCGCCATCTGGATCATGATTTCGACGATTTCCTCCCTCGTCCAGCCGAGATTCAGCGCGCCATGTATGTGCACCTTCAGCTGCGGCTGCGCGTTACCGAGCGCGGCAAGGGCCGAAACGGTGACGATCTGCCTTTCCTTCAGGGAAAGCAGGCCGCGCGAATAGACGTCGCCGAAAGCAAACTCGATGACGTAGCGCGAAAGATCGGGCGCGATCTTCCCGATCGAATCCAGTGCGTCCTCCCCGGCCTGGCCATGGATTTCCCTGAGTTTCTCCGATCCCCTGCGATATCTTTCCGAATCCATGCATCTCTCCTGATCAAAAAATTGCTGCCCGGGTCTGAACAAATGCGAACCAATATCATCGCCCCGATGGATTCATTCTATAACCATATGATCCTTTCTGGTTATAGATCGTCTGCAGCAGGGCGTGTAGGCTATTGCAAAACATGCATTTAGGCAAAACGGACGGGCTCGGACAAGCGCTAAAGTTTGCATCTTTTCTTGTCGATATTAAAATATATTTCATAATTTATATCATTTCCGGGGGTGGTGAATTTGCCATGCGAAATCCAAGGAGGAGCACATTAGATGTTCAAGAACTACAGCGTTAGGGCCAAGCTTTTGATCGGAAACGGCTCTGCAACCTTTCTGGTCATCATTGCATTGTCCGTAGCCTTATACAGTCTGGGCAACCTAAGCCAGCAGTTCAACGGATTCGTCAATGACGACCTCGTCAAGCTGAAATACCTTTCAGCGATGTACGAAAACGGGCTCCTTTCCGGACAGGCGGAGAGGAATCTGGTGCTCAAACCCTCAGACAAGATTCCATCGAAAACCGTGGCGAAAGCCTCGAAGGCCTTTTCGGAGGCGCTTGAACAGGCCATTGCCCTTTCATCCGACGACCCTGAACAAACCAAGACCCTGGGCGAAATCAGGACGAACTGGGACAATGTGCTGGCCGCCCGTCAGCGCGCCGCAGAGCTTGCAGCGACCGACCAGATGGCCGCAGTCGACGAGCTCAACCGGAACGAAACGCCGGCATGGCGCGAAATCAGGGAAAAGCTCGAATCGCTCATGAAGACCAAGTATGACGAGGCTGAAACGAAACGACTGGCGATCCAGGATCAGGTCAAGAGAACCTTCACCCTTTCGATCGTCATGGCAGCCATTGCAATCGTACTGGGCGCCATAGGCGTGATTCTCCTGATCAACAGCATCGTCTCCTCCCTGAAGCAGCTCGCCCAGTCGATGAACGAACTCGCTGCCGGAAATGGCGACCTGACCAAGCGCATGCCTGTGCGCAGCAAGGATGAAATCGGCCTGACTTCGGATGCATTCAACCGCTTCATGCAGGGACTGCAAAACCTGGTGACCGATATCAGGACGGATGCCGAGCATGTTTCTAGCGCAGCCGTCCAGCTTTCCGCTTCAGCCGCAAGGGTTGCGGAAGGAACGAGGGAGCAGTCTGAAGCGGCTTCATCGACCGCGGCTTCCGTGCAGGAAATCACCGTTTCCATCGCCTCAGTTGCCGATTCCTCCGAGGAAGTCAGGAAACTTTCCAGCGAAGGGCTCTCTCAAACCCACGAAGGGAATGCCTGCCTTTCGGAGCTCCTGGAAGAGATTTCCAGGGTGAGGCAAGCCGTAGAAGGCATCGCGAACCAGGTCGGCGATTTCGTCCAGTCGACCCATGCCATCACCGACATGACGAGGCAGGTGAAGGATATCGCCGACCAGACCAATCTCCTCGCCCTGAATGCAGCCATCGAGGCGGCCAGAGCGGGCGAACAGGGCAGAGGATTCGCGGTGGTGGCCGACGAAGTCAGGAAGCTCGCAGAGAAATCGGCCCAATCGGCAAGCGAGATCGACAGCGTGACCCAATCGCTCAGCGGCCAGTCCGTTCGTGTCGAGAAATCCATCGATGAAGGCCTCCAGTTCCTTTCTGCAAGCGAGACTTTCATGGGCAAGGTGGCCGAAGTCCTCTCCCGGGCCGATCAGTCCGTGAGGAAAGCGAATGCCGGCGTGGTGGAGATC
>JAJZVB010000083.1 GCA_021845885.1 Pseudomonadota bacterium
ATGGCATAATCGCTAATTACGCCGGCAACCTTGATCTTGTTGAGCGCCCTGATTACTTCAAGCACGATACCCTCAATCCACCCCGTCGATCTTGTACGTCCCGGGAGTTCCATCCTCCAGCGTCACCACCGTTCCATCCGGCAATTTGCCATCCGGGAAGGTCCGCTTGATCACTTCCGGGTTGACCAACTGTTTCGCCCATTCATCGTCCACCGCCGCTTCGACCGCCTCTTTGGAGGCCAACGGATGATTGGCGTTCTCGGCCTTGAGCGCAGAGATCAGCTTGTCTTCAACGATACGGCGGGCAGCCAATTCGGATCTGGCGCTGTGCACATGACTTTTGGCGATGAATTTGTAGCGGTTATACTGCTGATCCTTGGCCCTCAGCGCATCTTTGAAATCGTCCTCGAGCCGCTTGTGCATTCCCAGCGCCAGTATTGCCTCACCTGCATTAACCATTGCAACCCCTCCGATTAATTTTCACTCTTGCCACCAGGTCTAACCCCAGAATTCCCTGCATTTCCACCCCCCGGCTTACCAGCAGGAATCCCACTCCCGCCCAGCATGCTATTGCCGAGACCGCCCGCCCTGGTAACGCCCACGCCGGTCATGACGCCGGCTCTTGCCGCTTCTCCCATGCTCCTGCCGAACTCGGTGTTCGACTGCTGCACGCCCATGAAGGTGAAGATCGCGTCGGGCAATATGTAGATTATAGAGAAAGAACTGTTGACAAGTCCAATCGCCATGACGAAAAAAAACGAGATATAGCCGATGATCGAAAGCACCCCGCTCCAACTGTTCATCTGGGCATTAGCGATGACGGTCGGGTAGATCTGCGTCAGGAAATAACCCATCGCATCGACGATCAATGACGCCACCACGAAGCCGAATACGATCATGGTCGGACGCATGAAGGATTGCAGCATGAAGCCGTAGCCGTGCGTGGTTTTCTGGCCGAGCCCCTCGCCGTCGGTGTCGAGGTGCGCAAAAGCCAGGAATGGCGCGGCTGCGACGCCTTCGACCACATTCAACACCCAATTGAGTATCGCGCCGAAATAGATGATAAAGGGGACGAGCGGGATGTAGATCGACATCATCAGAAATGAGCCGTAAGCGATCTCGCATACCATTTCGATCATTCTCAACCATGGCTCGACAAGTCCGGCAGTGCCTTTTGTGATAGCCCCTGGTGCGCAGGGTCGCGTCTTGACATCATTCATCATCGTTCGCCTTTCATCACTCGGAAAAGGGGACTCCGCCTTTTTTCATCGGTATCCACGCCGTGAAAACGGCGAGCTTTCCATGCATCGTTCCGGGACGCTTGACAATATACGTCATTGACGTATAATTTTCCCATGTTTACCGTGATTGAAACCCCAACGTTTCAACGCCTGTGGCCGCACTGAAGGAGTTGAAAGATGCCATCGAAAAAGCCCATGTCTGACGCCGATCTCGAAAAGTGGGAATCTTTCCGGGATGTCGCCGCAGAACTCGAACAGTCCGTCAGGGAAATGCTCTCGGGCAGCGGAACCCCCGTCGCCGTCTCGCCTGTGGTTGCAGTTAGGATCAAATCGGGGCTTTCCCAATCGCAGTTCGCAGCGCTCCTGGGGGTATCGGTTCGCACGCTTCAGGAATGGGAGCAGGGACGCCGCCAGCCTTCAGGGGCTGCGAAAACGTTGATCGCCATCGCCCAGAAGCGGCCCGAAGTGCTGGCCGAACTCGCAGCATGATGGGTGATTTCTTCATCGGAGGCTGCCGCCATCCAAAACGGCGGGATTTCCCGGTCCATTCCGAGACGCATGGACAACGCTGTGGTATGACAAATCGTCATACTTTGGAGGCAACGTCATGGGACGAGCAAAACTTGCCATTACCCTGGAAGAAGAGATGAATAAGGGGCCGCTACCCTTTTTTACAGCCCTTTTACTTGGCCAACCAAAAAATAAATTTGCATATTTTCACGGTAAGGCGCATATTGTACATCAGCGATCTTCAAGTAGCGTAGTTGCTGTCAGATTCATTTTCCTCCGATTCTTGGGTTAACTGCTTTTCGTCCTCCCGCCTTCTTGAGCTTCGCCCTACAGGGGCATCCCCCATCTATCAATTGTTTTAAGGATTCAGGATATGGCAACAGGTACTGTAAAGTGGTTTAACGATGCAAAGGGCTTTGGCTTCATCTCCCCCGATGACGGCAGCGATGATCTTTTTGCTCATTTTTCAGCAATTCAAGGTGGAGGCTTCAAGAGCTTGCAAGAAAATCAGAGAGTGAGCTTCGATACCACTACCGGCCCCAAAGGAAAACAAGCCTCAAATATCCGCGCGGCGTAAGAAGCAGCACTAATCGAGATGCTTCTTCATGGAGCCATCTCGTGAGAAGAGCCCGAATATTTTCGGGCTTTTCCATTTATACCGCTATGTGGAAGTGTATGCACTCGAAAGGAGGCGCTTCCCTATTTCCGCAACGCCTGTCATCCTGCCCGATATTCCCGCTTCGATAGATGCCGGGCGAGGTACAATATGATTTTCACTTCCGGATGACGAAATGGCGGAAAGCATCCCGTTCAGCATCAAGGGCGACATCGTGGGCTATTCCGGGGTTGAGGTCTGTGCGACCGGGATGAATTTCTACGGTCCGCGCGGCTTCTTCAGCCCGGCGATGGTCGCGAAGAGCGTCGCATACGAAGAGATGGCCGACATCGAACTCGTCGTGAACCGCTTCGGCGCGGATAACGTGACCATCCATTACAGGGATCCCGGGAAGCTTCCATTCATCTTCCAGGTTTACAGTGATGCCGGGCCGCGCATCGTCGCTGCGGTGAAGGAAGTTCTTGGATCCACCGAATAATTCCACTGATTTTATAGAAGGGCGAAATCGGGGACGACCTTCCAGCATTCCGCACCGATGGCTAGGGTGCTATGATGATGTTTTCTCAGGAGGATCCCATGCAGGACTCGATGGTCACGACGGCGCCCACCCTTCCCGGATATGCGATCGTCGGCAATTTGGGCGTCGTGCGGGGGATCACGGTCCGCTCGCGCTCCATCGTGGGCAACTTTTTCGGCGGGCTTCAAAGCCTTTTCGGCGGAAACATCACGGTCTACACCAGCCTTTGCGAGCGGGCGAGAGAAGAGAGCTACAGGCTCATGTGCCGGCACGCCGGTGAACTCGGCGCGAACGCCATCGTCGCCATGCGTTACGATGCGAACGAACTCATGCCGGGCCTGACCGAAGTGCTGTGCTACGGCAGCGCGGTCATGGTCGCGGAACAGGCATTGCGAGGCCGACCTTAATCGCGACTCGAATCGATCCATTCGGGTCCCCGATCCGAAGCCCGGGATCCCTGCACCGGCGGCCACCTTTGGCGGGTCGCCCAGTTTTCCCGATTGCTCGCGGCTTCCGCTGGATTGCCGGACAGGCTGACGGACGAAGAATACAAAGTGATAAAAACCCACCCCAACGTCGGCATCCGGGTCCTGGTTGAGGCAGCAGATGAAATCGGTAATGTAAGTGTATTTGAATTTTCGAATAATATCACATTATCATGAACGACCTGTCGGAGCCCGGCCCCGATAAATCGAAACCCTGTTTCCGGAAAATGGTTGAAGACGTACCTAGCCCAATCGATTTGCGCCTCATGGCGGACGCTCGTGCATGGGAAGCCGCGACCATGAAGCGCCCGTGGAGAACGGAATTCTTCGACCGATTCGCTTCCGAGATCGCCCTTTCCTCTGTTCCCGTGCGACGCATCCTCGAGCTGGGGTCGGGTCCCGGTTTTCTCGCAGCCCGCCTTCTGGGTGCCCTGCCTGACGTCTCTTACGTCGCGCTCGATTTCTCGACCGCAATGCATCAACTCGCCATCAAGCGCCTTGGGCCGCTCGCCTCCAGGGCTCTGTTCGTGGAGCGGAGCTTCCACGAAAATAACTGGTCGGAGGGGCTCGGCCGGTTCGAATGCGTCGTGACCCATCAGGCGATTCACGATCCGCCGTCATTCGCAGCGCCTGTAGGATATCGCCGAGATCACTGCGCCCTGGGGATCCTGGATCACGCAGAAGCGGCCGACATGGGGAATGTCCCTGGGAGGGACCAGCACTTTCCCGCCCAGCTCGACGGATTTCTCCGAGATCGCATCCACGTCGTCCACGGTCACGTAGCTTCCCCAGAAGGGCGGTATACCCTGCGCTTCCGGCGGAGTGGCCATGATTCCGCCGATGGCGTTGCCGTCCGCCTTGACCAGCGTGTAATCCAGACCCATCGGCTTTTCCTCCAGGGTCCATCCGAAAAGGCCGGTGTAGAAGGCCTTCGCCGCATCGACGTCGGTCGTGATCAGCTCGCACCAGCTGAAAAATCCCTGCTTCGTGAATCGCTCGTCCATTCCTTACTCCTCAGCAAGTTCCCAGGCTATTATAGGCGCCTTCGGCGCTTCCTTGTCCGAATTTTGTGAAGATTTCATGACGCGGCTTGCCCGACAGCAGCCGGGAGCAAAAAGGGCTTACTGCGTCTGCTTGTCCACTTCCTGTTGCTGTTTTTCGGTCTGCTGCCGAACCGTGTTGTCCACTTGACTGGCCTTGTCCATGGCGGAGCGCTCCTGCGGCATAAGCGGCTTGTTGTCTTTGCCCTGGCCGCATGCGGCCAGCATCATTCCCAGCAGAACTAAGAAAGGCAACTTCACTTCCGGACCTCCATAGTGGGTAGTTTTCGGCTCAAGGCCTGGGGCGCATGAGGGGCTGTCAATCTAATCGGACTCGCTTCCTCGCCTTCCTCCTGAGCTTGAAAGGGAAAAAATTGAAAGTCCGCGCTTCGAGGGGCGCTTTCCCCGGCTCGAGGGGAGGGTATTCGGGAGGGGGTTTCGGAGGGGGATCGTTGGCGATGCTGTTGGGAATTCTGTGATGGGCTTCGCTCTGGGCCTCCTGCGGCTTCAACTGGTGAGGGGCCGCAGGCGCAGCCTTCTGGGCTGCGGCCCGGGTGGCTGCGCCGACCGCCAGCGGCGCGGCTTCCACGCTTTCGAGACGGACACTCGCTGCCTTATCGGGCGGGGCGGGCGGCTTGATGTTCGCGATTCCCCCACATCCCGCCAAAAGGCAGGACGCGACGACCCCTGAAAGCACTGTCTTCATCGTTCATTCTCCTGGTCGAGCGCCAGCCGGGCGCTTGCCGGTAAGAAAGATTCCCCGGCAATCCTAGCCGAATTTTTTCGAACTGACAACAGGCGGGCTTCGCGCTTCCAGTCATATTCAACCCGAAGGAGGATAACGCTTCAGGAGGCGGTGCTGATGTAGCCCTTTGGCGAGAAAGGAAAAAAATCCCATTGGCTTGAAGCCCCTTGCGCGGTTCTTCGCTGCGATCTCGAACATCATGTCCTGGGAACTGAATAATTCCCTGTAAACGGCCCCCAGCGCAATTTCAGGGTCCCAGACATGGATCGCTTCCGCCCCAGCACCGTTGATTTCGATGATGGAGAATCCCTCGCCTGCCCTGAGCTTTTCAAGGGACTCGAAGCGGATGTCGAAGCGCCCGAAATAGAAATCCTGCATGCTTTTTGCGATGGCGTCGAAGCGCCTGGCAAGTTCCGGCGTGACGAGATGGCGCATATCCCTGTAAAGGCCTCCAACCCGGATGCTTCCGATGAAAGCGAGGCGGACCAGTTCGTTTTTGCCAGGAACACGCTCCAGTTCACCGCTGTCAAGCCCCTCATGTTCCGGACGGAGCCCGAGATGATAGCGGGCCTTCCAGCCCGCGCGGGGGTCGCCGAGGACGAGCTGGCGCAGTGTGGAGCGGCCGTCCCCGACCACAAAGGGGAAGTAGCGGAAGGTGAGGGAGAACACGCTTCCATGCTCTTCCCCCGGCATGCGTGCATAGAATACGCCCGCCTCTCCGTCATCGAGAACGGCCCGCTGCAGGATCAATCGTTCTCCCACAGGGAAGCCGGCGAGGTAGCAGCGCAGTGCTTCACGATCTTCCAGGAGACGCACGCCATATCCCTGCCAGCCGATGTCGGGCTTCGCCACGACAGGAAAGGACAATTCCTTTCCGGCCATGAGCTCGATGGCCAGCGAGATGTCCTCCCCCATTCCGCGCACGAAGCTGACATATTCCGCCAGCCAAAGCCTCTGGCTTCCTTTAATTTGATCCATGCAGGCGCTTTTCGATTCCCCCCAGAAGCCCCCTGTCTCGATTGCCGGATTGGCCACGGTGGGAAGCGTCAGGCTTCGGTAGCGCAGTGCGAGCCAAAGCCAGTGCAGCGCGGCGGGAATGTAGAAAAGGCTTGCAGGGATCCGCTCGGCCCTTGCAATCAGCCTGGAAAGGCGATCGAGGGAAGGCATGCCGCGATGCCGCCCGGGATTTTCAGCCCGGATCGCTTGGCGCGATCCGAAATGCAAAGATCCATGCCATCGCGAGCGAATCGTTCCGGCCAGAAGGAAGAGCACCGCAAGCCCCCAGGCCCAACGGCCCAGATGGCGAAACAGGCTTTCCCCGAGGAATGTCGCCAGCGCCATGGCAAAGGGCGTATAGACCGTGGCCGAGGCTAGGGAGATCAGGGCGAAGCGCCTAAAAGGCAGGCGAAACCACCCGCAGGCCGCGAACGAGGGGAAAAGAAGCCCTGGAGTGATGCGGGCGAGAAAGATGAGCCGGAAGAGGTGCAGGTTGAGCCAGTTCCCGGTCCGATCCACTGCAGGCCCGACTATGCGTGCCTGCAGCCAAGCGTTTTTTCTGGCAGCCCGCCCGAGACCGTAGATGGACAGGTCGCTCGCTATCACCCCGGTGTATACGCTCATGAAGGCGAGTCCCATGGGCAGACCGGAATCCACTTTCGCAAAGGCGGCAGCCACGATGGCTGCATCCTCGTACACGAAGGTGAGGATAAACAGGAAGACGCAGTGGGGAAGCCACATACCGGCGGTATCAAGCATGGCCTTTTTTGATGGGAGAGGACCTTTTCCATTATATGTCCCCAAAAGACTTGTGGAACCGGCTTGCGCCTGCCATATTGCTGGCCGATCGATGATGGAAGGGATTACGATGACTTTTTTCAGTTCGACGTTTTTTCAAGCCATATCGAACCGCACTTCCTGGAGGAAACGCTCAGGAGCGGCTTCTTTCCTCCTTTTTCCTTTCGCTCCTCACCAGCCTGGCGATCGAGGAAAGCTCTTCGGCGAGCAATTCAAGCAGGTCGTCGAGCGAGAGTATTCCGATCAGCGCGCCGCCTTCACCAACGACGGGCAGGCGCCTCACCCCCTTGCTGCGCATGTACTCGATGGCTTCGAAAAGGCCGCGTTCAGATTCGATCGTGGCAAGCTCGGGAACCATGATTTCCCCGACGGAAATCGATCCCGGGTCAAGTCCGTTAGCCATGATCTCCACGACGAAATCGCGGTCGGTGACGATGCCGACAGGAATCCTCGATCCTCCTCGCTCCTCGACGACGATCACGTCCCCGACATGGTGATGTCTCATGAGTCTTGCCGCTTCCAGAACGGTTTCGCTGCGGCTTACGACGACGACTTCCCTTGTGCAAAGTTCGCTTACAGGCATGGTTCCTCCCTTTTTTGCTTCTTTCTAGATGAAAACGGGAAAAATGCAAATTTAGAACTTTCCCTTGAAGTCAGAATCCAACCAACAGGAACATCCGGGAGAAGAAAATTGAAAAAACTGATTGCAATTCTGCTTCTGTCCGTTTCGATGGCCGGCATGGCTCATGCTGACGGGCGCTTTGGCGGGCATTGGGGCGGCTGGCATGGAGGAGAAGGCTGGCGCGGCGGGTGGGGTGGCTGGCGCGGCGGATGGGATGGCTGGCGCGGCGGATGGGATGGCTGGCGCGGCGGATGGGATGGCTGGCGCGGCGGAGAAGGCTGGGGCGGCGACGGGGCCTGGTGGCTAGGCACAGGCCTGATAGGCGGGATGCTGCTCGCGCCTAGCATTTATGCGCCGCCCCCTGTCTATGTTTCTCCCCCGACGGTGGTCTATGCGCCTCCTGTGGTTGTGCAGCCTCAGACCACTTACGTTCCGGGCGGCATCACCTACGGGCCGACGACTTACTACAACGGCTACGGCCCGGGCTCCGACCGTTGAACGGCCGGTGGGAAATTCCTCCATGCGGCAGCGGGTGATGCTGCGCATCCTCGATTCGCTTTCCGGAGTTGAACCGGAAAAATGGGACACCCTTTCGGGTGGGCAGCCTTTCCTCAGCCATGCCTTTTTCACGGCCCTGGCGGATTCGGGTTGCGCTTCGCCAAGAACGGGCTGGATTCCCTGTTTTCCCTCGCTCTGGGAAGGGGACGATTTGGTCGGGGCCATGCCGCTCTATCTCAAGCGCCATTCCTGGGGGGAATACGTCTTCGACTGGGCCTGGGCGGAAGCCTATCATCGCCGGGGACTGGATTATTATCCCAAGCTGGTTTCGTCCGTCCCCTTTACGCCGGTTCCGGGCCCGCGCCTTCTCGCTTCGAAGCCTGAAGACCGCTCCAGGCTTCTGATCGCCGCGCTCGATCTCTCGGCGGAAATCGGCGCCTCCGGCCTGCACTGCCTTTTCCCTGGAGCATCCGAGGCAGCCGAAATGGCGTCCCAGGGCATGATGCTGAGGACAGGAATGCAGTTTCACTGGCAGAACAAAGGCTATGCCGATTTCAAGGATTATCTTTCGACCATGAGCCACGACAAGCGCAAGAAAATCAGGCAGGAGAGGCGCAGGATCGGGGAAGCCGGGATAAGCCTGGAGAGGAAAACAGGGCGTGACATCGGGGAGAGCGATTGGGTTTTCTTCGATTCCTGCTACCGCAACACCTACAGCGAACACCGCTCCTCGCCTTACCTCAATCTCGATTTCTTTCTGAAAATGGGGGAAACTCTGGCGGACAACCTGCTCATGG
>JAJZVB010000084.1 GCA_021845885.1 Pseudomonadota bacterium
GACAATATCGCGCCGCTTGCCGTTGTAGCTCATGCTGGAAACAATGACCGCAGGCCGTTTTTTTGCACCAGACTGATCGGTGAACGGAAACGGCAACAATACCACATCGCCGAAGTAATGGGCCACGATCACATCCTGTCGTAAGCGCCATCTTCGTCGTTGTTCCAAACCGCTGCGAAACTGGCTTCGCTGGTCTTGGCGGCGGCTTGCGTGAGGAAGTGGTCATTTTCGCGCGCGCGGAGAAAATCGACAAAATCCTCCACTTCCGCCAGCCGTTGCGGTGTCAGCTGCTTGATCTTCTCGATCAATATCTGTTCGGATGCGCTCATTGCCTTTGCTCCTGTGGTTGTCGGCCTTGGTTTTGCCATCCAGCCCGTTCCTTGCTAATCATAATGTTAGCATAAGCCTGAGACATCCCACCACTTTGATGCAATTCCCCACCCCCAAAATATTTCCGATCATCCTATTTGCACTGAATGCCGATTCCAATTCTTCGATCTGCAGGGAGCCCCGTCGCTGATGAGCGGTATTGAAGAAATACATGTTTGTATATACAATTTAGTCATTTGGTGAGGTGTCATGCCGTTCGAATGGGATGAGACCAAGAACACTGTCGACAAGAAAAAGCATGGTGTGAGCTTCGAGCTCGCCTGCCTTGTGTTTCAGGACCCGTTCATCCTTTCAAGGTTGGATACCCGCATCGATCATGAAGAGCGATGGCAATCCATCGGCATGGTTGGCGGTGAAACGATCATTTTTGTGGCGCATATGATACGCGACGAGGGCAATCATGAAGAAACCATCCGAATCATCTCCGCAAGAAAAGCGACGCCGGGTGAGCGCAGGCTCTATCTCGATGAACGATGAGTTGCGTGCCGAGATCGAGGGGCTTTCCAAAAAGCCGGACAGCGAAATCGATTTTTCCGAGATTCCCGAGGCAACGAAGGAGGAATGGAAAAATGCCGTGCGGGGGAAGTTTTTCCGGCCAATCAAGAAGCCTATCAGCCTGCGTTTGGATGCCGACGTCATCGCCTGGTTCAAATCTCAGGATGGTCGATACCAGTCGAAAATGAATGATGCGCTGCGGGAATACATGGAGAAGCACGAAAAATCAGCGTAACAAACAAGGGCAAGGTGCGTGGCATGAATACGTTGGCTAAAACGGCAAGTTCCGATTCGTCGATGTTGTGGATCGAACGCGAAATCATGGGATTGCCGCATAGGTTCAGCGTTTCCCGAGCTTGTCGAGGAGCGACTCGATCGAGGATTTCAAGGGGGAATCCTCCAGCGAATCGGAAAGTTCCCTGAAAGATTCGACGCCTTTTTTCCCCATACCCTGCTTCGGCTTTTTTTCGAGCCTGGTTTCCGGGTTCACCCTGACTGAAATCCTGATCGAACCGATTTCAGGCGCATCCTTCCTCAATTTTTCGAGAAGGCTGGAAGAGATCTGCCTGAGCTTGGATGCAACTGCCCCGTTGTCGGCGTAGACGACGAGCTTCCCGTCCACAAGCCTTCCCGCACTGCAGTACGCCGAGATCGCCTTTGGCAGCGATTTTCTCAGAATCCTTTCGATTCTCAGCGATCTTTCGGCATCACGAAGCAATGTCGCGCCTTCAGATCTGCCCAGGAAGAAGTCGAGCCTGTTCGCCATGGTTGTGGTAGAATCGAAAACCCTATTTTAAACCTACCATTCGTTGCCAAGCTATGTTTTCCAGCCTGCTCAAGAACATTTTCGGTAGCCGCAATGACAGGCTGATCAAGCAATACATGCAGAAGGTGCGGGAAATCAATGCACTGGAGCCGCAGATCGCAGCCCTTTCGGACGAGGAACTTCGGGGAAAAACCGACATTTTCAGGGAACGCTTTTCCAAGGGGGAATCGCTCGATTCGCTTCTTCCGGAGGCTTTCGCCGTGGTGCGGGAGGCCGGGAAAAGGGTGCTCGGGATGCGTCATTTCGACGTCCAGCTGATAGGCGGAATGGTGTTGCACCAGGGGAAGATAGCGGAAATGAGGACAGGCGAGGGAAAGACGCTGGTCGCGACCTTGCCCTCCTACCTCAATGCGCTTTCCGGACGCGGCGTGCACGTGGTGACGGTCAACGACTATCTCGCCGAGCGCGATGCGGGATGGATGGGGAAGATACACGAATTCCTCGGCCTCGAGGTGGGGGTGATCCTTTCACAGATGGATCATGACGACAAGCAGGCAGCCTATGCGGCCGACATCACCTACGGCACGAACAACGAATTCGGCTTCGATTACCTCAGGGACAACATGGTTTCCAGCCCTTCGGAGAAGGTCCAGCGGCCCCTCAATTACGCCATCGTCGACGAAGTCGACTCCATCCTGATCGACGAGGCGAGGACGCCGCTCATCATTTCAGGCCAGGCCGAAGACAACATCGATCTCTATTACAGGATCAACGACCTCGCGCCGAAACTCAGGCGCCAGGAAAAGGAAGATGCGCCGGGCGACTATTCCGTCGACGAGAAGGCCAACCAGGTTTTGCTCTCGGAGGAAGGGCACGAGCATGCCGAAAGGCTGCTCGCCCAGGCCGGACTCCTCCCTGCGGGTACGAGCCTATATGACCCCGCGAACATCACCCTCATCCATCACCTCTATGCGGCGTTGCGCGCGCATGCGCTCTATTTCAGGGACCAGCATTACGTCGTCCAGGAAGGCGAGGTCGTGATCGTCGACGAATTCACCGGAAGGCTGATGTCGGGGCGGCGCTGGTCGGATGGATTGCACCAGGCCGTTGAGGCGAAGGAAGGGGTGGCCATCCAGAAGGAGAACCAGACGCTTGCTTCGATCACCTTCCAGAATTATTTCAGGATGTATGGCAAGCTCGCGGGCATGACCGGAACGGCCGACACGGAGGCATTCGAATTCCAGCAGATCTACGGCCTCGAGACCGTGATCATCCCGACGCACAGGCCGATGCAACGGCGAGACATGCTCGACCAGGTCTACAGGACGGCGAAGGAGAAATACCAGGCCGTCATCAACGACATCAGGGATTGTCATGAGCGCGGGCAGCCCGTCCTGGTCGGCACGACTTCGATCGAGAATTCCGAGCTGCTCTCGAGTCTCCTCAAGAAGGAGAAGCTTCCCCATCAGGTTCTGAATGCGAAGCATCACGAGCGCGAGGCTGAAATCGTTGCTCAGGCGGGGAGGGCGAAGATGGTGACGATTGCGACGAACATGGCGGGTCGCGGAACCGACATCGTCCTCGGGGGAAGCATAGATGCGGACATCGAGGCGGTGAAGGAGGACGGAAAGCTCAGCGATTCGGCGAAGCAGGAAAAAATAGCGAAAATCAGGGAAGAATGGCAGAAGCGGCACGAGGACGTGCTGGAAAAGGGCGGGCTTCACATCATAGGAACGGAGCGGCACGAATCGAGGCGCGTCGACAACCAGCTGAGGGGGCGCGCCGGACGCCAGGGGGATCCCGGGTCTTCGCGCTTCTACCTTTCCCTTGAGGATTCGCTCCTCAGGATCTTCGCATCCGACAGGGTTTCTTCCATCATGCAGAAGCTCAACATGCCCGAAGGGGAGGCGATCGAGCATCCCTGGGTGACGAGGGCCATAGAGAATGCGCAAAGGAAGGTCGAGGCCAGGAACTTCGACATCAGGAAGCAGCTTCTCGAATACGACGACGTTTCCAACGACCAGCGCAAGGTGATTTACCAGCAGAGGAACGACCTTCTCGACGCGACCGACATTTCCGAGACGATCAGGGCGATGAGGAACGACGTTCTCGAGGCCATGATGAGCCAGTACATCACCCCCCAGAGCATGGAAGAGGAATGGGATGTTTCTGGCCTTGAAAAGGCGCTCGCAGCGGAATACCAGATCCAGCTTCCTATTGCGAAATGGCTGGATGAAGAGAAGGAGCTGCACGAGGACGCATTGAGGGAAAGGATAATTGCGCACGCCGAAGAACTCTACCAAGCCAAGGTTTCACAGGCTGGAGAGGAGCTCATGAGGCATTACGAGCGAGCCGTGATGATGCAGAGCCTGGACAGCCACTGGCGGGAGCATCTCGCGGCGCTGGACCATCTCAGGCAGGGAATCCATCTGAGGGGCTATGCGCAGAAGGATCCGAAGCAGGAATACAAGCGCGAGGCTTTCGAGCTCTTCTCGAGCCTGCTCGATGCGATCAGGACGGACGTGACGCAGAACCTGCTCACCGTCCAGATCAGGAGCCAGGCCGACATCGAGGCAGTCGAGGTACCCACGGCGCTGGAGAATGTGCGCTATCAGCATGCCGATTTCGATGAGGCGCTGGCCCGGGACGAAGAAGGCGGGGATCATC
This sequence comes from Pseudomonadota bacterium, assembly GCA_021845885.1. Classification (GTDB taxonomy): domain Bacteria; phylum Pseudomonadota; class Gammaproteobacteria; order Burkholderiales; family JABEVD01; genus JABEVD01. Next base: position 4,319 of record JAJZVB010000084.1, read on the forward strand.
AGCCTTTCGTCAGGGTTGGGCAGAAGATCGGGCGGAACGATCCGTGCCCTTGCGGCTCCGGAAAGAAATACAAGCTGTGCCACGGCAAGCTGGCGTAAGCATCGTTTTCGTCCGCCACGGCGAGAGCGAGGCGAATGTCGCCAAGTTGATCAGCGACATTCCGGAAAAGATCGTCAATCTCACGGAAAATGGGAGGGAGCAGGCCTCCCTTGTCGATCCGGGTCCCATTGATCTGGCCTATGCCTCGGAATTTCCCAGGGCTTGGCAGACCGCTGAAATCATCCTTTCAGGCAAGCCTTTCCTGATCGACGGAAGAATCAACGAGCGCAAGTCCGGCATGGACGGCAGGCCTGTCCATGAATTCAACCAGCTTGTTCTTCAGGATCCCGTCAATTTCAGGCCGGACGGCGGGGAATCCTTTCATGAGGAAATGGAAAGGGTGAAAAGCTTCATGGACGAAATGGCGCTCAATCATCCCGGAGGCCGCATCCTCGCCGTGAGCCACGAAAACCCGATACTCGCAGCGCTTGCGCTTTCCGGCATGGAGCCCCATGAATCCGCGCTGGGTTCTATTGCGAATTGCCAGAAAGTCGAAATTTTCTGGGCTATTCGAGGTGATCCACGAGCAGTCCGCTCGTCCGGCGCAGGCGCTGGCTCAGAAGCCTCGATATCTTGAGCAGAATTTTCGTCGCAAGCGCGGGTTTTTCGCGAACGATGCGCTCGAAATTCGCCTTGGTGAGCAGGGTCAGGATGGCCTGTTCTGCCACGATGGCTGAAGCCGAGCGAGGTTCCCCGTCGATGATGGCCATTTCGCCCAGGGTCTTTCCAGGGCCGACGGTTGCAACGTTCTTTTCCTTCCTTTGGACGTCTTCCTTGAAGATATCCACTTTCCCCTCGATGATCAGGCAAAGGAAATCGCCCGCTTCTCCTTCCCTGAAAAGGACCATCCCCTTGTCGGCGTCGTAAGCCTGCATGTAGCTCGAAAGCATTTCGATGTCGTGCCAATCGAAATCGCCGAACATCTGCGAGGCTCCGATCATGTTGCAAAGCGCTTCCCTGAAGGATGGGCCTGCGCCGATTTGCCTGAGCAGGTCGAAGCTTTCCATGGATTTATCTCGAAACAATCTTGAGCCAGAGCACGATCGAGGCGAGAAGCAGCGTGATCGAATTGGCGGCGATGACCGGCGCGCTGCCTATGACGATGCCGTAACCCAGCCAGAGCGCGACCCCGAGCGTGAAAAGCGCGTACATGGGCAGCGAAATTCCGGAAAGGTCGCGCGTTTTCCAGGATTTCCAGGCCTGGGGAATGAAGGCGACGGTGGTGAGGGTAGCGGCTGGATAGCCGATCAGGTTGCCGATTTCCATGAATTTTCCGGGTTGATCAGCGAATTGTAGTAGAGTTGCGATCCTCGGGCAAAACCTTTCTTCCCTTGTCATATCAAAGATTCTGTTGGAGCTAAAATGACTCAGGAGAATCCGAAAGGGCCGGGAAAATGAATGGAACCCAGGAAAGCTTGCAGGAAAGCATCGCCCATCAGCGCGAGGAACTCATGGGCATGCTCGGAGAGCCGCTGGAAAGGCTGGCAGCACGCTGCAGCCCTGTCTGGATGGATCGCTCCGGAATCGATCACGCCCTGCAATTGGGAATGCGTACGCTGCCCTATTGCAAATCGCTATATGCATTGGAAAAAAACGGAATACAGATCAGTGGCAATGCCGAAGCCGAAGGATTGAAGGAAGAGGATTTCGGACGGGATCGATCGAGGCGCCCCTACCTCATGGCTGTCCCCTGTTCTGGCGCACTGCTTTCGGAAGCGTACATCAGCGATAAGGAAAAGCGCCCTTCCCTCACCGCCATCCAGATCGTGCGGGAAGCTTCAGGATCCGTGCTGGGCTTTATCGGGGCGGATTTCGACCTGAGGGATCTGCCTTTGACCCGTAGGCTTTATGACGAGCCGGTTTACTGGAGGCAGCTGAAGGGGGACCCTTCCATCCGCGAAACGGTTTTCCACCAGAACAGGGTGGAGAGCGCCATGGACAGACAAATCGACACCGTTCTCGGCGTGCTCGATGAGCTGATGACCTGCCGCGGCGTGTATCACGTGATCCTGCATTTTTCCAGCAGCCGCGCGGTCATCTGGGTGATGGGGGACCCTTACCGTTACAGGCTACTCGATATCGAATCGCTCGTCGACCCCAACATCTGCCTCGCCTACCCGAAGATTCCCTATCCGAATGATGCGATCGTTCCGGCAGAAAGATTGAGCGCGGTCCTGAACTCCTTCCGCATGCTGCGCTTCATGGACGAAATGTTCTATCTGCGCTCGGGCACCCTCAACATCTTCAATGGCGTCGTCGGCCTCACTTTTTCCTGCGACGGGTCGCATTACATCCCATTCGAGGAATTCCTCAGCATCGACCATGCTTTCTGGGCGGAAGGCGGATGAGCAGTCTCAACAGCGGCTTCCGCAGATGATTGGCGGCGATTTGGTCATGCTCGCAACCAATGCCGCGATCGGCTTGCGGCCGGCCATGCTCTCGGCCAGCAGGTTCTGCGATTCCTCGATCCGGCCCCGGTCCACGAGGTAATTGTAATAGGCGGAAATGTCCTGCCAGCATGCGGGGTGTTGAATGGCGCCTGTCTCCGAGTCGAAGATCGTCACGCCCGGCCCGGTCCTTTCGGGGATGACGTGGTAACGGATGTTCATGTTGACCTCCTCATTGCAACGGAAGTGCAGCGATACACTCCCGTACATGAGCAATTATCGCGCCAGGAAAGCTTTCCTATAAAAGTCAATAATTTGTTGAAAATACTGCAGGATTTTTGCGCTTCCATGCACAAATTGAGCGCATTTCCGATGCATTCTGGTGCGTGGATTCCTTCGCTTGACACCCAGGATGCCGGAGGCTAACTTTTATTTATCCTCCGTGCTTGCCGGGATCCCGAATTGAAATATTTCCACTATGCCGTGTCTATCGTCGGGTGCTTGTTGTCGGGTGCAAGCGCCAAGATCTTCTTTGACCACAGTCGCGATATAGCCCAGTCCGCTTCCAGCGAAGCAGTATGGGCAACCTTGTTTCTTGCGATACTGGGCCTGGTTTTTGTCTCAATCGGGATTTTCGGGCGGCTGAATGACCGCCTGAAGACCTTGGAGTCCTTGCTGAAGGACCCTCGCAACGGATCCCGTTAGCCCAATGAAAACCTGGTCTACATCATTTCCCCGAACTTTCGCTCGTCGCCTTCTTCGCGATCCTGTCAAGGACGTCTGGAACCATGCGTTCGGCGAATCCGGACAGGAAGGACCAGACGAGGAGCTTTGCGTATTCGATGCCGTTGACCGGATTCGTCGCCGCGGCGAATAGGGAAAACGGCAATCCGCCGGAAAGGTTGTCCTTTGGCGTGAATATTTCCGGGAAAAAAGGCCCTTTCAGGATCTGCGAGGCAAAGACGAGGAAAAGGGCGGTCGAGAAAACCACCCCGCTGATGAGCGCGAAATAGACGCCGAGTCGCCCGTAGTCCAGGGCGGAAAGCATGATCAATGTGTCGTCCTGTTCGAAACTGGAGGAGGCCTTGAATTTCTGGATGCGCTGCAAAATGCTCGCGAACGCGCCGGCCATACCCGAAAAGGCCACCATCATGATCAATGGCACTTCGGGCCAGTTCAGGCTGCTCGAATAATTCAGCCAAGCGAAGATGAGCAAAAAGGTTCCGAGGAGAATGGTGCCGAGCGTCCTCATCAGGCCTGAAATCATTTCCTCCCGCTGTTGATGGGCGGAATAATAGCGGTGGAACTTTCCCAGCAGTATTTCGAGATCTATCCTCAGATCGCTTTCGTCGGATCTTTCAGGGTCGGGAGGTTTCGAATCCAGGTATTTCTTGTACATTTCCTCTCCGACGATCGCCCTGTATTTCTCGCGCATGCTCCATGCCCTGCGCTTCAACACTTCCACCGGCTGCAGCCTCAAAACGGCCCTTTCGAAGACATAAAGATCAGCCCAGGTGATCCTCGGGCATTTCGCTATGATTGCATCGGCTTCCTTCCTGACGGGCTGAAGCTCTTCATCTATGTCGTCGAGCTCCAGGGAACGGTATTCACCGATGATGTTGTTGAACTGCCAGCCGAGGGAACCCGGCGCCTTCCATTGCCTGGATCTGCCGAAAAACATTTCAGATATCCCCCGCCCGGCTTGAAAGCAGGTCGAGCATGTCTTGGGTGACGGAATCGGAGGGCGGCCTCCCTTCTTTTTCCAGGAATTGGTTCAGGGCCGAGAGAGTCCTGCTTCCCAATAGGCCGTCGATCGGGCCGGGGTCATATCCGAGATAGACGAGATAGAGCTGGGCCGCCCGGACGTCGAGATCGGGGAGCCCGTCTCTTGAATAGTTGTCGTGGAAAGATTCGAGCTTCCTGTCGTATTCTTTTTCCGCATATTCCTGGCCGTTGTAGCCTCTCGCGAAAGCCTGCCAGTCCTTCTCTCGCAATGGTCCGTCCAGTCCCATATTTTTCACGAACCTCATCATG
>JAJZVB010000085.1 GCA_021845885.1 Pseudomonadota bacterium
GCTGGTTCGGGCTGCAACCCGGGGAGATGGCTACAAGGGGGAGGATGTGACGGCGAACGTGCGCACCATCCGGTCCATTCCATTGCGCCTTGCAGGATCCTTTCCCGATGAAGTCGAAATCAGGGGAGAGGTGCTGATGCTGAAATCCGATTTCGAACTGCTCAACAGGGAGCAGAGGGAAAGGGGGGGGAAGGAATTTGCCAACCCCAGAAATGCTGCAGCAGGCTCCCTGAGGCAGCTCGATTCCCGCATCACGGCGAAAAGGCGTCTGAGTTTCTTCGCCTACGGGGCGATTTTTCAGGACGGCGTGAAAACCCAGAACGGAATGATGGATCGGCTGAAAAACTGGCGAATTCCTGTTTCCGCTCATCGCGAAGTGGCGAAAGGGGTTAAGGGGCTTCTGGATTACTTCGGGAAAATGCAGTCCCTGAGAAAGACGCTTCCTTTCGACATCGACGGGGTGGTCTACAAGGTCGACAGCCTGGAATATCAGGAAATCATGGGGTTCGTTTCTAGGGCGCCGAGGTTTGCCATTGCCCATAAATTCCCTGCCGAGGAGGCCATGACGGAACTGCTCGACATCGAAATCCAGGTCGGGCGCACCGGAGCGCTCACCCCTGTTGCAAGATTGAATCCGGTTTTCGTGGGAGGCGTGATGGTTTCCAATGCCACGTTGCACAACCAGGACGAGATCGACCGTAAGGATGTCAGGGTGGGCGATACGGTGATCGTGAGGCGGGCCGGGGACGTCATTCCTGAAGTGGTCGGAGTGATTCTAGAAAAGCGCAAGCCCGACTCGGAGCCCTTCGATTTGCTGAAAAAATACCCGGTTTGTCCGGTATGCGGGTCGCATGTCGTGAGGCTGGACGGAGAAGCACAGGCGCGCTGCACGGGAGGGCTTTACTGCAGCGCGCAGCGCAGGGAAGCCATTCTGCATTTCGCGGGCCGGCGCGCCATGGACATAGACGGCCTTGGGGAAAAGCTGGTCGAGCAGCTTGTCGAAAAGAGCATGGTGAACACGCCGGCCGACCTTTACCGCCTGAAAAGGGATGCGCTGATCGGACTCGATCGCATGGGGGAAAAGTCTGCCGAAAATCTGCTCGAAGCCATAGCATCGAGCAAGAAAACGACGCTTGCCCGATTCATTTATTCGCTCGGCATTCGCCATGTCGGGGAGAGCACGGCGAACGACCTGGCCCGCCATTTCGGATCCATGGAAAGCCTGGAGCAAGCCAATTTCGATGCATTGACGGCGGTGCCCGATGTGGGTCCCGTGGTCGCGCAGAGTATAATTGATTTTTTCGATGAACATCACAATATCGAAGTGATCCATGCCTTATTATCAGCAGGCATAGCCTGGCCGGATGTCGAAAAAAGGCAGCGCAGCAGCGGCATAAGCGGCAAGACCTTCGTCCTGACCGGAACGCTTTCTCTCTTCACGAGGGACGAGGCGAAGGAAAAAATAGTATCCCTGGGCGGCAAGGTGGCGGGGAGTGTTTCAGGAAAAACCGATTTCGTCGTGGCAGGGGAGAATCCCGGGAGCAAATGCGAGCGGGCCCTGGCGCTGGGGATCAGGGTGCTCAACGAACAGGATTTTATGCACATTATTTCAGCTGATTGATTTGGAGTCAAAATGAAGAAGATCACCAAGGCGGTTTTCCCGGTTGCGGGCATGGGAACCCGGTTTTTGCCGGCAACAAAGGCCAGCCCGAAGGAAATGCTGCCCATCGTCGACAAGCCGCTCATCCAGTATGCGGTGGAGGAAGCCATTGCTGCCGGCATCACGGACATGGTTTTTATCACGGGAAGAAACAAGCGGGCCATAGAAGACCATTTCGACAAGAATTACGAACTGGAGAAAGTGCTCGAGGAAAGGGGGAAGCTGGATCTGCTCGCTGAAGTTCGTGGCCTTATTCCGAGCAACGTCAACTGCATTTTCGTCAGGCAATCCGATGCGCTGGGCCTGGGGCATGCCGTATTGTGCGCCATGCCCGTCATCGGCAATGAGCCTTTTGCGGTGCTGCTTGCCGACGATCTGATCGATTCCGAAAAGCCCACCATTTTGCAAATGATTGAAGTTTACGAGCGGCATCATTGTTCGGTGCTCGGCGTGCAGGACATTCCGCTTGAAGACACAGGGCGTTACGGCGTGGTGAAGACGGATTCGGTCTCTTTCGACAGGCATCAGCCGATCACGGGGATCGTCGAAAAGCCGAAACCGGCCGATGCGCCTTCGACGCTCGCCGTTGTCGGTCGTTATATCCTCACTCCCAGGATTTTCCATCACCTGCAGCAGATTCAAACCGGCGCGGGCGGGGAAATACAATTGACTGATGGCATTGCCGCGCTCATGCTCGAAGAGCAGGTTCTGGCCTATCAATTCCACGGCACGAGATACGATTGCGGAAGCAAGCTGGGCTATCTCCAGGCCACCCTGGCTTTTGCGCTCAAGCATCCTGAAGTGGGAAATGGGTGCGCAGAAGTCATCCGCTCACGGATCATTGAAATGAAATGTTGAGCCCTAGGGAAGCGAAGGAAATTCTTGATTGCGCCGAACTGATCCATTCGGAAGAGACGGTATCCCGCGCCGTGAGGCGGGTCGCCAATGAGATTGCGGACAAGCTTTCAGGCACCCACCCATTGGTGCTGAGCGTGATGGGCGGCGCAGTGGTGTTCACGGGGCAGTTGCTGACGCTGCTCGATTTCCCCCTGGATTTCGATTACATCCATGTCAGCCGTTACGGGAACAGGACGAGCGGGGGCAGGATCGACTGGAAAGTGGTGCCGAGGGAAAACGTGAAGGGGAGGGTTGTTCTGGTTCTGGACGACATCCTCGACGAAGGGGAAACCATGGCGGCCATCAAGGAAAGGATCATGGCGGAAGGGGCTGCAGTCTTCTACAGCGCCGTTTTCTGCGACAAGGTGATCGGCAGAACGAAACCGATCAGGCCGGATTTCGTCGGGCTTTCCCTCCCGGACCGGTACGTGTTCGGATTCGGCATGGATGTGCACGGCGCCTGGCGCAACCTGCCTGCGATTTATGCGTTGAAGGAAGAATGATGCTGGCGATCATTGGCGGTTCCGGGCTCACCCAGCTCGTCAACATGGAATTGACGAAGCGTCTGGTTATGCGCACGCCTTACGGGGAGCCTTCGGGGGCGCTGACTTTCGGCAGGATCAGGGGAAAGGAAGTGATCTTTCTCGCGCGCCACGGCTATGCCCATACGATTCCGCCCCATGACGTGAATTACCGAGCGAATATTTGGGCGCTCAGTTCGCAGAACGCCAACCATATCGTTTCCATCGCTTCGGTAGGCGGAATACGCAGCGATCTCGTTCCGGGATCGCTGGTCATTCCTGACCAGATCATCGATTACACCCACGGACGCCAGTCGACCTTCTTCGATACCCGGGACAAGCCCGTGACCCACACCGATTTCACCGAGCCCTATTGCGAGCCGCTCAGGCAGCAATGCATCAGGGCGGCTGAAGCCTGCGGCAGGAGGTTGATCGAAGGCGGCGTCTATGCGGCAACGCAGGGCCCGAGGCTGGAGTCGGCGGCGGAAATCAACAGGATGGAGCGGGATGGGGCGGACATGGTGGGCATGACTGGCATGCCCGAGGCGATTCTGGCCAGGGAAGCCGAGCTGTGTTATGCGGCCATCGCCGTGGTGGCGAATTACGCCGCAGGGCGCGGCAGCAGCGCGCACGGGGTCAGGCTGGAAGAGGTCAATGCCGTGCTCAAGGCAGCCATGGAGCAAGTGCGGATCATCATTGAAAATCTGGTTGAGATCCATGACGATTGAAACCGTGCTGAAAATGGGGGACCCGCGCCTCCTGAGGCAGGCGAAAAGGGTGCAGGCTTTCGATACCCCGGAGCTGCACGGGCTTGTGGAAAACATGATCGAAACCATGAGGGCGTTGAACGGAGCAGGGCTTGCTGCGCCGCAGATCGGCGTGGACCTGCAGCTCGTCGTTTTTGAGGTGCTGGAGAACCCGCGCTATCCGGACGTGGAACCGATTCCCCTCACGGTGCTGATCAACCCGGTCCTGATCCCACTCGGAGAAGAAACGGAGGAAGCCTGGGAGGGCTGCCTCTCCATTCCGGGAATGAGGGGCCTCGTTCCGAGATACGCGAGGCTCCGTTACAGCGGTTATGACGTTTTTGGAAAAAGCATGGAAAGGGAGGTCGAAGGATTCCATGCGAGAGTCGTGCAGCACGAATGCGACCATCTGAACGGCATACTCTATCCCATGAGAATCAATGATCTGAGAAACTTCGGCTTCAACAGCGCGCTTTTCCCGGGAAAAGAACTCATTGAGGAATAGACTTGGTCAGCGCTGCCGGCGTGACAGGGGTCTTGCCGTTCACATTGACCACGCCTTCGTCCTGGGTGATTGCATCTTCTGTTTTCTTGTTCATGACGATGATGCTGATTCGCCTGTTGATCGGGTCGAGCGGATTGCCCTTGTCGATGGGCACGGCCGATGCAAGCCCCACCACCCGCAACACCTTGTCCCCATCCATGCCCCCCCTGATCAGTTCCCTGCGGGATGCATTCGCCCTGTCTGCGGAAAGCTCCCAGTTGCTGTAGTTCTTACCGCTGGCTGAATAGGGGGTGGCGTCGGTATGGCCGGAAAGGCTGATCCTGTTCGGCACGCTGTTCAGCGTCTTGCCTATTTCATCGAGTATCGCCTTCGCATAGGGTTGAAGCTCGGTGCTGCCGATGGCGAACATGGGCCTGTTTTTTTCGTCCACGATCTGGATTCTGAGCCCCTCGGCCGTGATGTCGATGAGAAGCTGGTTCTTGAACTTCTTCATCTCCGGATTGGAATCGATCGCTTTCTCGAGCTCGCTCTTGAGCGCTTTCAGCTTTTCGGCCTCCGCTTTGGCCAGAGCGGCCTTGGCATCCATCAGGTTGATCTTCTTCTTGACATCGACATCCCCTTTCCGGACCTGACCGGAGGAGCGGGTCAGATCCTGCCCGCCGCCTTTGATGATGCTGGAGCTGTCCCCGCTGCCCGTTCCTCCCATGAGTGCGACCTTGAGGGGGGTTTTGAAATATTCCGAGATTCCCTTGAGGTCGCCGGAAGTGGTCGAACCGAGCAGCCACATCAGCAGGAAGAAGGCCATCATGGCCGTGACGAAGTCGGCGTAGGCGATCTTCCACGCCCCGCCATGGTGACCGCCACCGCCCTTCTTGATCCGCTTTATGATAATGGGGCGTTGGGAATCGTCACTCATTCACTTGCCATCTAGGGTTTACTTCGACTTGGTTTTCTTGACATGTTCTTCGAGTTCGCTGAAGGTCGGGCGCTCCGTGGAATTGAGCACTTTCCTGCCGAATTCAACGGCCAGTGCAGGGGCGTAGCCGTTGAGGCTCGCCAGCAATGTCACACGCATGCATTGAAGCAGTTTGCTCGATTCGTTCACTTTCTGCTCAAGCAGGCTCGCAAGCGGGCCCACGAAGCCGTAGGAGAGGAGAATGCCGAGGAAGGTGCCCACCAGCGCGTGGGCGATCAAAAGTCCGAGTTCCTTGGGCGGAATGCCGACGGATTCCATGGTGTGAACCACACCCATGACCGCGGCCACGATACCGAAGGCGGGCAGACCTTCCCCGATTTTACCGATGATATGGGCGGGTTCGAGCGCTTCGTGATGATGCGTCTCGATTTCGTTGTCCATCAGGTTCTCGATCTCGAAGGAATTGAGGTTGCCTCCCACCATGATGCGCAGATAATCGGTCAGGAATTCGATGGCATGATGGTCGCTCAGGATCTTGGGGTATTTCGAAAAGACGGCGCTGTCCTTGGGATTCTCGACGTCGCCCTCGATCGACATCAGTCCTTCCTTCCTGATTTTTGAGAGGGTCTCGTAAAGGAGCGCCATCAGCTCCATGTAAAGGGCCTTGTTGTACTTGGAACCCTTGAACACGGTGGGAAGCGCCTTCAGGGTGGCTTTGATGGCTTTCCCCGAGTTGCCCACGACGAAAGCGCCAGCCGCAGCACCCCCGATCATGAGCAATTCAATGGGCTGGAGCAGGGCGGCGAGATGGCCGCCCGCTATGGCAAACCCGCCGAAAACGCACGCCAGGATGATGACGTAACCGCCTATGACCAGCATCGTTCAACTCTGACTATAAATCGAGAAAATGACATAAATCGCTAATGGGCGGTCAATGCCACAATGATAAACAAAACTCGCCGATTGCGCTATCCTTTAAGGTGCATTTAAGGCGCATTGAGATGGGGCGCGATCACCTTCAGAAGCTGCCCGAAAATCTTCGGCGATCCTGCGGCGATATGCCCGTTCTTCAAATAATCCGCCCCTCCCTGAAGGTCTGCGACCAGGCCACCCGCTTCGGTGATCAAAAGGGTTCCCGCGGCGATATCCCAGGGACTCAGGCTGAATTCCCAGAAACCGTCGAATCTTCCCGCAGCGACGGAGGCGAGATCGAGGGCGGCCGAACCTGGCCTGCGGATGCCCGATGTTTTTTGCACCAGTTCACGGAATATGGCGAGGTAGGTATCGAGATTGTCGAAATTCCTGAAGGGGAAACCTGTTCCGATCAGGGCGTCTTCGAGCCTGGTTCTTTTCGAAACCCTGATCCGCCTGTCGTTGAGGTACGCCCCGCTTCCCCTCGTTGCAGTATATAGATCGTTATGGACCGGGTCGAACACCACGGCCTGCGTGATCAGTCCTTTCTGGGAAAGGGCGATGGAAACCGAATATTGGGGGAATCCGTGCAAAAAATTGGTCGTGCCGTCCAATGGGTCGACGATCCACATGAATTCCGATTCGCCCTGAATGCCGCTTTCCTCGGCGAGCACGGCATGGTTGGGATAGGCGTCCAGAATGACGTCGAGTATGGCTTTTTCTGCCGCCTTGTCCACCTCGCTCACGAAGTCATTGTGGGATTTGTGCTCGACTTTCAGGAGATCGAGGTTCTGCGATGCGCGGTTGATGATCGATCCCGCGCGTCTCGCGGCCTTGACCGCGGTATTCAGCATTGGGTGCATGACGCTTCTCTGTATTCCAAACTGGTGCATTCTAACACAGGAGCATTTCGATACGCTGCGGGACTGTAAGAGGCCGCGGAGTTCATTTATGATATGGCTTTAAATTCGGGGATCCGGTTTGAGCCCAAGACTCGACAGCATTCGCATCGTCCTCTCCAGGACGACCCATCCGGGAAACATCGGGGCTGCGGCGCGCGCCATGAAAACCATGGGATTGTCCCGCCTCCATCTCGTTGCGCCGAAGCATTTTCCCCATATTGACGCCACCGCCCGCGCTTCCGGCGCGGAAGACATTCTCGAAAGCTGCCGGGTTTCAGAAACCCTGGACGAAGCGCTCGAAGGCGCATCTTTCAGGGTCGCTGTGACGGCAAGGCACAGGGATCTCTCGCTCGAGGTGTATGATTCGAGGGAGGCTGCGCAAATCGCTCTCGATGAAGCGCAACGGGGTGAAGTCGCGCTCGTTTTCGGAACGGAAATGTCCGGGCTCACGACCGAGGAGATTGGCAAATGCCAGATCATTTCGACCATTCCCGCCAACCCTGCCTATTCTTCCCTGAATCTGGCTTCCGCCGTGCAGATCATGGCCTATGAATTGCGGATGACGCTCCCCATCGGGAAAAAATCCCAGGGGAAGCTGCCGGAGCTTGCCACTTTCGAGGAAATCGAGCATTTTTATCAGCATCTCGAAGAAACGCTGGTCAGGATAAGATTTCTTGATCCGAATGAACCGAAAAGGCTGATGCAGAGAATGCGCAGGCTTTTCGCGAGAAGCCGCCTGGAAAAGACCGAGGTCAACATTCTCAGGGGCATCCTGCGCGGATTGTCAGAACATCACGGGAATGAGATTGTTTGAATCCATGAGGGAAGACATCAGGGTCGTTTTCGAGCGCGACCCGGCAGCCAGAAGCGCCTGGGAGGTCGTCACCTGCTATCCCGGTTTTCACGCGCTCCTGATCCACAGGCTCTCGAACAGGCTGTGGCGCGCAAGGCTGAAATGGCTGGCCCGATTTCTCGCGCATTTCGGCCGCTGGCTCACGGGGATCGAAATCCATCCCGGCGCGAATATAGGCAGAAGGGTATTCATCGATCACGGCATGGGGGTCGTCATCGGGGAAACCGCGGAAATCGGCGACGACAGCACCCTTTACCACGGCGTCACCCTGGGCGGAACGTCCTGGAACGAAGGCAAGCGTCATCCCACATTGGGGAAAGGTGTCATCGTCGGCGCGGGAGCCAAAATCCTGGGGCCCATCAGGATCGGCGACAGGGCCAAGATCGGCTCGAATGCGGTCGTGGTCAAGGACGTCCCGGAAGGCGCAACCGCTGTCGGCATTCCCGCGAGGATACTCGACGAAGCGAGGGCGGCCAGAGAAAAAAAGGCCGAAAAATTGGGAT
>JAJZVB010000086.1 GCA_021845885.1 Pseudomonadota bacterium
GGCGATCCGCATCACCCATCTGCCCACCAACATCGTGGTGCAATGCCAGAACGACAGGTCGCAGCACAAGAACCGCGCCGAGGCCATGAGCATGCTGAAGGCGAGGCTTTATGAAGCCGAGCTCAGGAAGAAGAACGAGGAGAAGCAGGCGCTCGAGGAAACCAAGAGCGACATCGGCTGGGGTCACCAGATCCGCTCCTACGTCCTCGACCAGTCCAGGATCAAGGACCTGCGCACCCATCATGAAGTCGGCAACACCCAGGCCGTGCTCGACGGGGACCTCGACGACTTCATCGCGGCGAGCCTCAAGGAAGGCGTCTGATCATTTCACCCCGGAAGGCGGGCGGGCTGTCTCGGGTAGACTTCGGAAAGCGGAAAATCCTGCTTTTCCATTCCCGTCCTCCCATCCCCATGGCCGGTTTCATTGCAGGACGAAACCGCTAACTTTTTGATCTTTTGATGAATAAAGCGATGAGGCCGATTCCGAGCAAAGCGAGTCCGCCCGGTTCCGGAATCGCCCTCACCGCGTTTCCGGCTGCCGTGCCGAAGCCGATCGAAACGCTCGAGATGGTGCTTGTCGCCAAGAGCCCGGGGTTCCTGATGGTGAATACGGCCTGCTGCTGGACGAAGGGATTGTGCGGAGCGTTTCCCGCAATGCTCGAATTGACAGTGGCGTAAGAGGGCGGGCCGATAATGGTGTCGACGGGCTGCCCGCCGGAAAGGTCGTTGAGATAGGACTGCCCTGAAGAAGAACCGGCTTTCCAGTGCGTGGAGGAAACCGTCTGGCTTCCGGTGACTGTTCCGCTGGAATCAATGCTCACTTCGGTGCCCGAGCTTGCGGCAAGATCGGACGGCGAAAGGCTCAAAACCGAAGCGCCGCTGTTGACGGTGAAGAAAATCGAGCTGATGTTCTGCCCTACGCTCGTAATGCCCGACTCGACATTGACCAGGGTGACGTACATCAAGCCTGCCGAAACCTGGAACTTCGCCTGTGCGTCTACGGCCGATCCTGCCGCTAGCGAGTTGGATGGCGTAACGAAAGAGAAAGTGGAAGCGAAAGCCGGCGCTGCGGAAAAGGCGAGAAAAAGGATCAGTGCCGGCACTCTCATTGCTTTGATCTTCCAGATGGGCATATTTCGATAGATTATATATGACCTAAATGAAGCCATCATGACATTCCCCGGGAATCGGCTATGGCAGGCCATGCGGCACAATGCTACAATTCATGACCCATTTCCAGGCAGAACCATGACGGAACAACAGGACGAAAACCAGATCGTGGCCGAGCGCCGCGCCAAGCTCTCCGCATTGAGGGAAAAGGGCATCGCCTTCCCCAATGATTTCGAAAGGACTCATCTCGCGGGAGACCTCCACGAACAGCACGGTTCGGCCTCCAACGAAGAACTCAAAGAGAAGGCGATCATGGTTTCCGTCGCGGGAAGAATGATGCTGAAGCGCGTGATGGGGAAGGCGAGCTTCGCAACGCTCCAGGACATGAGCGGAAAAATCCAACTCTACATCACCAACGACATTTCCGGGATCGATGCCCACGAAGCTTTCAAGCATTACGACCTGGGCGACATCCTGGGCGCAAAGGGCAGGCTCTTCAGGACGAAGACGGGCGAACTTTCCGTCGAAGTGAGCGAGATCAAGCTGCTCTCCAAGGCATTGCGCCCCTTGCCCGAAAAATATCACGGCCTCACGGACCAGGAAACCAAGTACCGGTTCCGCTATGTCGACCTGATCACCAGCGCGGAAACCAGAAAAGTGTTCGTGGCGAGATCGAAAATCATCCAGGCGATGCGCGAATTCTTCACCCGGAAGGGCTATCTCGAGGTGGAAACCCCGATGATGCACCCGATTCCCGGAGGGGCTTCAGCCAGGCCTTTCGTCACCCATCACAACACGCTCGACATGCAGCTCTATCTCAGGATAGCGCCCGAACTCTACCTGAAGCGGCTGGTCGTTGGCGGAATGGAAAAGGTCTATGAAATCAACAGGAATTTCAGGAACGAAGGCATGTCGACCCGGCACAATCCTGAATTCACCATGCTCGAATTCTACGAGGCCTATCGCGACTACCAATACCTGATGGATTTCACCGAAGAACTTTTCAGGGAAGTGGCCAGGAAAACGCTGGGCGTCGTGCATTTCGAATACCAGGGAAAAAAGCTCGACTTCGGGAAACCTTTCGAGCGCCTCACCCTTTCCCGGGCGATCATGAAATACCATCCCGAATTCCAGGCATCCGACCTCGAAAGCCGCCCTTATCTGATTTCGAAGCTCGAGGAACTGGGCGTTCATTTCAAGAGGACGGACGGCATCGGGGGCCTCCAGCTTTCTCTTTTCGAGGAGACAACGGAGCACCTTCTTTTTGATCCCACCTTCATCGTCGACTATCCCGCCGAAGCTTCCCCTTTGGCCAGAAGAAACGACGTCAATCCCTCCGTCACGGACCGCTTCGAGCTTTTCATCGCCGGGCGCGAAATCGCCAACGGGTTTTCAGAGCTCAACGATCCGGAGGACCAGGCCGAGCGCTTCATGGAGCAGGTGAGGCAGAAGGAGTCCGGGGACATGGAGGCGATGCATTATGACGCGGACTACATCCGGGCCCTCGAGCACGGGCTTCCGCCCACCGCGGGAGAAGGCATAGGCATAGACAGGCTCGTCATGCTGCTGACGGACAGCCCCAGCATACGCGACGTGATCCTTTTTCCCCAGATGCGCCCGACCGACTAGCGGCCGAGAATCAGCGAAAGCCCCTCCTTCAATTCCCTGATCAGATTCACTGCGAAATGGGAATTGAACCCGTTGAGCGCTCCGGTCACCAGCCAGCCCACGATGAAGGGCTGGACGAGGAAGAAAAGGATGACGAGGCCCATTTCCGCGTAAAATCGCCATTTTCTTCCCGAACGGCGCATGGCTTTCAGGCGGGAATAGAGCCTCATGCCCACCTTTCTCAATGCGACGACTTCGCCGACCATCAGGAAAAAAGCCAGCACCATGCCCGCCATCACGGTGAAATAGAGTTCTATCTGCATCCTTCCATCATAGATGGGAAATCATGCCACGCCGATTGTCAATTGCCCGGGCGCTGCGCTAATATCGAAACATGGAAAAGATCGAAATCCCCATCGAAGGCATGCATTGCGTGAACTGCGCCGGAAGGGTGGAAAAGGCCCTGAATGCCGTCGAAGGGGTGAAGGCGAACGTCAATTTCGCGAATGAAAAAGCCTATGTCGAATATGACCCCGAAAAAACCGGTTCGAAAGCACTCGTCGATGTCGTGCTGAAGACCGGATTCGATGTGCCGAAGGAGACGGTGAACCTTTCCATTTCGGGCATGCATTGCGCGAATTGCGCCCTCACCATAGAAAAGGCGCTCAATGCCCTGGAAGGGGTCGAGGCGAATGTCAATTTCGCTTCCGAAAAGGCGCATGTCCGCTTCCCCAGGGGTTCGGTGACGGTTCCCAGGCTCATCGAGGCGGTCGAAAATGCCGGCTACGAAGCTTCCCCTGCAGAAACCGGAAGAAAAAGGGAGGAAGCCTACAAAAAGGACCTCGGGCTCTTCCTCTTTTCGGCGACCCTCACCTTCCCGCTTCTCCTGCACATGGCGGGATTCCACATTCCGCGCCTCATCCAGCTCATCCTTGCCACCCCAGTGCAGTTCTGGGTGGGAAGACGGTTCTATGTCGGGGCCTGGCATTCATTGAAGGGCGGAAGCGCCAACATGGACGTGCTGGTTGCATTGGGAACCAGCGTGGCCTATTTCTACAGCGTCATCGTGACCCTTTTTTCCCTGGACCTTCATCTCTATTTCGAGGCCGGCGCTTCAGTCATCACCCTGGTGCTCATGGGAAAAATGCTCGAAGGGCGCGTCAAGGGAAAAACATCGGGGGCAATAGAAGAGCTCGTGAAGCTTCAGCCCAAGGCGGCCCATGTCGAAAGAGACGGGGAATGGATCGACATCGAGGCCTCGCAGCTCCGGGTCGGGGATCTCTTCCTCGTGAAAGCGGGGGAAATCGTGCCCGTCGACGGCATCGTGATCGAAGGGAATTCCATGGTCGACGAATCCATGCTGACAGGGGAAAGCATCCCGGTCGAAAAGAAACCCCGGGACAGAATCTATGCCGCGACCGTCAACCAGAACGGGGCGATCCGATGCGAAGCAAGCAGCGTCGGGGAGGAAACCCAGCTCGCCGCGATCATCAGGCTCGTCGAGGAAGCGCAGGGGTCCAAGGCCCCCATACAGCGATTGGCTGACAAAATCTCAGCCATCTTCGTCCCGTCAGTCGCATCGGTTGCCCTGCTCACCCTGGCTTCCTGGTGGATTTCAGGCCATCCCGTCCCGGGGCTGATCAACGCCGTGGCCGTGCTCGTCATCGCCTGCCCCTGCGCGCTGGGGCTCGCCACCCCCACTGCGATCATGGTGGGGATCGGCCAGGGCGCCAAATCGGGCATTCTGGTCAGGAATGCGCAAGCCCTGGAGCATGCCGAAAAAATAGAGATCCTCGTTCTCGACAAGACGGGCACCCTCACGGAAGGCAGGCCCTCCGTCACGAAAATCGAGGCTTTTTCCCTGTCCGAAAACGAGCTGATTTCCATCGCCATGGCGCTCGAATCAGGTTCAGAGCATCCCCTGGCGAAAGCCATTGTCGAAAAGGGCAAGGCCATGAATGCATTGCCTTTGAGCGCCGAACGATTTTCAGCCATTCCCGGGGGAGGCGTGACCGCCACCATAGGCAATATCCGATACTGGCTGGGTTCCCCTCCCCTGCTTGCCGAAAAGGGCATCGGCATGGAAGGCCTTCAAGGGGGCGACACCCTCGTGGGATTGGCCAGGGAAGACGAACTGATCGGCGTCTTCCATATTGCCGACAGGCTGAGGCCGACTTCCGGAGACGCGGTTAAAAGGCTGAAATCCATGGGCATCGAAATCGTCATGATGACGGGCGACAACCAGGCAACCGCGGAAATCATCGCGGAGCAGGCCGGAATAGAACAGTTTCTGTCGAACGTGCTTCCGGGAAACAAGGCAGCCGAAGTCTCCAGGCTGAAAGCGCAAGGGAAAATCGTCGCCATGGCGGGAGACGGCATCAACGACGCGCCCGCGCTCGCCGCATCCGACGTGAGCTTCGCCATAGGTTCGGGTTCCGGCATCGCGATCGAATCCGCGGACATCACGTTGATGCGAAGCGACCTGAATTCCGTCGCCGACGCGATAGAACTGTCCAGAGCCACATTGAAAAAAATCCGTCAAAATCTTTTCTTCGCCTTCGTCTACAATGTGCTCGGCATTCCGCTCGCCGCCCTGGGCTTCCTGAGCCCGGTGTTCGCCGGTGCCGCCATGGCGATGAGCTCGGTTTCCGTGGTCAGCAATTCGCTGCTTCTCAAGAAATGGAAAAAGGCATGAAATGCATTCCCTCGATGCGCTTTTCTCTCCCGAATCCGTCGCCCTGATCGGGGCCAGCGAAAGGGAAGATTCGGTAGGCAGGCTGGTTCTCTCCAATCTGCTGGAAGCCGGCTTCAAGGGCAGGCTTTATGCCGTCAACCCCAGGCGCAAGAAAATCCTCGGATTGCCCGCCCATCCCGACATCGCCTCGATCGAGGGGACGGTCGAAATGGCCGTCATCGCCACCCCGCCGGAGAGCATACCCGGGCTGATCGATGCCTGCGGAAAGAAGGGCGTGAAAGTCGTCGTGATCGTCACGGCGGGCCTCGACGATTTCCAGACCGTTCAGACCGCCGAGCGGGCGAAATCTTGGGGAATCAGGGTCGTAGGCCCGAACTGCCTGGGCGTCATGAGGCCCATGGTGGGGCTCAATGCCACATTCAGCAAGGCCGCAGCTAAGCCGGGACGCCTCGCGCTCGTTTCCCAGTCGGGCGCGATTTGCACGGCCATCCTCGACTGGGCGCTTGCTGCCGACGTGGGATTTTCGAGCGTGATTTCAATGGGCGACACGCTCGATGTCGATTTCGGCGAGATACTCGACTTCCTCCTTGCCGATCCGGAAACCTCCAGCATCCTGCTCTATGTCGAAGGCATCCGGTCGGCGAGAAGATTCATGAGCGCATTGAGGGCGGCTGCCAGGACGAAGCCCGTTCTGGTGCTGAAAGTGGGGAGGAACGAAACCGGGTCGAAGGCGGCGCTCACCCATACCGGCGCGATCGTGGGAAAGGATGCCGTATTCGGCGCCGCATTGCGGCGCGCGGGCACGGTCAGGGTGAAAACCTATTCCCAGCTTTTCGCTGCGGCGAGAGTGCTTTCCTCCCCGAACAGGCCGAAAGGGGACAGGCTGGTGATCGTCACCAACGGCGGAGGACCCGGGGTCATGGCTGCGGACAGCGCTGCGGATTGCGGCGTGAAGCTCGCTGTTCTTTCGAACGAAACCCTCGAAAAGCTGAATGCCTTTCTGCCTTCGAACTGGTCGAGGGGCAATCCCGTCGATCTCATCGGGGACGCCACGGTGGAAAGGTACGAGAAAAGCGTGACCCTCTGCATGGAAGACCCGAACGTGGATGCCGCGCTCGTCCTGCTCACGCCCCAGGCAATGACCGAACCGGAAAAAGTCGCTGGAGCGATGATCGGCATTTCGAGAAAAACGAGGAAGATGATGCTGCTTTGCTGGATGGGAGAAGAAAGCGTCTCTTCATCCAGGAAGATGTTCGATCTCGAAAAGATACCCGGCTTCGGCTCCCCCGAAACCGCCGTGGAATCCTTCTCCTATCTCGCCGCCTACCACCAGAACCAGGAGCTTCTGCTCCAGGTCCCCGGCCCTTTTTCCGAACAGGCTCCGCCCGACGCGGAGGGTGCGAGAATATTGATCGAGGCTGCGCTCTCGGAAAAGCGCCATGTGCTCAGCGAAATCGAGGCGAAGGCGCTGCTTGCCGCCTTCCGCATCCCCATATCCCAGACCTTCGTCGCCCATTCCCCTTCCGAAGCGCTGCTTCTCGCAGTCGAAATCGGTTTTCCGCTGGCGATGAAGATCCATTCCCCTGACATTTCCCACAAGTCGGACGTGGGCGGCGTCAGACTGAACATCACGGACGCGAAGGAAGTGGCGAACGCCTACAGGGAAATCATGGCAGCGGTGGCAAAGGCGAGACCCGATGCGAAACTGGAAGGGATATCCATCCAGCCCATGCTGAACAGGCCGAACAGGCGCGAACTGATGATAGGCGTCACAACCGATCCGGTTTTCGGCCCTGTCATCTCCTTCGGTGCGGGAGGCACTTCGGCTGAAGCGCTCGGAGACGCCGCGCTCGCCCTTCCCCCACTCAATCGTTACCTGATCGAAGACCTGATTTCCAGGACAAGGATTGCCGGCATGCTGGGCGAATTCCGCGCCATGCCGCCCATCGATCGTGCAGCCCTGGAGCGGGTATTGACCAGGGTCTCCGAGATGGTCTGCGAGCTTCCCTGGCTGAGGGAAATGGACATCAATCCGCTGATCGTGGACGAAAGCGGGGCGATTGCAGTGGATGCGAGGATCATCGTCGATTACCCTGAAGGCAATGAACCCTACCGGCACATGGCCATCTACCCTTATCCTGCGAGGCTGAAAAGGGAATGGCTGCTCGCAGACGGAACGATCGTCACCATACGCCCGATCCGCCCCGAGGATGCGGAAGCCGAGCAGCAGTTCGTCAGAAACCTTTCGGAAGAAACGCGCTACATGCGCTTTTTCACGCCTATCGCCGAACTCACCCCGCAGATGCTTTCCAGGTTCACGCAGATCGATTACGACAGGGAAATGGCCTTCATCGCCATGACGACCGAGAAGGGAGCGGAAACCGAGGTGGGCGTCGCAAGGTATGTCGCGGATGCATCGGGGGAGTCCTGCGAATTCGCCATCGTCATCGCCGACGAATGGCAGCACAAGGGCCTGGGTGCAAAGCTCATGCTCTATCTCATGGAAAGCGCGAAGGAAAAGGGCATCAGGCATATGCAGGGCGACGTGCTGGCAGCGAACACCCCCATGCTCGATCTCATGGCCGCCCTCGGTTTCCAGGCGAGGGCCACAGCGGACAATTCGGTCAGAAGGGTTTCGAAGGCGCTCTAACCCGGATTTTTCATGACGGCCAATCCGAGAGGCGAATACCGGGCAGGAACGAGATGGATTGGAGAAGAGCGTCAATTCGGGTCAGGAAAGAGGCCATTTTTCAGGTTGCGGACGGAATTTCCCCTTACCCCGTTGTTTGTCATCGTGCCGGGAGCAGCACTCAGTGCCGTCTACGGCGCCAGGGCGCGAGCAGCAGTCAGGAAGACCTGGCGCAACGGGTGATATGACGCCAGCATGATTTTCACGCGCCGTGTGTTGCGGAGGATGCTGGCGCCGATCTTCAATAGTTTTGTTCGGATCGTGGCGCTGGTCGCCCGGGCAAGTTCGGTATGGGCC
>JAJZVB010000087.1 GCA_021845885.1 Pseudomonadota bacterium
GAGAATGCCAAAAGGCTGGCGGGAGAAAGCTGGGTCGTGAAGGCGCAGATCCATGCAGGCGGGCGGGGCAAGGCTGGCGGGGTGAAGATCGCAAGATCGATGCAGGAAGTCGAAAATTTTGCAAGAGCCCTGCTCGGCATGAAGCTCGTGACGTTGCAGACCGGGGAGGAGGGGCGCATCGTCAGGCGCCTCCTGATCGAGCGAGGTGCGGCCATTCAGGCCGAATATTATGCCGGTCTCGTGGTCGACAGGGACTCGCAGCGCGTCGTGCTGATAGGAAGCCGGGAAGGCGGGACGGAAATCGAGGAGGTGGCCAGGATCCACCCCGACAGGATATACAAGGTCGTGATCGACCCCGGTTGCGGACTGACCCGAAGCGACGCCATGGATCTTGCCGGGAAAATGGGCATTCCGGAGAATTCGGTTCCGGCCGCATGCGAATGTTTCGCAGCCCTTTACAAAGCCTTCGTCGAGAAGGACGCCATGCTGCTCGAAATCAATCCCCTGATCCTGGACGGGGAAGGAAGATTGCTCGCGCTGGACGCCAAATTCGATTTCGACGACAACGCGCTTTACCGGCACCCCGAGATCCTCGAACTGCGCGATCTCGACGAGGAGGATCCGGCTGAAGTCGAAGCTTCCCGATTCGGGCTTTCCTACATCTCGCTCGACGGAAACATAGGCTGCCTCGTCAATGGCGCAGGGCTCGCCATGGCGACCATGGACATCGTGAAGCTCTACGGCGCCTCACCTGCGAATTTCCTCGACGTGGGAGGAGGGGCCTCAGTCGAGAAAGTGACCGAAGCCTTCAAGCTGATGCTCGCCAATCCGGGGGTGAAGGTGATCCTCGTCAACATCTTCGGCGGCATCATGAAATGCGACGTGATCGCGGAAGGGATCGTGGCCGCGGCCAGGCAGGTTTCCCTCAGCGTTCCTCTCGTCGTCAGGCTGGAAGGCACCCATGTCGAACTGGGAAAAAGGATACTTGCAGAATCCGGGCTTCCCGTCATTTCCGCAAACAGCATGATGGAGGCTGCGAGACTGGCAGTCGAGGCTTCGAAAGGTCATTGATGTCCATACTCGTCGACAAGAATACCAGGGTATTGACCCAGGGCATGACCGGGAAAACCGGCCTGTTCCATACCCTCCAGTGCAGGCATTACGCGAACGGGGCCAACTGCTTCGTCGCAGGCGTGACGCCGGGCAAGGGCGGGCAGAATTTCGAAGGCATTCCCGTGTACGACACGGTGAAGGAGGCCAGAGAACAAACCGGAGCAACCGTTTCGGTCATTTACGTTCCGCCCCCCTTCGCGGCGGCGGCGATCCTTGAAGCGGTGGAAGCCGAACTCGACCTCGTCATCTGCATCACCGAAGGCATTCCCGTCCACGACATGATCAATGTCCGATACAACATGAAGGGCAGGAAAACGCTTCTCATCGGGCCCAACTGTCCGGGGATCATCACGCCGGACGAAATCAAGATCGGCATCATGCCCGGCCATATCCACAGGAAGGGCAGGATAGGCGTGGTATCGCGTTCGGGCACCCTCACTTACGAAGCCGTCGGCCAGCTGATGGAAGTGGGACTCGGGCAGTCCACCTGCGTGGGCATAGGCGGAGATCCCGTCAACGGACTGAAGCATGTCGACGTGATGAGGCTGTTCAACGAAGATCCTGAAACCGAGGCGGTGATCATGGTCGGAGAAATCGGCGGAAACGACGAGGAAGTGTGCTCGAGGTGGATCAGGGACAACATGAAAAAGCCCGTGGTCGGGTTCGTCGCGGGGCTGACGGCCCCCCGGGGAAAACGCATGGGGCATGCGGGGGCGATCATTTCGGGCGGGGAAGGCGGCGCGCCTGAAAAGCTTGCGGTCATGGAAGCGTGCGGGATCAAAGTGACGCGCAACCCGTCCGAAATCGGAAAGCTCATGAAATCGGTGTTATGACCGAATTCTGGGCAGGTCTGCTGCAGATCGTTGCCATCGACGTCCTGCTGGGCGGGGACAATGCCGTCGTGATCGCGCTCGCCTGCCGGGACCTGCCCGAGGAGCAGAGGAAGAAGGCGATGCGCCTTGGGGTCATAGGCGCCATTGGCGCAAGGATAGCGCTGCTTTTTTTCGCCTTCTCCCTGCTCAAGGTGCCTTACCTCAAGCTTGTCGCGGCGCTCTTCCTTTTCTGGATAGGCGTCAATCTGCTCGGAGGGGAGGCTCACAAGGCCGGGATCAGGAGCCAGGACAGCCTGTTTTCCGCTATTCGAACGATCATCCTGGCCGATACCGTGATGAGCGTCGACAATATCATCGGCGTGGCGGGCGCTGCAAGGGATAATTTTTTTCTGATCGTCCTCGGCATTTCGATCAGCGTTCCTGTCGTATTGTGGGGGAGCGGGCTGGTCCTGAAAATGATGGACAGGTTTCCCGCGCTCATCCTGCTCGGGGCCGGCCTGATAGGATGGATTGCGGGGGAAATGTTCGTTTCCGACAAAAGCCTGGGGGCGCATGACGCATTCCTATCCTGGGCGGTCCCGGCAGCCTCGGCGCTGCTCACCGTGCTGATCGGAAAATGGCGTGCATCCGGAAGGGCTGGTGAATTCAGGGATCTCGCCGAATCCGGCGATAGAAAGGGTGAATGATGAAAATGCTGATTCCGGTAGACGGTTCGAATGCCGCCCTGGGCGCAGTGGACCATGCCGTCAGAACTGCAGGGCTTTATGCAGGAGGGCTCGAAGTTCATCTGCTCAATGTCCAGCTGC
Source organism: Pseudomonadota bacterium (assembly GCA_021845885.1). Taxonomy (GTDB): domain Bacteria; phylum Pseudomonadota; class Gammaproteobacteria; order Burkholderiales; family JABEVD01; genus JABEVD01. The sequence continues at coordinate 2,753 of JAJZVB010000087.1, forward strand.
CTGTGCTTTCCGGCAATGTCAAAACCTTCATCAGCCAGGAAAAGCTCGACGAGTATTACCACGACGAAGGCATGAATGCGCTCAAGCCGGCGAAGGCCAGGCTGGATGTGGCAGGCATTCCCTGTCATGTCCACATCGGCGTCGGGAATATTGCCGAAACCATATTGCATTATGCGAGGGCGAATCAGTGCGATCTGATCTGCATGGCGAGAAGCGGCCTGGGCACGCTTTCAGGGATTTTGCTCGGTTCCGTCGCGGCCAGGCTTGTCCATCTTTCCGAAATTCCCGTCCTTCTGGTCAGGTGACATTTTTAAAATTTCCGCCTTTTGGTGCATAATTACCCCGAATAATCGTATGATTTGAAACATGACATGGATTTAAGCCGTGTTCTGGAAATGGCAGCCAGGTCCGATGCAGGACGCCTGCGCCCGCACAACGAGGACAGCATCGGGACGGATGCGGCCATCGGGCTCGCCGTTCTGGCCGACGGCATGGGCGGATACAATGCCGGCGAGGTGGCGAGCGGCATGGCCGTGTCGTTGATCATGTCCGGCATGAAGACTGCGCTGGCCGGAATCGATCCCGGCGAGCTGGATGCGATGAACGGGGAAAGGCTGGGCGTCAGGATGCTGCGCGATCAGGTGAATGCGGCGAACGGTGCGATATTCAACGCTGCGCAGAGCCGCAAGGAATGCCTCGGCATGGGTACCACGCTGGTCGCCGCGCTTTTTTACGACGACAGGGTGAGCGTGGCCCATCTCGGGGATTCGCGCCTTTACAGGTTCAGGGATGGGAAGCTCGACCGGCTGACGCGCGATCATTCCCTGCTGCAGGAGCAGCTGGACAGCGGCCTGGTATCGAAGGAAGAAGCCAGGGCTTCGCAATACAAGAACATCGTCACGCGTGCGCTCGGCATAGAAAAACAGGCTGATGTGGAAATCAGGAGCTTCGATGTCCTGCCCGAAGATGTTTATCTGCTCTGTTCCGACGGTTTGAACGACATGCTGGAAGACGAGGAAATCCGCCTTGCGGTGGAAACCTTGGGGGCAAATCTTCAGCTCGCGGCGGACCAGCTCGTCGAGCTCGCCAACGAAAATGGCGGGCGCGACAACATATCGGTTATCCTCGTCAAGGTGAGACAGGGTTCCCGGGCCGGACGGGGGCTGATTTCGAGGCTCATGTCGTCTTTCAGGAAATAAAGGGGCAGCTTGTCATGTCGAAATTGATTCTCAGCCTTGAAGGGAAACAGCTGAAGGAATATGCCCTCGACAGGGAGCGCATCCTGATCGGAAGGAAGCCCCTGAACGACATCCAGATCGACGATGTCGCGGTAAGCGGAGAGCATGCCCTCGTCATCACGATCCTCAACGACTCCTTCCTGGAGGACCTGGGGAGCACGAACGGCACGAAAGTGAACGGCAATGCCATCAAGAAGTATTTTCTGCAGCACAATGACGTGATCTCGATAGGCAAGTATAAGCTCGCTTATGTCCATGAGGCGCTGCCGCGTACGCATGACTTCGAAAAAACCATCATGCTGAAACCTGCCGGCGTATCGGCCATGCTGCCTTCTTCCGTTTCGGCTGCAAATGAGGCGCCTGTGCAGCAGGTCTCTTCGCCCCTCAGGCAGGCTGTGGCTGCAATACAGCTTCTCAACGGTCCCGGCGCCGGACGCGAACTCGATCTGGTCAAGAATCTGACCACGCTGGGCAAGCCGGGGATCCAGGTCGCCGTGATCACCAGACGCCCCCAGGGTTTTTTCATCACGCATGTGGACGGCGAGAAATCGCCGGTTCTGAACGGAAAGACCATAGGCATCCAGCCCCATCCCTTGAAGGATCATGACATCGTCGAACTGCTCGGCATCAAGATGGAATTTTTTCTAAAATAGGCGGAAACGTGAAATTCAAAGTGCTCGGGTGCAGCGGTGGAATAGGCGGAGCTTTGCATACCACTTCTTTCCTGGTGGACGAAGATATGCTGATCGATGCCGGGACGGGTGTGGGCAGCCTGTCCCTCGAAGCAATGTGCAATATCGATCACATTTTTCTGACGCATTCCCATCTCGACCATATCGCCTCGATTCCCCTGCTCGTGGACAGCGCGGGCTATTTGAGAAAGAAGCCGGTCACGGTCTATGCGATTCCCGAGACGATAGACGCCCTGAAGCGGCATATTTTCAACTGGGTGATCTGGCCCGACTTCAGCCTGATTCCCAGCCCGGAATCGCCCTATCTGCGCTACCAGGCGATTTCATTGGGCGAAACGATCGACCTGGGCGGCAGGAAAATCACCCCCTTGCCGGCAAATCATACGGTTCCCGCCGTCGGCTACCGCCTGGACAGCGGGAAAGGCAGCCTGGTTTTCAGCGGCGATACCACCACGAACGACGCGCTTTGGGATATCGTCAACGGAATGGCCAACCTGAAGTACCTCATCATCGAGACGGCCTTTTCCAACAGCGAGCTGGAAATCGCCATCCTTTCCAAGCATCTGTGCCCCTGCCTGCTCGGCGAGGAGCTGAAAAAGCTCGAGAAGGAAGTGCCTGTTTATGTTACGCATCTGAAACCGGGCGAGCTTTGCCTGATCATGAAGGAGGTGGAGCAGAGCGCGGGAAAGGTGAAGCCCGAGATGCTGATGAACGGGCAGATTTTCGAAATTTGACATGGCCAAACTGACTGACAAGACCAACATGCCCGTTCCCCAGGAGAGCCTTGAAGATGTCAGCATCAAGCTGAATTTCTCCAAGGCGCTCCAGGGGCTCACCAACAGGATACATGCCACGAGCGATATCGACGAGATCATCTTCGATCTCGGCAAGGACATTTGCACCCTTTTCAATGCAGACAGGCTCACCATCTATGTCGTGAGCGAAGACAAAACCTCGATCATTTCCAAGATCAAGACCGGACTTTCTTCCTTCAAGGATCTCAGGCTGCCGATATCCGAGCAGAGCATTGCGGGATATGTCGCCCTGCACAAGCGGATGGTGAACCTGAAGGATGTATACGACGAAAGGGAACTTCAATCCTACAGTCCCCACCTTCATTTCATGAGGGAAGTCGACAAGCGGACGGGCTACAGGACCAAGCAGATGCTGGTCGCGCCTGTCGTCAATGCATCCGACAGGGAATTGATCGGCGTGCTGCAGATCATCAACAACAAGTTCGGCCTGCCTTTCCAGCCCATGACCGAAGAGGGGGTGGTCGAGCTGGCCAAAACGCTCGCCATCGCCTTCAGGCAGCGCCAGCGTTCCCACCAGCTCGTCAGGACACGATTCGACGTTCTGATCGCGGACGGCGTGATTTCCGCCGTGGAGTTCGACCTGGCTTCCCGTTCGGCGAGAAGGAGGGGGGTGCCGCTCGAGGACGTGCTCATGGACGAATTCCAGGTCAAGCCATCCGCCCTTGGAAAATCGCTCGCCCATTTCTTCGGCGTGGAATACGAGCCTTTCAGGCCTGAAAGGGTGAGGCCGACGGAACTTTTGAGGAACATCAAGCGGGATTATGTCGAAGCGAACCTTTGGCTCCCTTTAGTCGAAACGAGTGAAGGCCTCACCATCATCAGCCCGGATCCGGAAAGGGTTCAGGCTTCGCGCATCGTCAACAACGTTTTTCCCAAGTATAAACTGGTGTTCAAGGTCTGCTCTCAGCGTGAATTCGGCCAGACCGTGAACCAGTTTTATGCGGAAGAAGGCGGGTCTTCCATAGGCGAGCTGCTATCCTCGATGGATGGCGAAGCGGAGGCCGAGGATGTTTCGGACGAGATTTCAGCGGCTGCCGACAACGAGCTCGTCAAGCTGGTCAACAAGATCATCGTCGATGCCCACAGGATGGGCGTATCCGACATCCATATCGAACCCTCGCCGGGAAAGGGGAAGACCCAGGTGAGGTTCCGCAAGGACGGGACGCTTCTGCCCTATGTCGAGATTCCTTCTGCTTACCGCAATGCCGTGGTGGCCCGCATCAAGATCATGTGCGATCTGGACATTTCCGAAAAAAGGCGTCCCCAGGACGGGAAAATCCTGTTCAGGAAATTCGCTCCGCTCAACATCGAATTGCGGGTGGCCACCATTCCTTCGGCAGGCGGGGTGGAAGACATCGTGATGCGGATTCTGGCTTCAGGCGACCCCATCCCGCTCGACAACATCGGCCTTTCACCCGTTGCGCTGAACATGCTGAAGGGCGTTGTCACCCAGCCTTACGGCCTTTTCCTGGTTTGCGGCCCGACAGGTTCGGGAAAGACGACGACGCTTCATTCCGTGCTCGGCTATATCAACACGCCGCAGACGAAGATATGGACTGCCGAAGATCCTGTCGAAATCACCCAGAAGGGATTGCGCCAGGTGCAAATGAATCCCAAGGCCGGACTCACTTTCGCGACTGCGATGAGAGCCTTCCTGCGCGCGGATCCCGACGTGATCATGGTGGGCGAAATGCGCGACCATGAAACCACTTCCGTAGGCATAGAGGCTTCATTGACCGGACATCTCGTCATGTCCACCCTGCACACCAACAGCGCGCCCGAGAGCATCGTCAGGCTGCTCGACATGGGCATGGATCCGTTCAATTTCGCTGACGCCATGCTCGGCATACTCGCCCAGCGATTGATCAAGCGATTGTGCAAGCATTGCAAGAAGGCCAGTGTCGCGAGTCAGGAAGAAATCAGCCAGCTGCTTGCCGAATATTGCGAAGAACTGAAGCAGGCCGGGGGGCAGGATCCGGATGCCTTGCCGAAGAAGACCTGCGAGGACTGGGTCAGGAATTATGCAAACGAAAAGGGGGAATTCACGCTTTATCATCCCGTGGGATGCCCCGAATGCAACGGCATGGGCTATAGCGGGCGCCTCGGCGTGTTCGAGCTTCTTCAGGGGAGCGAGGCGATAAAAAGGCATATCCAGGAGCGGGCGCGCGTATCCGAGCTTTTTTCGACAGCGCTCCGGGAAGGCATGCGCACATTGAAGCAGGACGGCATAGAGAAAGTGCTGCAGGGCATTACCGACATGCAGCAGGTGAGGGCGGCATGTATAAAATGAAGGGCATTGAGACCGCGGCATACGAGGCGATGCTGCTCGACAAGAAGATTCCCGTGACGGACATCTTCAGATGGATGGAAGAGCTCAACCATATCGGTGCGGCGCTTTCTGCCGAGCAGGACATCCGCCTTCTTCTGGAAGCGATCCTGATTGCTGCGAAAAACATCGTGAATGCCGACGGGGGGACGATCTACCGCGTGGTGGACGGCGAATGGATCAGATTCGAAACCCTCGTCACGGATTCTCTCGGCATCGCGATGGGCGGAACGACCGGGAAGGAAATCACCTTTCCCCCCATCAGGCTTTACGAGGAAGGTATCCCGAACAGCGCCCATGTGGTCGCCTATGCGGTGCTGAACGACAGGACGGTCAACATCGGGGATGCCTATACGGAAAAGGGGTTCGATTTCTCGGGAACACGGAAATTCGACGAAATGACCGGTTACCGTTCGAAATCCTTCCTGACCATACCGATGAAGAATCACGAGAAGGAAATCATCGGCGTGCTCCAGCTCATCAATGCCAAGGATCGGACAACCGGGGAGATCGTCGGGTTTTCCGTGGCGGACCAGCGCTT
>JAJZVB010000004.1 GCA_021845885.1 Pseudomonadota bacterium
GACCGACGCCAAGCGCGGCAAGATCTTCACCCGCCTCATCAAGGAAATCACCGTGGCGGCGAAGCTGGGAGGAGGCGACATTGCCTCCAACCCGAGGCTCAGGCTTGCCGTCGACAAGGCCTACGACAACAACATGCCCAAGGACAACGTCGAGCGCGCGATCAAGCGCGGCAGCGGCGACATGGAGGGCGTCAACTACGAGGAAATCCGCTACGAGGGTTACAGCATCAACGGCGCCGCAGTGATGGTCGACTGCCTGACGGACAACAGGGTCAGGACGGTTGCGGACGTGCGCCATGCCTTCACCAAGCACGGCGGCAATCTCGGCACGGACGGCTCGGTTTCCTTCCTTTTCAGGCATTGCGGCCAACTGGTCTTTTCCCCTGAAACGGACGAGGAAAAGCTGTTCGAGACCGCGCTCGAAGCCGGAGCTGAGGACGTCCTGAGCCAGGAGGACGGCAGCTTCGAGGTGATTACGTCGCCCCAGGATTTCGAGGCGGTGAAGGCTGCGCTCGAGAAGGCCGGGATCAGGCCAGAATTTGCCGAAGTGACGATGCGCCCCGAGAACGAAACGGTTTTTGCAGGGGAGGACGGGATCAGGATGCAGAAGCTGCTCGACGCCCTCGAGAACCTGGACGACGTCCAGGCGGTCTATACCACGGCGGTGATCGAGGACTGAGTGCGCATCCTCGGGATTGATCCCGGCCTCAGGATAACTGGTTTTAGTTACGGCATAACTTGCTTGCGCAAATTAGCCTGCTCTGAAACCCGTCGCGAGTCATGAGTGATACGGTGCGGATACTGGGTATCGATCCCGGCCTCAGGGTGACGGGTTTTGGCATCCTGGAAAGGAAAGGGCAGCGTCTCGATTATGTCGCAAGCGGCTGCATCAGGACACCCAAAGGCGAATTGCCTGAGCGGCTCAAGTCGATACTGGAAGGGCTTATAGAGGTGATCGCCATTCACGATCCTGCCGAAGTCGCGATAGAGAAGGTTTTCGTCAACGTCAATCCGCAGTCCACCCTCCTGCTCGGGCAGGCGAGGGGCGCCGCGATATGCGCCGCCGTATCGAGGAACCTCCCGGTTTCCGAATACACCGCGCTGCAGGTGAAGCAGTCCGTCGTCGGAAACGGGCATGCTGCGAAGGAGCAGGTCCAGGAAATGGTCAAGCGCCTTTTGAACCTCACCGGCATTCCCCAGGCGGATGCGGCCGACGGGCTCGCCTGCGCGATCTGCCATGCGCATGCGGGCAGCCTTTCCTACAGGATGGGAAGAAGAACATGATCGGCAGGATTACGGGCAAGCTCCTCGAGAAGCACCCTCCCCTCATTCTCGTCGACGTGAACGGCGTGGGTTACGAAATGGACGTTCCCATGAGCACCTATTACGTGCTTCCCGCCACAGGCGAATCCGTTTCCCTCTACACCCATCTTTCGATCAGGGAAGATGCCCATGTCCTTTACGGATTCTCGACGCTTGAAGAAAGAAAAGTGTTCAGGCAGCTCCTCAGGATAAGCGGGGTGGGGCCGAAGCTCGCCCTTTCCGTTCTTTCCGGCCTTTCCATTGCGGAACTGGCCGGCGCAGTCCAGTCAGGGGAATCCGGAAGGCTGGTGAGAATCCCCGGAGTGGGCAAGAAGACCGCGGAGCGGCTTGTGCTCGAGCTCAGGGACAAGCTCGAAGGGCCTGCCGTCATTCCGTTCGGAGGGAAAAGCGATGTACTGAACGCGCTCGTCGCGCTCGGCTACAGCGAGAAGGAAGCCTCTGGTGCGGTGAGCCGCATCGATCCGAATCTTTCAACAGAGGAAGGCATCAGGGCCGGGCTCAGGATGCTTTCAAGGGGGGCTTCATGATCGAATCGGACAGGCTGATATCGGGATCCGCCATTTCCCAGGAGGAGGCGCAGGAACGGGCGCTGCGGCCCAGGCTGCTCGACGAATACGTGGGTCAGGAAAGGATCCGCGGGCAATTGCAGATTTTCATCGAGGCGGCGAAAATGCGGCGGGAGACGCTCGACCACGTGCTGCTTTTCGGCCCTCCCGGGCTCGGCAAGACGACGCTCGCCCACATCATCAGCCGGGAGATGGGGGTGAACCTCAGACAGACTTCAGGTCCGGTTCTGGAGCGCGCGGGGGACCTCGCTGCGCTGCTGACCAATCTCGAGCCCCATGACGTGCTTTTCATCGACGAGATTCACAGATTGAGTCCGGTTGTCGAGGAAATCCTTTATCCAGCCCTCGAAGATTACCAGCTCGACATCATGATAGGCGAAGGGCCTGCCGCGAGGTCGGTCAAGCTCGATCTCCCCCCTTTCACGCTGGTCGGCGCCACGACGCGGGCGGGCATGCTCACCAATCCGTTGAGGGACCGCTTCGGCATCGTCGCGAGGCTGGAATTCTACACGGTGGATGAGCTCGCCAGGATCGTGGTCAGGTCGGCTTCGCTCTTGAATGTCAGCATGTCCACGGACGGTGCGCTCGAAATCGCAAGGCGCTCCAGGGGCACGCCGAGAATCGCGAACAGGCTTTTGAGGCGAGTCCGGGATTACGCCGAAGTGAAGGCCGACGGGAAAGTGAGCGCAGAGGTTGCCGATGCGGCGCTTTCCATGCTCGACGTCGATCCCATAGGCTTCGACGTCATGGACAGGAAGCTGATTCTCGCCATCATCGAGAAATTCTCAGGCGGCCCGGTGGGCGTCGACAATCTGGCCGCAGCGATCGGAGAGGAACGGGACACGATAGAAGACGTGATCGAGCCCTACCTCATCCAGCAGGGTTACATCCAGAGAACCGCGCGTGGTAGAATCGCGACGCTCATCGCATACCGGCATTTCGGGCTCACCACCGAAGGGAACCTGATTTGAGCTATTCGCTTCCCGTCAGGATCTATTACCAGGATACCGATGCGGGAGGCGTGGTGTTCCATTCGGGCTACATCGATTTCATGGAGCGGGCCAGGTCGGAATGGCTGAGGAGCCTGGGGTTTTCCAATTCAGGCCTGATGAAGGATCTCGGCGTTGTTTTCGTGGTTCGCTCGCTCGAAATCACCTATTTCAAGCCTGCTTTGCTCGACGATCTGCTCGACGTCGGGGTCGAAATCGAATCTTTGGGGAGGAGCCTGATGGTTTTCAGACAGGAAGTGAGGCGCGGAGATGCCATTCTGGCGAGCGCCAAAGTCAGTCTGGTCTGCGCGGCAAGCGATTCATTCAAGCCTGTGAGCGTGCCCGGCGCGATCAGGAAAATACTGGAAAGCTGAACATGGAATTCACGAAGGATTTGTCTTTTGTAAGCATGATCACGAACGCGAGCATCGTCGTTCAGGTGATACTCGGACTGCTGCTGCTTGTTTCCCTCCTTTCATGGTGGCACATCTTCATGAAGATGTTCTCGATCAGGCGGGCCTTCAGCCAGTCCGAAAAGTTCGAGAGGGATTTCTGGAGCAGTTCGGACCTCAATGCCATATACCAGAATGCGACTTCCGGGCGGCACGAGGCGGGGAGCCTCGAGCGGATATTCGAGGCGGGATTCAGGGAATTCCTGAAACTGAAGCGTCAGCCGGGGATGGACAACGGGGCCGTGATGGAAGGCACGAGGCGCGCGATGCGCGCGACCTACCAGAGGGAAATGGATACCCTGGAAGCCAATCTGCCCTTTCTTGCAACGGTCGGCTCGGTGAGCCCCTACGTCGGCCTTTTCGGAACGGTATGGGGAATCATGAACGCATTCAGGGGATTGGCCAATGTCGCCCAGGCGACCCTTGCGCATGTCGCCCCTGGCATCGCGGAAGCCCTGATCGCCACCGCCATAGGGCTTTTCGCCGCGATTCCGGCCGTGGTGGCCTACAACCGCTATTCCCATGAAGTGGACCGGTTGGCGAGCCGCTTCGACAGCTTCATGGAAGAGCTTTCCAACGTGCTGCAGCGCCAGGCGGCGAGGTCATGAGTCTGGGTTCGAGGCGTCCGCGCCGCCAGATGAACCAGATCAACGTCGTGCCCTATATCGACGTGATGCTGGTTTTGCTCGTCATCTTCATGGTCACGGCGCCCATGATCAATCCGGGAGAGATCAAGCTTCCCCAGGTCGGGCAATCCCTGAAAGTCCCCGTAGCCCCTCTCGAGGTGATCATCCGGTCGGATTCCACGCTCGCGCTCAGGGACAGGTCGAAATCGGGGTCGGCCAGGGAAATGACGAACGAGGAACTCGTTTCGGAGATCAGGCAGAAGCAGCAGGACAATCCCGAACAGCCCGTTGTGATCGCGGCTGACAAGTCGGTGAAATACGAAGAGGTGATCAAGGTCATGGACATCCTCGAGAGCCAGCAGGTCAAGGAAATCGGTCTGCTCGCGAAGCCCCTTGCGAAATGAGCGAAAGGAGAATACCTGCGGCGATTCTCGCCGTCATGGTTCATCTGCTCCTCTTCGCCGTGCTCGTTTTCGGATTCAAATGGCAGGCTACGGAGCCCGTTCTGATGCAGGCCAAAATCTGGCAGGACATTCCATCCGCCCCTCAACCCGCTCCCGCCCCGATGCCTCAGCCGAAACCCGCACCCGAGCCCGTTCCCAAACCCGAGCCGATACCTCAGCCCAGACCCGAGCCCGTTCCCAAACCCGTGAACCCGGAAATCGCCATCAAGAAGGCGAAGGAGGAACATAAGAAGCAGGAAAAGATCAGGCAGCAGATGCTTGAAGAACAGAAGAGGCAGGATAAACTGAAAGAGGAAAAGATCAGGCAGGAGAAGCTCAGGAAGCAAAAGGAAATCGAGAAGCAGAAGGTGGCCCGGCAGACGGAAGAAATGAACAAACTGCTTCAGCAGAAGGCCGCCGCTGCAAGAGCCGGGATAGTCGATGAATACAAGGCGAGGATACACAACAAGATCAAGCGCCATGTCGTCGTTCCTCCCGACATCAACGGGAATCCCGAGGCGGTTTTCGACGTGGTGCTCCTTCCGGACGGGGAAGTGCTGAAGGCGACTTTGGTGAAGTCGAGCGGCTATCCCGCCTACGACAGCGCGGTCGAGCGCGCCATACGCAGGGCTTCCCCCCTGCCGCTTCCTCCCGACCCTTCCCTTTTCGAGGAATTCAGGACCCTGGACTTGCATTTTAAGCCCAACGAATGAAAGAATCTTGTAAGAAATCTTGTATAAACTGCGAAAGCCCGATTGAAGGTCGGGCGAACGGTATTCCGACATGAAAAAATTTGCAAACTGCATCGCCCTTCTGTTTCTGATCCTCTGCAGGCCGGCAGTTGCTGCGCTTTCCATAGAAATCGTGGGTGGCGGGGAAAACCAGATCCCCGTATCCGTGGTTCCTTTCGAATCCGATGCGCCGGGCGTCTCGGGCGTGATCGCTGCGGACCTCGCCCGATGCGGCATGTTCAAGATGGTCGATCCCGGAGGATTGAGTCCCCATTCGATCGAACAGGTGGTCTATCCGGACTGGATGGGCAGGGGGGCGGATGCGATCGTCATCGGCGGCATTTATCCCGCTGCCGGGGGGCAGTACGAGGTGCGGTTCAGGCTGCTTGACGTGGCGAAGCAGGCCCAGCTTGCCGGATTCAGCTTTACGGTTTCGAAGACCCAGTTCAGGCAGACTGCGCACAGGATAGCCGACATCATCTACCAGCAGCTGACCGGAGATGTCGGGGTGTTCAGCACGAAGATAGCCTATGTGTTGAAGCGCGGAACCCATTTCGAGCTCCAGGTGGCCGATGCGGACGGTTATGGCGCGCAATCCGTGGCTTCGGTCAACGAGCCCATCATTTCCCCTGCATGGTCTCCGGATGGAAAGAAGATCGCCTATGTCTCGTTCGAACAGGGCAAGGCGGTGGTTTATGTCCAGGATCTTTTGACCGGAAAGCGGCATATCGTGGCGAATTTCAGGGGCAGCAACAGCGCGCCGACCTGGGCCCCCGACGGGAAAAGGATCGCCTTCGTGCTGAGCCGCGACGGCCATTCCAGGATCCATATCGTGGACGAGGCGGGAGGGAGTCTCACGCGGGTCGAAGCTTCGCACGGGATCAGCACGGAACCCAGCTTCTCGCCCGACGGGCAGCAGATCATCTTCACGTCCGACAGAGGGGGCTCTCCCCAGGTCTACCGCATGCCCGTTACCGGGGGGCAGGCCGAGCGGTTGACTTTCGAGGGGAATTACAACGTTTCACCGCACTACAGCCCGGACGGCAAGAGCTTCGTTTACCTGGAGCGAAACGGCGGGCATTTCAATGTCGCCATTCAGGATTTCGCCACGGGCCAGTCGCAGCTTCTCACGGACGGCGATCTCGACCAGTCTCCGACCTTTGCCCCCAACGGGAAACTTATATTGTATGCCTCCATTTACGGTGGACGTGGTATATTAGCCATCGTATCGACAGATGGCAGAATCAAACAACGCCTGACCATGCAGTCCGGGGATATTCGTGAGCCTGCCTGGGGGCCGTTGGTGCATTAGAAATTTGATCAATAACTAAGGAGATAACCATGAAACAACTGATGTTGAGCGCGCTGCTGATGAGCCTGCTTGCGGCCTGCGGAAGCCAGCCGACCAAGCCGGAAGCGAAGCCCGCGCCGGTGGTGGAGAAGGCCCCGGCCCCTGCTCCCAAGGCGGAAACCAAGCCTGTCGCGGTCAACCCTCTCAATGATCCCAACAACATCCTTTCGCATCGCAGCGTTTATTACGATTTCGACAAGTCGATCGTGAAGGATGAATACAAGCCGATGATCACGGCGCATTCCGAATACCTGACCGGGCATGCTTCCGCCAAGATCCAGCTTCAGGGCAATTGCGACGAGCGCGGCAGCCGCGAATACAACCTCGCGCTGGGACAGCGCCGCGCCGACAGCGTGAAGCAGCTGATGGAAGCTGCAGGTGTTTCCGCAGGCCAGATCTCGACCGTCAGCTACGGCTCGGAAAAGCCGCGCGCTCAAGGCCACAACGAGGAAGCCTGGGCGCAGAACCGCCGCACCGACATCGTTTACCAGAGCGAATAATTGCCTAGTGCAGCGAACCGGAACCGCCTGAAAAGGCGGTTCTCCCTATTCCTTTTCTTGCTCGCGACCCAGGCGCATGCCGGGCTGTTCGACGACGACGTGGCCCGTCAGAAAATCGACGAGCAGGCGCAGGAAATACAGAAGCTGAAGGCCGATCTGGAGGATGCCTCGGCCAGGCTCAAGAAGCTGGAAGGCGGCATGATCGACATGGCCACCAGTATCCAGTCGCAGAACGCCGATATCGCCGCCTTGCGCGGCAAGATCGAAGAGCTCCAGTACGGCATCGATACCGCGCAGAAGCGGCAGAAGGATTTCTACGTCGATCTCGACACCCGCTTGAGGCGCCTCGAGCCGCAGGCGGCTTCTTCCCCCTCGGCCGTGATGCCCGCATCGACCCCGGCTGCTGCGGCCCCCTCCTCGGGCGAAGGCGGCGAATACGAGGCTGCCTTCAATCTGTTCAAGACGGGCGATTACGGCGGCGCCATTTCGGGTTTCCAGGGTTTCCTGAAGGCCCATCCTTCGAGCAGTTATGCGCCCTCTGCGCAGTACTGGATAGGCAATGCCTATTTCGCGACGAAAGATTTCAAGAATGCGATCGCCGCGCAGAAAACCCTGATCTCGAAATATCCGGACAGCCAGAAAGTGCCTGACGCCCTCATCAACATCGCGAGCAGCCAGTTCGAGCTCGGGCAGACGAAGGAGTCGAAGAAGACGCTCCGGGCCGTCATTGAGAAATATCCTTCGAGCGACGCCGCGGCCAAGGCGAAGCGGCGTCTCGACAGCCTGAAGTAGTGCCTTCCCTCAGGGTCAACGAAATATTCTATTCCCTCCAGGGGGAGACGAGCCGCTCGGGCCTTCGCACCGTTTTCGTCCGGCTCACGGGCTGCCCCCTGAGATGCAGCTATTGCGACACCGAATATGCCTTCCACGAAGGAAGATCCATGGAGATGGACGAGATTCTCGGGGAAGTCGGGAAACACGCCGCGCATTACGTCACGGTCACGGGAGGGGAGCCGCTTGCGCAGAAGCATTGCCTTCTCCTTCTCGAAGCGCTTTGCGACCAAGGTTATTCCGTATCGCTGGAAACGGGAGGCGCGATGGACATATCGAAGGTCGACGGCAGGGTTTCCAGGATAGTCGACATCAAGACGCCGGGTTCGATCGAGGAATCGAAGAACCTCTGGTCCAACCTTGATTGGCTGAACGGGAACGACGAGATCAAGTTCGTGCTCACGGACCGCGCCGATTACGAATGGGCGAGAAGCGTTTTCGAGGAGAGAAGGCTTGGCGCCATCGCTCCCGTGCTCTTTTCCCCTGCCCAGGGGATGCTTCATCCGAAGGATCTCGCCGAATGGATACTCGAGGACGGGCTCGAAGTCAGGATGCAGATCCAGCTTCACAAGCTGATATGGGGGAATGAACCTGGACACTAGGCACGCAGTCGTGCTCGTTTCGGGCGGGCTCGATTCGGCGACGACCCTTGCGGTGGCCAAGAGGGAAGGATTTTGCTGCCACGCACTGAGCCTCGATTACGGGCAGCGCCACAGGGCCGAGCTTTTTGCCGCGAAAAGGCTCTGTGCCGCATTCGATGCAGAGCACAGGGTCGTGAAGCTCGATCTCACCGTCTTCGGCGGCTCGGCCCTCACGGACGAATCCATTCCAGTTCCGATCGAAGCCTCAGAGGGCATCCCCATCACCTACGTTCCCGCGAGGAACACCATCATGCTTTCCCTTGCGCTCGCCTGGGCGGAAGTGCTCGATTCGGGCGACATCTACATCGGGGTGAATGCCGTGGACTATTCCGGCTATCCGGACTGCAGGCCTGAATATATCAGGGCCTATGAAGCCATGGCCAATCTCGCGACGAAATCCGGCGTGGAAGGGAAAAAGCTCGCCGTTCATGCCCCCCTCATCGACCTTTCGAAAGCCGAAATCATCAGGCTGGGCGCTTCGCTGGGCGTGGACTATGCTCTTACCGTTTCATGCTACCAGGCGGACGGCGAGGGGCGGGCATGCGGGAAATGCGATTCCTGCAGACTGAGGCGGGAAGGCTTCCTTTCCGCGGGCATTCCCGACCCGACGCGCTACTCCCAGGATTGACATCGTTGTCGTGCAAGGTATAATTCCACGTTTCACCGGGTCGTTAGCTCAGCCGGTAGAGCAGCGGACTTTTAATCCGTTGGTCGCCAGTTCGAATCTGGCACGACCTACCATTGGAAATCGTTATTCGGGTCGTTAGCTCAGCCGGTAGAGCAGCGGACTCTTAATCCGTTTGTCGACAGTTCGATCCTGTCACGACCCACCAGTATTTATAAGGCTTGCGCAGATTTCGTGTTACCTGAAGTGGCTCGGGATCTTGCGTCTCTTTATGACGGGGATTTTTCCGTTCGCAAGCATGGAAACGGGTTCAAAAATCCATGGGGAGCGCAGGCTTTTCGTTTTCCTTCAGATCGAAAAACGCCTCCAACTCCTCTTTCGTCAGGACCTTGGAATATTCGTCGACCAGGAAGCCTGCGAGCCTGTTTGCTTTCCTGTACAGCGGCTTGTAGGATACGATATGTGCCAGCCAATGAAAAGCTAGCCGGATTCGTTTTTTTTCGACCTGTTGCTGGATGTTCCACAATGCCTCGCGTTTCTCCTTCGGAAAATCCCGTCCGAGGCGGTGATCTACCGTCAGGTCGAGTTCCAGCCTGCGGACTCTGGCTTCCTCCTCCCTGCCCGGCCTGGGCGGCAGCCCGGCATAAAGCTCGACGATCCGTCTCTCGTATTCCCTCGCAGAAAGACGCGGGCCATGCCCGATATCGGTCCCCATCCGCCCGCCGCTTTCCATCAGGCGGCTTCGTTTCGGCTATTTCTTGCCATAGACTTCATTCGCAGTGCCTTCTCCATACAAGGAATCGATAATGTCAGGGTCCGCCAATACCACCTTTTCGCCCCTTTTCAGATCGAGCAGCTTGCTGTACTGCTCGTCATTTATGGCTGCAGCCATGTCATCCTGGAATTTTAGAGTCATATTGTTGAACGACTTGATGAATTCTGCGGGCGGCATCTTTTCATGCGCCAAGGACTCCGCCAGGCGCCTGTGCTCCAATTCAACGGATTCCTTTGCGAGGCGCAACCCTTTCGCCGCCTTCCCGATGTCTTCCCCGAGGCGGAATTTCACTTCACGTTCGAACAAATCGATATGGAATTTCATGGACTCGATAGGAGTCGCCTCCACATCGAATTTGTTATAGGCCTGCTTGATCGAGCGTATGTGCCTGTCCTCGCCTTCGACCAGCGATATCATTGGGGCCTCGACGGGTGACTTTGCAGCCATGCATATCGGAAGATCTCCTGTAACGCCGGGGCACTGATTGAATGGGGCGGAACAAGGCCAGAATCCCACCCTGCCGTAAGGCCCGAAGATGGCCGAGGAAACGGCGTATCCCCGTGCAGCGCTGACCAATATTCCGGCTGGAAGAAGGATCCTGTTCGCCGCCTGGTGGCAAACCCCATTGATGAGGTAGCAGGTGATTCCGGCGCGTTCGTTGGGCTGGGCGATACAGTCAGCTCGCCGGGTGCTCCCGGTGCCGCTGTTGAAGGCCGTTCCCCCCGTTTTCCCTCCCCAACACCCCCATCCTTTCCCTCCGTTACCGCATTCTACATAAGTGTGATCGGCCGCATCGAGAAACAGCTTTGTCGGGTACTTTTTCGCGACTAATTTTCCCATGATTTTCTCCAAGTTGGTTCAGGGGTAAAGCTTATCGATCAGCGCCATCAGGGTATGGAGGGTGGCAACCACAGTACCCACCCAACCCGGCTCCATCCGGATCTTGAATTTTACAATTAGCATATTGTCGCAAACATGCAAGCTGTGATTTCAGCTCACTCCGAAGAGGCGGCAACGGCTTTCTACGATATACTGTCGATCACCATTTCAGACAGCGAGCGCGCCTATCCAGAAAGCACTGCCTTCGCTTCAGCGGGTCAATCCCGCATAGAGGATGGGCAGCTTCTCGGGCAGGCGCTTCACGTGGTCGACCACCATGTAGTTCCTCTGGCCGAAAATGCGCGAGACGTAATGGTCCGCCTTGGGATCGAGGTTCATGCAATAGGTGAGGATGCCGCTCCTTCGGGCTTCCTCGACAGCCTTCTTGGCGTCGTATTGCAGGTACTTGTGGTCGCGCACGTCGACGTCGGCGGGCTCCCCGTCCGTAATCACCATGAGGAGCTTCTTTTCCGACTTCTGCTTGTTCAGGTAATGCGTTGCATGCCTGATGGCCGCGCCCATCCTCGTCGATAGCTGGCCAGTCATGCCGGCAAGCCTGGATTTGGCGGCATCGTCGTAGGGCTGATCGAAATCCTTGAACCTGAAATATTCGACATGGTGCCGGCTGTCTGAGCAGAAGCCGTGTATGGCGAAAGGATCCCCCACCTTGAAAATGGCGTCGGCCAGGAGCACGCAGGCCTCCCTGGTGAGCTCCAGAACGGTATGCTTCTGCCCCTTGATCTTGTCGTTCGTCGACTTGGAAATATCCAGGAGCACGAGGACGGAAATGTCGCGGGTCTTCCTGACGGCGCGCATCATGATCCTTGAATCGGGCTGCATGCCCATCCTGATGTCGATTTGGGCGCGGACGGCGGCATTGACGTCGATCTCGTCCCCTTCCTCGAGCTTCCTGATGCGCTGCACCCCCTCCGGCTGGATCGCATCGAGCAGGATTTTCATGCGTGAAATGAGATGCTTGTTCCTGGCGATGATGTCTTCGATGATTTTCAATTCGCCTGATTTCGCCTGCATTTCGAGCAAAAGCACCCAGAATTCCTGCTCCGACTGGATCCGGTAATCCCATTCCGGATAATGGAAGGGCGCGACGCCCGGAAGCAGCGCCCTTTTTTCACGGGTGTCGGCGAATTCACGCTTGAAATTGAAGATCACGGAAAGAATGGAGGCCTGCTTGGCGTCCTCTTCATCCGATTCGGCCGCCACTTCGTTGGTCATGCCGAAGCGGCTGGCAAACCTGAGCAGTCTCTTCCCGGTCTTGATCCGGGCGAGCATTTCGGAACCGGCTCTGGCCGACTCCCAGACATAGCGGTTGTCGTCCCGGTAGGGCGGACTCAACAGGTCTGTGCGGGGATTGAAGGCCATGTTTTTTTCGCCGAAAGCCTGCGCAAGCTTCACGCCGACATCCCGCGAAACCCGGTTCGTATCCAGCGAAGCTTCCTTGAAAAGGCGCCTTCCCAGAACGATCCAGGGATCGTCGTCCCGGTAGGTCTCATCCAGCAGCGCGCGGGCGAGCCTGTCAAGATAATCCCCCGCAGTTTCCGCCTCCGCAGGTGTTGCCTTGTGCAATCTCGACCATATCTGCTTCAGTCCGGGAAATTCCCGCATCGCGAGCGCCTCCACCCGGGCGTCCTCCACGACTGAAATCACCGCGATTTGCCAGTTGTCGAGCGATTCCGCGGAAATGGGAGCATTCGTATAAACCAAATGGGCTGCGGCATGGGCCGAAGCTGCGCGATAGACTTCACCTCCCGGAATTTCCTCGAAATCCTCATAAGCGTCCGGCAGATGGATGTAGTGGTTCTCGATGTAAGGCAGGTAACCCGGGTTCTTCTCGAAATACCGGCCTGTCTGCTTCATGTTGAATTCCCGTGCCCACAATGCGCGAAGATACATGTTGATGCGACGCTGCACGTCGGCGAAGGGTGTGCCATGGCTTTCCTTCCGTAGCACGGCCTTTCCGGATTCGAATCTCAGGCGATTGAGCAGTTCCCGGGCAAGGCGGCCGAGGTCGATCATTTTTTGTCTGGAGACATCTGCAAGGCATTGGCATGCATCGTGCTGCTCCGGACGCATTGCCGCCAGGAATCGGCGAGCGGATTCATGGGATCGAGATCGAGGGAGCAGGCGCACTTGCAGGCAGCCGCCCGGTAGCATCCGGCGATGTTCTTTCCGCTGCAGGTCGCCTGGAGGCTCGCGCATTGATTGTTACAGACATGCGCCATGCTCTGGATCTTCTGCTGCTCCAGGCGCAATTTCTTCTCGTCCACGGTTTTCTGCGTGGCGAGCCCCCATGCCATCGAAGCGCATCCGAGCAGGAAAAGCGCCCAAACCAGCCAGCTGAAGCGCGAAAAGACGCTCTGGAGCTTCTTCCGCCACGTCATGCCGTTTCCCTTTTCCCCGATTTCGAAGCTCAGGAGCCCATTTTTTCCCGATTTCGCCTGCAACCGGTTGCAGGCATCGACGCATTCGCCGCAGTCTATGCAGGCGTCGAACTGCCCGATGTTTGTCGGCTGGATGCCCGTGATGCAGGTTGTCGCGCAATAGTTGCATTTTGTGCAATCGGAAGAACGGGAGGCGTCATAGGTCACATGCAGCGCGTCCCCGGTCTTGAACATGCGATGCCCCATGCGGTAGACGCAGGCATAGTCGCAGAAGAAATAGCGAACCACGGCGATGTCGATGAAAATGAGGAAAGTCGCGAACAGGTACATGACGAGCATGTTCGCCTGCCGGTTCGGGGACACGGCGAAAGTCCACATGTCCTGCGGCGTATAGAAGAACATGAGCGCGAAAAATCCGAGCAGCATCGAGGCGGAGAGCAGGCTTGCGCCCAGGATCATCCAGTTGACCGCCTTGTTCTTCGAAGCCGAGACGATCATGCCTTCGCCGTCCACGCTGACATCGGCGCGCTTCCCCAGAAACCTGAAGGTCAGGTTGTTCGCCCATTCGGAAAGCAGGTTCTGCGGGCAGGCCCATCCGCACCAGACTGCGCCTATGGTCATGTAGGTGAGGATGGGCGCTGTCGCCACGACCAGCGCCAGCCCGATGAGGAAGGGAAAATTCGACCATTCCACCTGGCGCCCCGCGATGAAGAAGCTGGCCGAAGCCAGGTCGATGCGGAACAATCCGAGGAGTGGAACCAGAATGATCAGCAGCAGCGTGAAAAGCTGGGTGGCTTTTCTTTTCCAGTGGTATCGTTTCATACCGGTTCAATTTTATGCCACTCTCGGCCAAAATAGAATCCCGAACATGACGATGCGCCGTTTCACATCCTGCAATATTCATGCGCCACCTTCTTCAATGCGGAGCAGGGCCTTCCGTCACCTGGGACAGCCTTGCAACGGATATCCATCTGGCATAGGCGTCGCGGACCTGCTTCGAGGTCATGCCGATATAGCGCCTGGCCGCCCTGCTCGGCTCGTCGAGGGGAAGGCCGATCACCGACCTGGAAATGAGCCCTGAAGCGATATTGTCGATGCTCGATTCGGAAAGGGACATTTTCCTCAGAAGCAATACCTTGGCCTGCCGCAATTCCTTGTCCGAAACCGGCTTTTCGCTCATTGTTTTCAGGTCCCTCTCCACGATGGCGCGCGCCTTTCCGACATTGGCGGGATCGGCTGCATAGCTCACCATGTAAATGCCCCGCGTCTTGCTCACCTGGAATGAAGAGCCGACATAATAGACGAGCCCAGAATCCTCCCTCAGGTCCCTGTAGAACCGCGTGGCATAGAAAGCCCCGCCCAGGACGTGGTTGCCCAATTCGAGCGCATAATAGTCCGGGCTGAAACGGTTGATGCCCAAAGTTTCAGCGAGCATCACCTGGTCCTGGATGCGGCTCCTGTCAGGAACCGAAGCGGCCGAAGGCTTGCTGAGCGGGACTTCGGGCAGGTCCGTTTCGGGCCTGGATCCTTCGGCGCGCCAGGAGCCGAAGCATTTTTCAATTTCGGCTTTGACCTTTTCAGGATCGACATTTCCGATCACGACGAGGGTGGTCAGGTCCGGGCGGAAAACCTTCTTGTAATAGCTTTTCACGTCTTCCAGGGTGAGCGGAGAGACGCTTTTCGGCGTGGTTTCCCTCAAGGAAGGATCGCTTTCAGGGAAAAGCGCCATTTTCAATGCCCTGCCCGTCTGATAGCCCGGGCTCTGCAATTCCCCTGCCGCGGATTGGGCAACCTGCCTTTTCACGATCCTGAAGGCCGCCTCAGGGAAGGCGGGATGAAGCTCGTTTTCGGCCAGAAGCGCTACCCCCTTTTCGAAGCCTTCCTTCAGCACCTGAAGCGAGAAATCGACGCCTGCCGATTCGTCCGCGGCGATGTCGTCGAGAGCTTTCTGGAAGACCATGCGGTCTTGCTTCTCCGTGCCGTAGGAGAAAAGGCTTCCCATCACCTTGGCCACCCCTTCCTTGCCCTGGGGCTCCTCGAGATCGGGCTTGTTGTCGATATGCCCGTAGACGCTCACGGTATCGCTGACCGATTCCGGCTGCACGATGAGCCTGATGCCGTTGGCCAGCCTAAAGTCCGAGGGGTGGACGGAAGATTCGGGGACGGCAAGCTTCTTCATGTCGCGCTTCGCCCAATCGGGCAGCTTCACCGCCCTGACTTCCTTCGATGCGAAGGATTCCTTCCCGCCGAATCCACGCGACGCAACAGGCTTGCCTGAAACGCTCGGCGTGAGGATGGCCGTGATCGAATGATCGAAAAGCAGGTATTGGCGGGCGACCCGGTTCACGTCTTCTACCGTCACGGCCCGAATCGCCGCGATGTCGTCATCGGGCGACTGCCTCCCCTCCACGGCCAGGGCCTCCGACCAGCTCGAAGCGAGCCCCGAAACCGAGTTCTTGCGGAATTCGGCGGACGCGACTTCCTTCCTTTTCGCGGCTTCGACAAGCTCCTGAGGGAAGCCTTTCTTCAGGTAATTTTCAAGGACATGCCTGATCTCGGCGAGGAGCGCATCAGAGTCCCCTCCCTTCGGGAACATGCCCGCTGCGAACCCCATGCCCGACTCGCTGAAAGTGTTCAGGCTGAAACCTGCAGAAAGGGCACGGCCTTCGGGAACGAGTCCGTAAAGATCGCCCCTTTCGCTGGAAAGCACGTCCGAAAGCACCTGGGATGCGGCATAGTCGGGACTTCCGTAGCCCGGCATTCTGAATGAAACGACCGCCATGCCGTAAGGCCTGTCCGTGTCGAAATGCAGCGTTTGCGGGCTGATGGGCGCCAGCCTGACTTCAGGGCGCTTCGGCAGGGGCCTTGAAGGGATGCCCCCAAAAAGCGTCTTGACCGTGGAAAGGACGCGATCCGGATCGACATTCCCGACGATCACCAATATGGCATTGTTGGGCGCATACCATTTTTCGTAATAGTCGTGCAGCATCGCGCCCGTCGTCCTGTCGAAGGAAGCTTTCGTTCCCAATGCATCGTGAGCCAATGGCGTGCCCCTGAACATTTCAGAAAGCAGCTTCGAATAGAACACATATTCCGGGTTGGAGAGATCCTGGGCCACCTCCTGCTCGATGGCGCCGCGCTCCTTTTCCCAGAGCGCATCGCTGTCCAGGACCCCCTTCATTCTGGCGGCCTCGATATGGAGCGCGACATTCAGGTCATTCGCAGGCACGGTGAAGAAATACTGGGTCACCGACTGCTGGGTGTCGGCATCGAACATGCCGCCCATTTCCGCACTGATGTCGGCAAGCTGCCCCGCGGAAAGATCGGGGCTCCCCCTGAACATCATGTGCTCCTGGGCATGGGCCATACCGGGAAAACCTTCGGGCGCCTCATTCGATCCCGCGAGATAATTGATCTGGGTCGTGACCACCGGCGCCAGGGCATTCTTCACGATGACGACTTTCAGGCCATTGTCGAGCGTCGCCCTGAGCGCCTCTGCGCAGGCGCAAAAAGAGAAGGCGGAAAGAAGGGCTGCGATGCCGAAATTCAGAAATCTTTTCATGTTTTTCCTCTGATCGATAGGGAACGGATTCTACTGTCTGTCCTCTTCCCGGGAAAGCCCGGGCACGGACCTGAATGCCTGGATTTTGTAATGACCTGCACCGAGCAGTTCGAGTTCCCTTTCTATCTTCGCGACATCCCTTTTTCCCAACCCGTGCACCGTGGTCCTGAATTCGCAGTTTACGCCGCTCTCCACGATCAATTCGACGCTCCTTCTCGCCTTTTCCCCGCTTCCAGGAACATGCGTGACCGATTCGTAGCCTTCGAAAGGCGCCTTAACATCCATCCCGACCCAGTCAAGATGGGGCAGGAGCGAATTCAGCCTGTCCGGATAGGCGCCAGAAGTATGCAATCCTGTCCTGAATCCCATTTTTCTCACTTCCTTCACGGCGTCGATCAGCGATTTCTGAAGCGTGGGTTCCCCGCCGCTGAAGACGACCGCATCCAGAAGCCCGACCCTGCGATAGAGGAAATCCAGAACGCTTTTCCAGGCCACGCCTGCAAAAGCATGCCGATCGAGCAGATGGGGATTGTGGCAATACCCGCACCGCCATGGGCAGCCCTGGCAGAATACCACGGCTGAAAGACATCCGGGGAAATCGGTCGTGGTGAGCGGGGTCAGCCCGCCTATATTGATCAAGCTTCCACGAAGGGCCTTCTCTCCAGGTATTCGCCCTTCTTCCCCGTGTTGAATGAAGCCAAAGGGCGGTGGTAGCCCATCACCCTGGTCCAGATCTCGCAGTCCTGATGCCTTCCTTCGAGGCCGCATTTCGGGCAGGTTGCCTGCTCGCCATCCAGGTAGCCGTGGCTCGGACAGATGGAGAAAGTCGGCGTCACGGTGATGTAGGGCAGGGCGAACCGCTCGAGGGACCGCCTCAATAGATTCATGCAGGCCTTCCCGCTCGATATGCGCTCGGACATGTAAAGATGGAGCACGGTTCCGCCCGTGTATTTTTTCTGCAGTTCCTCCTGCAATTCCAGGGCTTCGAAAGGATCTTCGGTATGGCCGACCGGAAGCTGGGAGGAATTGGTGTAATAGGGCATTTCTTCCGTCCCGGCCTGCAATATGTCAGGAAAGCGCTTCCTGTCTTCCCTGGCGAAACGATAGGTCGTCCCTTCGGCTGGAGTGGCTTCCAGGTTGTAAAGATGCCCCGTTTCCTCCTGGAAGACGACCATCCTTAGGCGCACGTGATCGAGCAGTTTGATGGCGAGACACCTCCCTTCTCCATGGGTGATGTCGAATCGTCCGGAGCTGAAATTCCTGATCATTTCGTTGATGCCGTTGACCCCCAGGGTCGAGAAATGGTTGCGCAAAGTGCCCAGGTATCTTTTCGTGTAGGGGAAGAGGCCATTTTCCATGTGCCGCTGGATTTCCTTTCGCTTGATTTCCAGACTGTTTCTCGCAATTTCGAGCAATTCGTCGAGCCGCATGAAGAGTCCCGGTTCGTTTCCCTTGTAGAGATGGCCCAGCCTAGCGCAATTGATGGTGACGACCCCGACGGAGCCCGTCTGCTCCGCGGAGCCGAAAAGGCCGTTCCCCCTTTTCAGCAGTTCCCTCAAATCGAGCTGGAGACGACAGCACATGGAACGCACCATGTTGGGGGAAAGTTCCGAATTGATGAAATTCTGGAAATAGGGAAGGCCGTATTTCGCGGTCATTTCGAAAAGAAGCCCTGCATTTTCGCTTTCCCATGGAAAATCCTTCGTCATGTTGTAGGTCGGGATGGGGAAGGTGAACACCCTCCCTTTCCTGTCCCCTTGCGTCATGACCTCGATGTAGGCCTTGTTGATCATGTCCATTTCCTGCTGCAGCTGCTCGTAGGTGAAGGGCATTTCCTCCCCGCCTATGGAAGGAACCTGGTCTTTCAGGTCTTCGGGGCAGGTCCAGTCGAAGGTCAGGTTGGTGAACGGCGTCTGGGTTCCCCAGCGCGAAGGCACGTTGAGGTTGTAGATCAGCTCCTGGATGCATTGCCTCACCTCCCCGTAGCCCAGCCCGTCCTTCCTGACGAAAGGCGCCATGTAGGTGTCGAAGGAGCTGAAGGCCTGGGCGCCGGCCCATTCGTTCTGCAGCGTGCCCAGGAAATTGACGATCTGCCCGACCGCGCTGGAAAGATGCCTGGGCGGCCCCGCCTCCACCTTCCCCGGCACGCCGTTCAATCCTTCCGAAAGCAGCGTCCTGAGCGACCATCCCGCGCAATAGCCTGAAAGCATGTCGAGGTCGTGGACATGCAGGTCTCCGCTTCGATGGGCTTCTCCGACTTCTGGCGGATAGACATGATTGAGCCAGTAATTGGCGACGATCTTTCCGGAAACGTTCAAAATCAGGCCGCCGAGCGAATATCCCTGGTTGGCATTGGCGTTCACCCGCCAGTCCTGCCTGTCCAGATATTCGTTGACTGAAGCATTCACGTCGACGAGGGTTCTTTTATCCTGGCGCAGCTTCCTGTGCTGCTCCCTGTAGACGATGTAAGCCCTCGCTGTCATGATATGGTTCGAGGCGATGAGGATATGTTCGACGATATCCTGGATGTTCTCGATGGAGGGAATTGCATTCTCGAATTTGCATGAGACGACCCTGACGGCCTGCGAGGTCAGCCGTTCTGCCTCGCTTTCATCGAATTCCCCCGTGGCCTTCCCGGCCCGCCGGATGGCCGAATGAATCTTGGCTGCATCGAATCGGGAAAGACCCCCGTCCCGCTTGAAGATTTGCTTCGGCAGATCATTTCTTGCCGCTTCCATTTCCTCCTCCTTCCGGCCAGGATATACAATATGTTGATTGAAGTGAAAACATATATACACTATCTAGTATCTGAGCGAACCGATGTCAAGAAAAGAATCCGAGCGGAAAAGATCCGGGAACCCTGGTCGACCCTGAAAGGGCGAGAAAAGAAACGCCGGAGATGTTCGGGCAGGCATCATCCCGATGAAAGCGTCTTCCCTTCCACAAGGAACAAGGCGATTTGCTCGGGCGGAACAGCGGGGCTGAAGAGATAGCCCTGGATCTCGTCGCACTCGAGCGCTTTCAATTGCGCCGCCTGCCCCATTGTTTCCACCCCTTCCGCGATCACCTTCATGTCGAGGGAATGGGCGAGCGAAATGATGCTCGAGACGACGCCGAAATCGTCCGGACTGGTGTTCATGTTGACGATGAAGGAACGGTCTATTTTCAGCGAATTGACGGGAAGCCTTGCAATATAGCTGAGCGACGAATAGCCGGTTCCGAAATCGTCCACTGCGATTTCCATGCCCATTTCCCTGATTGTGAAAAGCTTTTTCATGTTCTCCTCGATGTCCTGCATGAGCAGGCTTTCCGTGATTTCCAGGTCGATGCGGGAAGCCCAGTTTCCGACCGCCTTTTCAACCTTCTCCACGAAATCCTTCTGCTTCAGCTGGAACGGCGAGACATTGACAGCCACCCTGAGGGATTTCGAGCCGCTTTCGCCCCACTTCAGCGAATCGGACACCGCCTTCTCCAGCGCCCAGCGGCCGACTTCGAGTATCATGCCGGTCTCCTCGAGAAGCGGAATGAATTTCACAGGGGAAATCAGCCCGCCCTCGGGATCCTTCCATCTTATCAGCGCCTCGAGCGCGGTGATGCACCCGCTTCCCAGGTCGACCTTGGGCTGGTAATAAAGCACGAACTGGTCCTCTTCGAGCGCGCGCCGCAGCCTGTTCTCCATGGTCAGCTTTTCAGCCACCCTGGCGTTGATTTCCGGGTTATAAAAGAGATATTTGTCGCCTGAAAGCTTGGCCTTTTTCAGGGCGGCCTCCGCATTCCTGAAAAGGGTTTCCGCATTCCTGCCGTTTGCGGGAAAGAGCGCGATGCCGAACCTTGCCGCGATCCTCAGCTCCGTCTCATCTATCCTGAAGGCCTCGGAAAGGGAATTCTGGACGTTTTCTATGAAATGAACGACATCGGACTCTCTTTCGAAGCCGTAATATATCGCGGCGAAGCTGTCCGCACTGATCCTGGAAAAATGATGCTTTTCCAGAACGCCTGCCGATAGCCGCTCGGCGATCTGCCTGAGCAGACCGTCCCCGGCATGTCTCCCCAGGGTCTCGTTGATGATCCTGAATCTCTCCAGATCCATCACCAGCACGGCGACCTGATCGTCCGCAAGCAGGAATTGGCTGAGCCGGTCGAAGAAAAGGGTGCGGTTCGGAAGTCCCGTCAGCACATCGTAATAGGCCAGATAATTGAGCTGTTCCTCCTTGGCCAGATGGTCGAGCCCGAATGAAATGTCGCCTGCGACTTCGACGAGCAGCTTCATTTCTTCCCTGTCGAAATAGTTCGCCTCGCCGGCATGGAGAACGAACACGCCGACCTTTTCGCCCCCGACATGGATCGGAAAAACCGCGAAAGCGCGATAACCGCGTTCAAAGGCCTCCTGGCAGATTGCTGAAAATTCGGGATCGGAGGCCATGTCATTGCAGACGACAATCCCGCTTTCCTTCATCGCCCCCGAATTCAGCAACTGGCTGAAAACCTTTTCGATATCGTCATCCCCCGCCTTCGCCGCGGGCACGATCCGTTCTTTCGAAAGCATCCCTATCCAGGCCATCTTGAATCCGCCGAGTTCGGCGGCGATCCTGCAGGCCTCGTCGAAAAGCGCTTTCCTGCTTTTGACTCTGACGATCGTCGTATTGATCCCGGAAAGCACGGCATAAACCCGGTTGAGGCGCATGATTCTTCTTTCCTGCGCCTTGCGGACGCTGACGTCTCGGGCGACCGTGGAAAGATACTCGACTGATTCCCCTCCCGCCTTGTGGGCGATGATGACCTGGGAAACCGGGATCTCCATCCCATCCCTCAAAAAAGCGGTTTCCCCGCTCCATGAGCCGAATTGCACGGCATGGGGAATACCCTCTTCCATGACGATCCTGATCGCCCATTCCGGATGTATGTCGTAGAGGTTTTCGGGCTTCCTGTCGCCTATCATGGCCAAGCCAGCTCGATTGATGGAAAGGAAATTCCCGGACGGATCCGCGGTCGCCACGAAATCGGGAGTCGAGTCAATGATCGCCAGCAATCTCTGCTGCTCCTTCTCGATGCGCTTTCTCGCGGCGATTTCGAATCTGAGCTCCTTCGTCCGCTCTTCCACCAGCTTTTCCATCTTCTCATGAAGTCTTGCGCGCTCGAGCGCCACTGCAACCTGCTCCCCGATATTGTGCAGGAGCCTCAGTTCGTTCTCGCTGAATTCCCTTTCCCCGACCAGATTCATCAAGCCGATCTTTCTTTCCCCGACAAGCAGGGGAATGCTGGCATGGCGAACCCTGTTGAGATTTTCGCATTCCGGAATATTGGCCGACTGGACGAGTTCGCCTGAAAGAAGCTTGCGCTGACACAGGCAGTCTCCCTCGCCTACCTCGGAATCCATGTTGCAGGTCGCGCCTATCCTGAAAGCAGACTGGCCTTCGAGCAGCAATATCCATCCGGCATGCACGGAAGGCAGTTCCACAGCGCGCTTCAGAGCGGTTTCAGCAACCTCCTTCTCGCTGCCCGCCTCGTTCAGCCCTTCGGCAATCCGGTAAAGACCGTTGAGGATCTGGTTGGAGCGGGCGAGATCCCTTTCCTTCAATTTCAGTTCGTCGTTGATCCGGATTGCCTGCTCGTAGGTTGAAATCAAAAGATCCAGAATCTGCTGGCGCTCCGCGGTGATGAAATGGGTCTTGCCGCTCAGCCTGATTTCAAGCCCAAGACGCATCCTCTGATTCTGCCGCAATTCCTTGTTCATCAGCAGGTATTCGATCCTGGAGACCAGGTAACGCGCGTCATAGGGTTTCCTGATGAAATTGTCTGCACCGCTCTCCAGGCCCCTGATGACATCCTCCGAATCGGAAAGCGAAGTCACCAGGATGACCGGCACTTCCTTCAGATTCTCGTCTTCCTTGACGGCCCTGCAAAAGCCGTAGCCGTCGAGCTCGGGCATGAGGATGTCGCTGACGATCAGGGCGGGCTTTTTTTTCCTGGCGATTTCCAGAGCCTGCCTGCCGTTTTCGGCGACTTCGGTGGCATAGCCCTGGCCCTCGAGAAGATACTGCAGCTGTACGGCCTGGGTTTTGCTGTCCTCGGCAATGAGAACGGTGATTTTGTCTTTCATGGTCTCGCCCTTTTGTTCGCCATGGCGGCAAGGAACGGCGCGATATGTTCGGGCGCGAGAACGTAAGTCGCGCCATCGAGCCTGAGCGCTTCCCCGGCCATGCCGTATACGACTGCGCTTTCCCTGTCCTGAACGAAAGTGACCGCTCCCTTTTCCTTCAGGAGCTTCATTTCCCGGGCGCCGTCCCTGCCCATTCCTGTCAGCAGTCCCGCCACGGAAGCGGGACCGAAATGGTCCGAAACCGACCGGAAAAGAAAGGAAACGGAAGGCCTCAGGCCGTTCTCAGGATCGTCGAGGGTGAGCGAAATCCTGCCGCCTTTTTCCACCTTCATCTGATAGCCGTCAGGGGCGATGTAAACGCGCGAAGGCGCCATGACCTCTCCATGCCTCGCCAGGGCGACGGGCAGAGCGGAAGTCTGGGAAAGCCATTGCGCGAATCCCTGAAGGAACCCTGCAGCCATGTGCTGAACGATCAGGATGGGCAGGGGAAAATTATTCGGCATGGCGGACAGGATGCCCTGGAGCACCGGCGGCCCCCCCGTCGATGCGCCGATGGCGACGAGCTCGACAGCTGTCTCGGTCCGGGAGGAAAGGAACTTTCCCTTCGGCCAGCGCCTCACCAGTTTCACTTCGGCCATCGCCTTCACAACCTGGACAAGCTCCATGGCGCAGGCCTCCTGGTCGGGATGACCCAGGCCGGGAGGGCGCGGGACGAAAGCCAGGGCGCCGGACTCCATGGCATTGAATGTCGTTTTCACGTCTTCCGGATCGGCGCTTCCGCTCACGATGATGATGGGAATCGGATATATTTCCATGATTCTCCGGGTCGCATCCAGGCCACCCATTTTCGGCATGTGAACATCCATGGTGATGACATCGGGCCTGATGCGCATCGCGTTCTTTATGGCCTCCTCGCCGTCGGAGGCCATTCCGACGACGCTGATGCCGGGCGAGCTTTCCAACACGTGGACCAGCCATTCCCTGGCCACCCGGGAGTCTTCCACCACCATCACCCTGATCTCTTTCATATCAGCCTTCCCACGGTCTCGACGAGATTGCCCCGGTCGAAACCGCCCTTGACGATATAGGCATTCGCGCCGGCTTCGATGCCCCGCTCCCGATGCTCCCTGGAGTCGAGCGCGGTCACGAGCACCACGGGAAGCGAGGAAAGATTTTCGTCCGCACGGATTCTGGCCGTGAGTTCGAAACCGTTCATTCTGGGCATGTCGACATCCGAAACGACGAGATCGAATGATCCCTTTTTCAAATGATTCAGCGCATCGACGCCGTCCACGGCCGTATCGACCCTGTATCCCGCGGACTCCAGGATTCCCTTCAGGAGGGTTCTGGACGTGATCGAATCCTCCACCACGAGGATGGCCTTGAATTTTTCCTCTTCCAGAGACGGGGTCACGGACCTCGCCGAAGCCGATTTCATCAGGTCGGATGCATTCAGGACGGGCACGATCTCGCCCGTGCCGAGCAGACAGGCGCCGGCGACATTCCTGACCCGGACGAGCTGAGGGCCCAGAGTTTTGACGAGCACTTCCTGCTCGCCGAGAATCTCGTCGACCTTGAACCCGAAATGCGCCCCTTCCCGGCCCAGCACGATCACCTTCACGGGGTCGGCCTTCGACTGCGGGCCTGCAATCCCGAGCACGGCGACAAGGCTGAAGAGCGCAACCGCCTTCCCCTCGATTTCGGCGGATTCCACATTTTCCACGAGCCTGATTTCCCTCCTTTCCACTCTCGCCGCCTTCGCAATGCTTGCGGAAGGAATGACGAAAAGCCTGCCTCCAGCGCGAACCAGCACGCCCCTGAAAGTGGCGAGGGTCAATGGCAGGACAAGGCGGAAAACCATGCCGCTGCCGCCGGGGTCGACTTCAATGTTTCCCCCCAGCTTTTCGGTTTTTTCCTTGACGATGGCGAGCCCCAATCCCCGCCCTGAGATATCGGTGACGGAAGGGCTCGCCGTCACCCCCGACTTGAAAAGAAGCGACGCCATCTCCCCGGGCCCGACCTTTTCTTCCGGGGAAAGGAACCCGAGCCTGATTCCGGATGCCTTCACTTTCTCGACATCGATTCCGGCCCCGTCGTCGGATACGGCGATTTCAACCTTTCCGCCTTCTTTCTGGCTCAATGCAATCATGATCCTGCCTTGCGGCGGCTTCATCCTGGCGATTCTCTCTTCCGGAATTTCTATGCCGTGATCGGCCGCATTGCGCAGCAAATGGATGAGCGGCTCCTTGATTTCCTCCAATATCCGCCTGTCGATCTCGATTTCCCCTCCCCTGATTTCGAGATCGATCTTTTTCCCGAGTTCCTTCGAGATCTCCCGAACGAAGCGGGGGAACGCATCGGATACGGAAGAAAAAGGCATCATGAGCATTTCCCTCGCATCGGAAAGGAGCGCTTCGATCAGGGCTGAAAAGCTGAGCAAATCCTGTTCTGCGATTTTCCTGAAAGCGCTCATGCGCGATTCGGCAGCCTTCATGGCCAGCGTCAGGTCAGCCCCCTTGCCGGGCAGGCGGAGCATGCCGAGCATTTCGTCCAGGTCCTTCAATCTCTGCTGCTCGGCGAGCCTGGGGAAAAGCAGCTCTTCGGCCCGCCTCATGACCGTCCCCAGCTTCCTTACGTCAACCCTGACCGTTTCGCTTTCGACCCCTGCAGGTTCGGCGCCCTGGGGCTTCGGGAGCAGTCCAACGATATCATCGACGGCCTCCTGGATTCCCAGGAGCAACTCAGGGGAAACTTTTATTTTCCCGCTTTTCATTTGCGAGAACAGGTCTTCCAGAGACTGGCAGGCATGCTCTATCTGCGTCATGTTCACCGCCCTTGCCGCCCCTTTCAGGCTGTGCGCCTCGCGGTAGATCCTTTCGACGATTTCTTCCCGCATCCCGGGCGTATCCCTCAAGGCGGTGACGCAGGACGACATCGCCTCGACATGTTCGAACGCCTCGACCCTGAAGGTCGCAGTCAATCTGGAAAGGAAATCGCCTTCTTCCATTCATTTCGCCCCGATCATCTCCCCGAGATGCCTGCCGAGTTCGTGCAGATTGCGCGCTGCAGCCTCGGCCTGTTTCGTTCCCGCCACATTCTGCTGGCTGGCCTGCCTGATGTTTTCCATGGCCAGCGCGACCTGGTCCATTCCCACCATCTGCTGCTGGCTGGAAGCGGCAATCTGGATCGAAGCCTGGGCGGCCTCGTTGATGCTTTCCGAAAGCAGGCTGATCGATTCCCCGGCTGCACGGGATTGCCTGACCCCTTCTTCCACGACCTTGGCACCCTGCTCGGCGGCAAGGGCGGCAGATGAAGTGCCCTTCTGGATTTCAGTGAGGATGGATCTTACCCTGGCTGTCGCCTGTTTCGACTGTTCGGCCAGGTTCTTGATTTCCTGCGCCACGACGGCGAATCCTTTGCCGTGCTCTCCGGCCTTGTTCGCCTCGATGGCGGCATTCACGGCAAGGATGCTGGACTGCTCGGCAAGATCGTTGACGCTGACGATGATCTCGCCGATCGTCTGTCCCTGTTCCGAAAGTTCGACGATCCGCTCCGCGATCTGCGCCATTCTGTCCTGGATGCCCTGCATCACCTTGACCGAGTCATCCACGGATTTCTTCCCTGCGACGGCGGTTTGCGAAGCTTTTTGAGCACTTTCGGAAACGTTCTTCGCCTTTTGGCTGGCCAGCTGGGCGGTCTGCTTCACTTCCTCCACTGTGGCGGTGGTTTCGCTCACGGCGGTGGCCGTCTCGGCGGCACCCGATGCGACCTGAGTGGTGGTGGCGAGTATCTGGCTGGATGATGAAGCCAGCTGGTTAATGCTTTCCTTCAACTGAACGGAAATCGATCGGGTGACGAAATAGCCGAGCAAGGCCAATGCGGCAATGGCCGAGGGAATGCCGTAAAGAATGGCCGAGAGGGTGGCCCGAGCGCCCGAATTTTCCTTGCCGCTCCTCGTCTTGAGCAGCCCTTCTTCTTCAGCCTGCATATCCGAAATGATTTTCCGGATATCGTCCATCTCGTTCTTGCCCCTGTCCGTCCTGACAATCTGCAGGGCGGCATCGAATCCCTGATTTTTCCTCAGGTCTATGGTTTCCTTCATTTCGGCAAGCTTGTCCGAAACGAGCGGCTCCAGAATGGCGATCCGCCTCTGCTGCAAGGGATTGTCGATGGTCTGTTCGCGCAATTCCTGAAGAGACTCGCTGATCGACGCGATGCCTGCATTGTAGGGCTGCAGATAGCTCTCCTCCCCCGCCACGAGATAACCGCGCTGGCCTGTTTCAGCGTCCTGCAATGCGGAAAGCAGGTTTCCGAGCCTGTCGAGGACCTCGAAGGAATGCGCTCTGAGCTTGGCGCCCTCGATCAGCTCCGCCGCATTGCGGTATGAAAATAGGCCCAGGACCAGCAGCATGAAAAGCGCCAGCGCATAGCCCGCGCCGATCTTCGTTCCGACAGCCCACTTCGTCATTTCATTTCCTCCTTCATGCGCTTTCGTCGACGATCAATCTTCCGTCCTCCGTCAGCTTCCCGACATCGAGAATGATGAGGTGGTCCGGTGCCACGCCTAAAACATGGTCCGTTCCGGGAAGTGGCTGCTTCACGAGGCTTCTCGGGATGGCATGCACGCCGAGAATGGCATCCGCCAGGATGCAGAACCGCATTTCGCCCTGCTCGAGAACGACAAGCCTGTTCATGTCGGTCAGCCCCCTTTTGGGAAGCCCGAGGAATTTTTCCAGATCGACGACTGAAAGTATTTCCCCGCGGATGTCGACGATGCCCGGAACGAAATCAGGCGTGCAGGGAAGCGAGGTCAGCCGCTCAAGGGGAAAAACATCCCTTACATATCTGGATTCGGCCGCATAGCGCTCCCTGCCCAGCTGAAACTCGACGACCTCGATCATCTCCCCTTCGGGAACGCCGGTCCCGCTTTCTTTGGCCAGCTGCGCAGCCCTTCTTTTCAGGATGGCCCTCACCTGTTCCGGCTCCCAGGCGCGCGCCATGGCCGCTTCCGCCGCCGCAAGGCGCTGCCTCACCGCGTCCCAGTCGATCCTAGAGGCCATTTACGCCCTTCCCGCCCAGCATGGCGATGATTCCTGCAAGCCGCCCCGCTGCGAACCCATCCGATTCGGAAAGGATTTCATCTTCAGGCAATTTCTCGAGCAGGATCCTGGCATTATCGAAATGGGATCCGGCCTCCCTGCCCCGGTTCTGGGAAAGACACAGGCTGCCCAGCGCAAAATGGGCGAGGATGAAATCCGGATCGAGATAGAGCGTCTTTCTGAGCTCCCTTTCCCCCTCGCTGATTCTTCCCATCTCGTGCAAGATGCTGGCGAATAGATAATGCCTTTTCGGGTCGAGCCTTTCCGATTCGATCGCCTTTTCGCACCAAATGACGGCTTCATCGAGCTTTCCCCGATCAGCGCACGATCTCGCCATCAGGCAGGCGTCGGGAAGGATTTCGATCTTCTTTTCAGGACAGGATGCAGCCGGCTTTTCCTTCGGCTTCCTATAGAATACGGCACCCGGGAAATCGACGGATTCGAAGCGATGGAAAAGGGCTTCGGAAAGTTCCGCGGGGCTCACGACGAGCCAGCCGTTTTCAACTGCAGCCCCGTACAGCCTGTTTGCTGCGCTCTCCTGCATTTCCGGGCTGAAATACATCAGCACGTTCCTGCACAAAATGATGTCCATGCCTTCGGGATAGGCATCTTCCACGAGATTATGTCTGGAAAATCGCACCATTTCCCTGATGCGGGGAAGAAGCTCGTAACCCTTCTCCTTTTTCCTGAAATAGCCGCTGATCCAGGAAGGGACATCCCTGAACGACCATTCGCCGTACAGGCCTTCTGCGGCCTTTTCCAGGAAGCGGGGATTGATGTCCGTGGCGAGGATATGGATCCCATCACGCCCGCGAGCCATCCTGTCGAGCAGCATGGCGATGGAATAAGGCTCCTCTCCGCTGCAGCAGCCTGCGCTCCATATCCGGATCGAAGCCCTCGTTCTCAGGAGTTCAGGCAACACTTCGAGCTCCAGCGCATCGAAAATTTTCCCGTCCCTGAAAAAATAGGTCTCGCCCACGGTCAAATGGCTGGCGAGTATTTCAATTGGCTCGCGCCCGGCCCTGCCTGAAAGAAGCCATGTTGCGCAGGCATCCTCCCCCGGGAATCCGAGATCCTTTGCCGCTAGAGCCAATCCCCGTTCGAGATCCGCCCTGCGCTTCCGGGGAAAATAGAGCCCGACATGAGCGGAAAGCAGCTTGCTCAACGGCTCATAAAAAGCATCCTGCATTCAGGTGCACTCCATGGCCAAGTCGAGCTGCATCCTTTCCTTCCCGGAAAGGAATGCCTCTAGATCTTGGATGAGCACCAGATCCTCCCCGATTCGGGCAATGCCGCCGATATGCTCCAGCCCGGGATGAATGCATTCGGGTTCGATGATTTTTTCGCATTCAACCACCTCCCCGATTGAATCGGCTATCAGGCCCACCCTGCGCTTTTCGGTATGGGCGAGAATGATCCTGTCGGTCAACGCAAGCGCCTTCGCGGGAAGGCCGAAGCGGCTTCGGATATTGAATATGGGAACGATTTTTCCCGCCAGGTTGATGACGCCTTCCACGATCTCGGGGGCGCCAGGCAAGGGGGTGACCTCCACAGAAGGAACGATCCTGTCCACTGAGGCTAGCGGCAGGGCATAATGCAATTCGGACAGGGAAAACAGGAGCAGCCGGCCATTCATGACGATTCCGTTATCTTATTCGTCTTTCCCCTTTAGCACATATCCATTAAAAGGCAAGCAAAACTGTCAGGATTTACAGGTGCCATTACCTGTCGCAAAACTGGCTGATCCAGGCGGCGATCCTCGATGCGGACAATGCCTTTCCGGACGAGGCCACGATCATGCCTTCGAGGCTGCCTTCGTTTTTCTTCAGCTGCAGCGACCGTCCCGTTCCATGCAGCCGGATGAGGAAGGCGAGCCAGGCAACATGCTGCTGAGAGACTTGTGAATCGGAAGGGGTTTCCAGGAATTCGGAGAAATCGGGCGCGTTTTCAAACAAAACGGCCCCGTTGCCCGAGATTTTCGCGCCGATTTCGAGAAGCAGATCCGCTTCCCCCTGCAAGCCGGTCTCGCCCAGCCTGTTTTTCAATGCCAGTCCGAATTGGCCGGCGCGCAAGGCTTCCGCCGCGACCAGATCGGAATAATCCATCAGCAGCCAGTCGGGCTCGGGCGGGTTGACACCGACGGCAGAAGCGGCAGAAAGATAGTCCTCAAGGACCGAGGCCGATCCTGCAAGAGGATGGCACAATGCGTAAAGCGTGCCTATGCGGCTGGACACGGTTTGCATTTGACGGACGATCAGCTTCTCGTGCAGAAGCTGGGCATGCTCCTTGCGCAGAGCGGCCAATTCGAGCGCCTGCTTCAATTCCATTCTCAGGGCCGATATTTCCCAGGGTTTCTGGATGTATCGATGGATCTGCCCCTGATTGACCGCCTCGACGGTCTGCTCGAGTTCGGAATAAGCCGTGGTCAGGATCCGCACCATGTGAGGATACCGGGTTCGCGCGTAGACCAGCAGCTCGTTGCCGAATCCTCCCGGCATGCGCTGGTCCGAAACCAGAACGGTCAGCGTCTCTCCATGCTCGTCCAGCTTCCGCATGCCCTCCTCCACAGTGCAAGCTGTAACAACAGGGGCCAGCGAATCGATTGCACGCTGGAAATATTTGACTGCCGTGGCCTCATCGTCGACGAACAGGATTAGCGGGGCATTGTCGGTCATGAATCGCTCCTTTTGATAGCCGGAAAGTTGAGTGTGACGGCAGTATGGATGTCCGGTTCCGAGTGGATCAGGATGCTGCCTCCGAATGACTGCATGATGCGATTGCAGAAAATCATCCCCCATCCCTTTCCGCCTTCATCCGCATGGGTCGTGACGGGATCACGCATCAGGCGCTCAAGAATGTCGGGGGAAATGCCCGAGCCGTTGTCGACGATGCGTATCTTCGGGCTGTCTTCCACAAGCACGGTGAAGCAAATCATGGGCGAAGGCTCGCCCTTGATGGCTCGAAGCGCGTTGCCGAGCAGGGAGGACAATACCAGAAGGACGCAATTGGGCAGGACCATGACCGGGAAATCTTCGAGTATTTCCGTCCGGACCAAGGCCCTCTGGGCTGGATTCAGCGGATAGGTGTCGAGCAGGGATGAAATCAATTGCCGCGCAGTGCTGTATGCCTCATGGGTGACCGAACCCGCCCCCTGGATCGATTCGGAAAAGGTGGAAAGCAGGGTCAGGCAATAGCCGGCATTGTCGTCTATGGCCTTCAGGGCTTTCGCGACCTCCGGCTGGCTGGTCCTTCGAGCGATGCCCCTTGCAAAATTGATGATCGTGGCAAGCGGGGTATTGAGTTCATGCCCGAGAAAAGCGAGCGTCTCGTCGATGGCCTTCAGCCTTTGATGCCTTGCCCTGCGTTCGCGTGAAAGCTCGTCCGCCAGGCGCAGGGCTTTCCTGACCTCATCGAAATCCAGAGGCTTTTCGAGTATCCTGAAAATTTCGCCGGAATTCACCGCATCGAGAAGCACATCCCGGTCTGCAAATGCAGTCACGAGGATGCGGACAGCCTGCGGGAAATCACGGGCTGTCTGGCGCAGCAGATCCCCCCCATCCCTTCCCGGCATGCGGTAATCCGTGACCAGTATGTCCACTCTTCTGCCTAGCAGGATGTCGATCGCGGCATCGGCGCCGGATGCGGTCAGCACCGAATAGTCGGTGCCGAAGGCGCGGGCGAAGTATTTCCCGGCCATGTCTTCGTCATCCACATACAGGATCACGGCGGCGGATTCATCCCGGTTCATCATCCGGCCCTCGGCAAATCAAAAATCATTTTCGTCCATTCGCCATATGCACTTTCCGCAACCAGCGTTCCCCCATGCCTTTCGATCACGCCGTAGCTGATGGAAAGGCCCAGGCCGAGCCCCTGGCCGATTTCCCTGGTGGTGAAAAAGGGTTCGAACACCCGGTCCAGATTCTCGGGTGCAATGCCCGGACCATTGTCCTGAACCGTGACGAAAAGCCGGTCGCCCCGCCATGCTGCGGAAAGATGGATGGCAGGCTCGACCCGTTTCGCTGAATGCAGCGCAAGGGCCGAATTGCCGAGCAGGTTGACCAATACGCCGATGACGGCCGCCTCGTCCCCCCGCACCAGCGTGTCCTCCGGCATATCGCGCGTGATCGAAATACCCCTGGTTTCGTGGCCGACCAGACGAAGCGCAGAATCGGCCACTTTCCCGAAAAGGAAATCGTTCCTTTCCGTTTCCCCGGTCCGATAAGCGAATGTCTTCAGGTCCGAAACGATATGCTGGATCCGCTGCATCCCCTGCCTGGCATCCATCAGGCATTCCTTGAGCGAATCGCTGACCCTGGCAACGGGGTCTTCCATCGCGACTTCCATCGCCATCAGGCAATAATTGACCGGATTGTTGACTTCGTGCAAGAGACCTGCGGAAAGCGTGCCTATGGCGGCCATCTTTTCCTGCTGCAGCATCTGCCCCTTGATTTGCGCGAGATTCCTGTTGGTTTCTTCAAGCTCGCTGTTCTTCCTCGACAGCTCCGCCTTGAGCCGGAAAAGCATGTAGCGGGTATGTTCGTTGAAATAGGCGCTGACTGCGCTGACGGCGATGACGAAGGCGAGAAACAGCACATTGATGAGAAAAACCCCGTGCAGAACGAAGCTTCCGGGATGCAGGGCGCATACTGCAATATAAAACAGGAAAGTCACCAGGCTCAAGAAGAGGTTATGCCAGAAGCTGAAAGGCAGCCCGATGCTGGACGCGAAAATGGCGAGGTAGAGACCGATGCTGTACATGGATCTCGCCCCGTCGGTTTCGGCAATCATCCAGGCGATCATGATCTGCGGCAAGAGAAGCCAGAGCAGCGAGAGCATATCCGTGGCGTCCCGGGACCATTTTGCCTTCATCACGAGGATGACGCCGTAAATCATCAGCGAAACGAGCAGCCGAACGGCGCCGAACTCGTACAACTTCTGCGGATAAAGCGCGTAATCCAGCCCCACGCCAAGCAGGATGAGAATGATCCCCATGTATGCGCAGGCTATACTGAAGTTTAGGCGGAATCCCTTGATTTCATTCTGATATTCAGTATATCTCGGCCCGCTCATGAATGGGTATCAATCGCTCACGCGACGGTCATTTCCGCAAAAACGTTCACCCCCGTGGCATCGACAAAGATGCTGTATTCCCGGGATGCGGGAGGAAGAAGCGAAGCGAGCCCCGCCTCGTCCCGCAGGATCAGATACCACTCGAGCAAATGCTCCATCACGAATTTCATCGGATTGACCGAATGGACATTGGTGACCAGGAGCATGCCCCCCAAATGCGTGCGCGCAGCAAAATGCCCTATGAGTCTCGCGCAAACCTTGTCCGACAGATAATCGAAAAGACCGGCGCAGTACACGGCGTCGAATTCCCTTTCGTCATGAGAAGGATCGATGCGGCGCTTGAGCAGCTTGTGGACGGAGTCATGCACGTAATCGATGGAAACCGGCTTGGCCGTCTGCGCGATGACGGATGAAAGTTTATTTCTGGTCCAGTCCAGCGTTTCTTCGCTGAAATCGACGAGTTCGAAGGAAAGGAACTCGGGCTGCGGATGACTTTGCAGAAAACGCTGTATCTCGATGGCCGGACCGCACCCCACATTCAGGATGCGGAAAGGCCTCCCGGCCTGTCTCGCCTTTTCCGCAAGCCGGTTCAGAAAGTCCACCAGAATGACGATGCGGTTGCGGTGAGCCTCCGCCATGGGTGTTTGCAGGAAAGCCGCATTCACCATCTGGAAATACGTGGAGGGCCCCCTGCGCGGATCGTCGAGGATCTGGTTGACCATCTGGTAGTCGCCGGCATAGCCCAGGGGCTTCATGTAGGTTCTGAAAACGAAGGGCGCGCGCAGCAGAAGCGGATGCAGGGCGGATTGGGCATAGGCGCGATGCGATGAGGACAGCTCCGCATCGACAAGGGATGCTTCCCCGTTCAATACATCGAGATAGCGTTGCGCCTTCTGCATCAGGGGATCGAAAAGTTCGAAAAACACGTCTTCCCTGAGCTGACCTTCCGCCTTGGGAAGCGATTCGGAAAGATCCACCTGTTCGATCCAGCGAGAAACATCGGAGAGGTAGGCGCGCATCTCGTTCACCACGATCTGGTAGTCCCGCCTGATCTGGAAACGCCTCGTCCAGTCCTCGACGAATGCCTGCGCTTCGGCCCCCACAGTGCCTGGCACCGCATCGACATCGTTCAATTCGCGCCATTCGTCGATGAGCGTCACCGAAACGATCGCGGTAAGGCCCGTATTGACCAGGCTGATGACGACAGCCTTGCCGAGGTAGGCTATCCTGGCGCCGAATCTCACCGTGAATTCGCCGAGCACTTCGCTGACCTGCACGATGGAA
Organism: Pseudomonadota bacterium; assembly: GCA_021845885.1. Classification (GTDB taxonomy): domain Bacteria; phylum Pseudomonadota; class Gammaproteobacteria; order Burkholderiales; family JABEVD01; genus JABEVD01. Next base: position 34,247 of record JAJZVB010000004.1, read on the forward strand.
TAGGGATTGTATACCTCCATCACGAGGGATTTTCTCTGCAGGTTGACGATCGTCCCCCTGACAGCTTCGCCCTCTGCGTTGCGGAAACTCACCAGCGGGTCAATTTGTTTTTGTGTATGCAAAGTATCTCGGGAAATGGGACGACCAGATCCTTGTGGTTAAACATAGTCATGTAGCGCTACAATAACAGAAAGACTGCTATACGAAAACCGGAGCGTCAAGCGCGTCATATTGCGGCAAATGGACAATCGCCTACCTGTTTACAGCTACCCGACATTGACCGTGCTGATCGATGACAGCCGGAGTTTTCTGGACAGTCTGGCCTTCCAGCTGAACCCGAGGATAGGGTACAAGATATTTCACGATACCCGGGAAACGCTCGACTGGCTTCACGACGCTCAACGCTATGCCGCCATAAGCGATCCGATCTATGCCAAATCCGATGAATTGTCGCAATTCTTCGAAAGGCACAGCGCCTCCATCGATCTCAGCCGGATCTACCATATCGCGATGAACCGGCAGCGTTTCAGCCTGCCGACCGTGCTGGTCGTCGACTACGCGATGCCCCGGACGAACGGGCTGGAATTGTGCCAGGCGGTGCAGGGCCTGCCCTGCAAGAAAATATTGCTGACCGGACAGGCCGACGAAAAGGTTGCCGTCGAGGCCTTCAATCGCAATCTGATCGATCGATTCATCAAGAAACAGGACCCCAATGCACTGAATCGCCTTGAAGAAGAAATCGTCCGGTTGCAGAAGGATTTCTTCAACGAGCGGACAAGCACGCTGAAGGACCTGCTTCTTGACGAGACCTATTCCTTTCTGTCCGACCCGGCCATGGGTTCGCTCGTCGCCCGGATCGGCAGCCGCTACCGCTTTGTCGAGCACTATCTTTTCCCTCACCCCTCAGGCATCCTTTTCTTCGATATCCGAGGCAAGGCCACATTGATGGTGATAGAAACAGCAGCGGGACTGATTTCCCATGCCGAGATCGCCGAGGATCAGAATGCCCCTCCCGAACTGCTCTCAGCCCTGAAGGCATTCAGGCTGGTGCCTTTCTTTTCCGACACGAGCGGGATGTATTCGGATGCGATCAGCCACGACTGGCTCTCCTACTGCCTGCCGCCCCAGATCTGCCATGGCCGACAGGATTATTACTGGGCATTGTTCGATCTGCCTTCCCATTATCTGAAAGGCACGGTCTATCCCTATGCGGAATTCCTGAAAACGCAATCGATCTGAAAATTCATACCGCCACCACTTCGATTCCGGGCTCTATGGTGCGGACCAGGTTTTCAATCGCGACGAGTGTGCCTGCCTGGGAACTGGGACAACTGCCGCATGTTCCGTAATAGCGGATGCAGAGCAGGTTGCCGCAGAGGGTCATGATCTCCAGGTCCCCCCCATCTCCGAGGAGCATGGGACGAATGCGCTCTTCTATGACCTTCCTGATGGCGGAGAGCCTGGGATCTTCGTCCTGCTGCGGTTCGGTTTCGGTTCGAACGGGCATTTCGGCGGCTTTCGCTTCCCGGATCGGCTGGGCGATTCTGCGCACCAGGTCCGGCCAGTCGGCCTCCCCGTCCTGCGTCACGGTGATCCAGTTGTCCATGTAGAACACGTTCGACACATGCTCGATGCCGAAGAGCCTCACAGCCAGTTCGTCGTCCGCCGCCTCTTCGAGGCTCGCATAGCTCTTCGCCGCCCCCCAGGCGATCCTGTCCTTCAGCACGAACTTCACCGCATTCGGGTTCGGCGTGTCCTCGATTTCAGCGATCTTCGGCATGTCATTCCTCCTCGGTGGAAACCGATTCCTCGGTGGAAACCGATTCCTCGGCGTTCAATGCGGCATGCAGAGTATGCCAGGGCAATATCGCGCACTTCACCCGCGAGGGCAGGTCCGCGACGCCGGCGAACACCTTCAGCCGCCCGAGGTGATGCTCCCCTTCAGGATCGAGATTGCCTGTGGCCATGCCCCTGAATTCGGAGACCAGCTCTTCCGCCTCATGAACCGTCTTGCCCTTCACCGCGCCCGTCATCATCGAGGCGGACGCCTTGCAGATCGCGCACCCCTCCCCTTCGAAAGCCAGCGATTCGATCCTGTCGCCTGCCACATTCAGGCTCAATCTGACATGATCCCCGCACAGCGGATTGTGACCTTCGGCATGCCGATTCGCCCCTTCCAGCCTGCCGTAATTCCGGGGCTTACGGTTGTGGTCCAGGATCACCTCCTGGTAAAGCATCCGCGAGTCATTCATGCGAATATCTCCCTGACCTTGGCGATGCCTTCCATCAGCCTGTCCACCTCATCCCGGGTGTTGTAGAAGGCGAAAGACGCCCGGGCCGTGGCCGGCACATGAAAGCGCTGCATCACCGGCTGCGCGCAATGATGCCCGGTCCTGATCGCAATGCCCTCGTCGTTCAAGATCGTCCCCACATCGTGCGGATGCACCCCCGACACTTCGAAGGACAATACCGCGGATTTCTCCTTCGCCTGCCCGATGATCCGGATCCCGTCCATCGCCTTCATCCGCTCCGTCGCGTAGGCAAGCAGTTCGTGCTCGTAAGCCTCGATCGCTTCGAGGCCGATCGACTGCAGGTAATCGATCGCCGCCCCCAGCCCGATCGCCGCGGCGATCGCGGGGGTGCCCGCCTCGAACTTGTAGGGAATCACGTTGTAGTCGGTCTTCTCGAAGGTCACCGACAAGATCATGTCCCCGCCCCCCTGGTAGGGCTGCATCGCTTCCAGCCAATCCGCCTTGCCGTAAAGCACCCCGATTCCCGTCGGGCCGCACAGCTTGTGCCCCGAGAAGGCATAGAAATCGCAGTCCAGCGCCTGCACGTCCACCGCCTTGTGGGGCGCCGCCTGCGCCCCGTCGATCAATACCGGCACGCCAAGGCTGTGCGCGTGATCGATCATTGCCTGCACCGGGTTCACCGTCCCCAGGGCGTTCGACACATGGGTGAGCGCGAGCAACCGGGTATTGGCATTGAAGCACTTCCGGAAGGCCTCCTGCAGCAATTCCCCCTCGTCGTTCATCGGGATCACCCGCAACACCACGCCCTTTTCAATGGCCAGCATCTGCCACGGCACGATGTTCGAATGATGCTCGAGACTGGACAATATGATCTCGTCCCCCGCCGCGAGGTGCGCACGCCCGTAGCCGTGCATCACCAGATTGATCGCCTCCGTCGTGCCGCGCGTGAAGATGATCTCGCGCGCTTCCTTCGCGTTCAGGAAGCGCCGGACCTTCTCCCGCGCACCCTCGAACTCGCGGGTCGCCGTCTCGGAAAGGTAATGCACCGCACGGTGGATGTTGGCGTGTTCATGTTGCTGGTAATGCACCAGGCGCTCGATCACGGCTTGCGGCATCTGGGAGGACGCCGCATTGTCCAGATACACCAGCGGCTTGCCGTTCACGACAAGATCCAGGATCGGGAAGTCGCGCCGGATCGCATCCACATTCAGGACCGGCGCATCGGCCAGAACGACACTCATGACAGCCTCCCGAACATCGACTCCCGGAGCGACTCGACGAGCGTCCGTACCGGAATCCTGTCCACGATCTCGGCGGCGAAGGCGTAAATCAAGAGCTTCCTCGCCGCATCGAACGAAAGCCCGCGGCTCTTCAGATAGAAGAGTTCCTCGCTGTCCAGCTGTCCCACCGTCGCCCCGTGCCGGCAGCTCACGTCGTCGTTCAGGATCTCCAATTGCGGCTGCGCATCGATCTTCGCTTTGCCCGAGAGCAGCAGGTTCCGGCTCTCCTGCTTCGTGTCCGTCCCCGAAGCCCGTTCGTGCACCACGATGTTCCCGGAGAATACCGCAGTCGAACTTCCCCCGGCGATGCACTTCTGGCGCTGCACCGTTTGGCAATTCGGCACGAAATGGTCGATCCTGGTGTGCACATCCGCGATCTGGCGCCCGTCGACCAAAGTCAGCCCTTCGAGCCTCGCTTCAGCCCCTTCCCCGTGGTGCGAGACTTCCAGGTAATGGCGCGACAGCCGCCCGCCCAGGGCAAGCATGGTCGCATCGTAGTTCGAACCCCGCTCAAGGGCCACTACCGTGTTGCCGACATGCACCGCCTGATCGCCTTCGCGCTGCACCCGCACATGCCTGAGGCCCGCCTGGGCCTGCAGCACGACTTCGGTCATGGCATTGTCGAAGCAATGCCCTTCCCCCGCATACGCCTCGATCAGGGTCGCCCTTGCCTGTTCTTCGAGCACCACCAGACATCTCGCATAAAGCGCCACGGGAAATTCCCGCTTCGTCGAAACATGCAGCACATGGATCGGCTGCTTCACTTCCCCCGTCACCCGGATGAAGGCGCAGTCCTCGAAGTTCCGGGCATTGAGCTGGGCGAACACCTCGTCCTGCATCGACTGGCCGAAGTGCTCATGCAAGCCCGCATCTTCCAGGCCCAGCGGGCTGACCTTCACGTTGTCAATTTCGGGCAGATCGGAGAGTTTGCTCGAAAACCGCCCATCCACGAACACGATGCGATGCGCCTCAGGAATGACCTGCGCAGCGATATCCGGCAGCTCGCCAGCGCCTTCGGCAGCCTGGAATGTCTGACCGTAAAGATAGGCGAGGTCCGTCAATCGCCACGATTCGTGCTTCGGCCCGGGCAGCTTCAGCGTCCTGGCCCTGACTTCGGCTTCCTCGCGAAACGAAGCAAACCCATCTTCCTTCGCGGGTGCGGCGAGCAGACTCTTCAGGCAGAGCGCTTCCTTCATGCCGCAGCCCTCACCCAGTCGTAGCCGCGCTCCTCCAGTTCCAGCGCGAGCCCCTTGTCCCCGGTCTTCACGATGCGCCCTCCATGCATGACGTGAACGTAATCCGGCACGATGTAGTTCAAGAGCCGCTGGTAATGCGTCACCATCACGATCGCATTCTCCTTCGAGCGCAGGCTGTTCACGCCGTTCGCCACGATCCGGAGCGCGTCGATGTCCAGCCCCGAATCGGTCTCGTCGAGGATCGCGAGTTTCGGCTCCAGCAGCGCCATCTGCAATATTTCGTTGCGCTTCTTCTCGCCCCCGGAGAAGCCCTCGTTCACGCTTCGGTCGAGGAAGGCCGGATCCATTTCCACCACCTTGATCTTCTCCCGCACCAGGTCGTCGAATTCCAGCGGATCCAGTTCCTCGCCGCCCTTTGACGCCTGCAGCGTGTTGTAGGCGAGCCTCAGAAAGGCGCTGTTCGACACCCCGGGCACTTCCACCGGATACTGGAAGGCGAGAAAAAGCCCGGCCCGCGCGCGCTCCTCCGGGGCGAGCTCGAACAGGTTCCTGCCCTCGAACCAGACTTCCCCCCCCGTCACCGTATAAGCGGGATGCCCCGCCAATACCTTGGAGAGCGTGCTCTTGCCCGAGCCGTTCAATCCCATGATGGCATGCACTTCCCCGCGATCGATCGAAAGGTCCACCCCTTTCAGGATGGAAACCCCGTCCACGCTCGCCTTCAGTCCCTTCACGTCCAGCAGCTTCATCCCACACTCCCTTCCAGTTTCAATCCCAGCAATTTCGTCGCCTCCACCGCGAATTCCAATGGCAGATGCATGAACACGTCGCGGCAGAAGCCGTTGATGATCATCGACACCGCGTCCTCCTGACCGATCCCGCGGCTCGCGAACAAAAACATCTGGTCTTCCCCGATCTTCGAGGTCGACGCCTCATGCTCCACCACCGCCTGCTCGTTCTGCACTTCCACCGTCGGATAGGTGTTCGCCGAACACAGATCCCCGATCAGCATCGAATCGCACTGCGAATAGTTGCGCGCCCCCACCGCCCTCGGCCCGATCTTCACCAGTCCCCGGTAGCTGTTCGCCGATTTCCCCGCCGATATCCCCTTCGAGACGATCGTGCTCCTGGTGTGCTTCCCCACGTGCACCATCTTCGTCCCGGTGTCCGCCTGCTGCAGGTGATTGGTGAGCGCCACCGAATAGAATTCCCCCACCGAATGGTCCCCGAGCAGGATGCAGCTCGGGTATTTCCAGGTGATCGCCGAACCCGTCTCCACCTGCGTCCAGGAAATCTTCGAATTCACGCCGCGGCACAAGCCCCGCTTCGTGACGAAGTTGTAGATCCCCCCCACCCCCTTCTCGTCCCCGGCATACCAGTTCTGCACCGTCGAATACTTGATGTCGGCATGATCCAATGCCACCAGTTCCACCACCGCGGCATGCAATTGATTGGTGTCGAACTGCGGCGCAGTACACCCTTCCAGGTACGAAACCTGCGCCCCTTCCTCGGCGATGATCAGGGTCCGCTCGAACTGCCCGGAACCTTCCGTGTTGATCCTGAAATAGGTGGACAGATCCATCGGGCATTTCACCCCCTTCGGAATGAAGCAGAACGATCCTTCCGTGAACACCGCCGAATTCAATGCCGCATAAAAATTGTCGGAAGGCGGCACCACGCTCCCCAGATACTGCTTCACCAGCTCCGGATGCGCCTTCACCGCCTCACTGAGCGAACAGAACACGATCCCCTCTTCCGCCAGCTTCGCCTTGTAGGTCGTCGTCACCGACACGCTGTCGAAGATCACGTCCACCGCCACCCCGGCCATGATCTTCTGCTCGTGCAAAGGCACCCCCAGCTTCTCGAAGGTGCGCCTCAATTCCGGATCCACTTCATCCATGCTGGCAAGCTGCGGCTTCGGCTTGGGCTGCGCGAAATAAATGATCTCCTGGAAGTCGATGGGCGGATGCGAGACCTTCGCCCACGAGGGATCCTCCATGGTCAGCCAGTGCCGGTACGCCGACAGCCTGAATTCCAGCAGCCATTCGGGCTCCCCCTTCTTCTCGGAAATCAGCCTGATCACGTCTTCCGACAAACCCTTCGGCACCACTTCCGTCTCGATCTCCGTGACGAAACCGTGCCTGTACGGCTGGTTCACCAGGTGCTGCAGCGTCGTGCTCATGATTGCTCCTCCACCGAAAAGCTCTCCCCGCACCCGCAGGTGGCCGCGACGTTCGGATTCCTCACCTTGAACACCTGTCCCAGCCCCTCCCGCACGTAATCCAGCTCCGAACCCGAAAGATACGGCAGGCTCGCCTCACTCACCACCAGCTTCGCCCCAAAGCACTCGAACACCTTGTCATCCGCATTCAGCGCCTTCGCAATGTCGAACACGTAGGCGAGCCCCGTGCACCCCGCAGCCTTCACCCCAAGACGCAAGCCCAGCCCCCCGGCTTTCCCCACCTCAGCCACCACATGCCGCGCCGCCCGCTCCGTCATCACGACTTCCAT
>JAJZVB010000088.1 GCA_021845885.1 Pseudomonadota bacterium
GCCGGCGAGCGGCGGGAAGAAGCGGGTCGCTCCCTTGCCGTCCGTCTGGTGGCAGGTGGCACAGAACTGCACGTAGCCCAGGCCAGCGCGGGTTGCATAGAGCTCGCGGCCGGTTTGCACGACATCCACCGACACGGCGTCACTGCCGGGCGCCTCACTCGGATTGGGCGACAGCGAGTGGAGGTACTCGCCGATCGCGGCCAGATCGCCTGCGGTGAAATACTGCGAGCTGAAATGGACCACTTCGGCCATGCCGCCATAGGCAGTGCCGCGGCCATTTTCTCCCGTCTTCAGGAACCGGGCGATTTCCGGGACGGTCCAGATATTGCGCAGATTGACGGCGCGCCAGTGCTCGACATCGCTGCCTGCCAGGAAATACTTGCCATCGTCGCTCATGGCCTTCTCCTGGAAGCCCAGCCCGCGCGGGGTATGGCAGGAACCGCAGTGGCCCAGCCCCTGGACGATATACGCGCCACGATTCCATTGCGGGCTGTGCGAGGGATCATAGCGGAAGGGCTTGTCATCCAGGAACACCCTGTTCCAGCCGGCGAGCCCCAGACGGATGTTGAACGGGAATTTCATGTCATTGGGCTTGTTGGGCTGCGAGACGGGTGCTACGCCATGCATGAGGTAGGCGTACAGGGCCCTCATGTCGTCCTGCGCGATCCTGGCGAACGACGGATACGGCATGGCCGGATAAAGGTTGTGGCCATCGCGCGCAACGCCGCGGCGCATCGCGCGGTCGAAGTCTTCGAAGGTATAGGCGCCGATGCCGGTCGCTCTGTCGGGCGTGATATTGGTGGAATGAATGACGCCGAAAGGCGTTTTCATTTCCAGACCGCCGGCCAGGGGCTTGCCGCCAGGCGCGGTGTGACAGGCAACGCAGTCACCCAGGTGAGCCAGGTATTCGCCCTTTTTGATCAGGTCAAGGTCGGACGAAGGCGCGGCGGCCAGCGCGGAACCGGCGACCATCGCCGCCAATGCAGCACCCAATAACTTCAGCGAGGCTGTTCCCAAATTCATGTACTCTCTCCATGTTGTCTTGTTTCGACCAAATGGGTCTTCTTCACTGCCTTTTTGAGAATGCCCTATTCCCATAGTTTGAATCGGATTCCGGAATTTTACTCGAATTTTACCCGGGCCATTTCGAGAAGGCGGGATGCCGAACTTTCCGCCAAAGTTTGGCCCCGAGAGAAGTGGGCTTTCCAGTCAATCGTTCAAATGAACCCATGCAAATTGACCGCTCTCGGTTAAGAGCGGTCGAACAAGCGCATATCGATGGTCGTCTCAAATGGGCACGATGCCGGCCAGGCGTCAGCTGGCCATATTGCTGCAAGGCGTTGCGGTAAATGCTGTCATCCTGCTTTCCGCGCTCTCTTAGGGACGGTACGGCTTGAAGCCGTATTTTCCGAAAATGGCCAGCGCCTTGGGGGACTTCAGGAAATCCACCCAGGCTTTTGCGGCATCCGGGTTCGGCGCATCCTTGACGACCCCTGCGGCATAGATTGCGGTCGAATTCTGTCCGGCGGGGATGTCGATGAAACTGATCGGATTGCCTGCCTGCTCCTGGAATACCGCTTCGGACTTCCAGGTTACGCCCGCATCGGCCTTGCCCTGCATGAGGAACATGGGGCTCTGCCTGTGATGGATGTGAGTGAGAATGGTCTCGCCATTCTTCACTTTGGTTTCATAAACCGCCTTCACGAGTGCGTCGCCTCCGGCTTTTTTCAGGGAAGCCTTGATCTGCCTCGCGATGCCTTCGAATTCAGGATTGGGCATGACGAGCCTGACTCCGGGCTTGCCGAGATCCTTGAGCGAGGCGATGTGGGCAGGATTGCCTTTCGGCACCATGATCGTCAGGGTATTGGTTGCATAAGGCACGACAGGCCCCTGCAGATAGCCTTTCTCGGACATTTCCTTGACGCGTTTCATGCCGGCAGCATAGACATCGGCCTTCACCGTCCAGGTCATGTTGCCTACGGTGATGGTGCCGCCCAATTCGATCTGTTTGGCGAGTAGTCCAGGCGGAATCGTTTCATAGTAGATCTTGCCGCGCAATTCGGGATGTTCTTCCTCGAATGCGGCGACGAGCGGCGCCATGGCGAAATAATAGTTCCCTCCAACGAAAACCGAAAGCTTGGGGTTGATGGGATTGCCGTGGAAATCAGGGAGGTTGTCGACTTCGGGAACGGTGAATTCGAGCCCCCTCTGGGTGACGGGATTGTTCTTTCCCCCACTCCATGGCGGGTAGATCTCAGCGGCCGCTGAAGCGGCCGCGAAGATGCATCCCAGGCCGATCAAGGTCGATAAAAATTTTTTGCGCATAGCAATCACCTTTATTTTGCGTACTGGAATCCGTGAAAACCGAGTTCGGGCAGCGTTCCGACTATGCCCGGGGTAAGGATCGCGCCGGGTATCAGGTGGTTGCTGAATTCCGCGACCATCTGCGGCACGGAAAGCTTGTCGGGATTGACTCCCGTTTCATGCAGGTGCGATGAAATTTCGAAAATGGCATTGTGGCAGGCCAGGAATACTGCGCCTCTTGCCTGAAGCACGGGAATGCTGTTGTCGTGAGGGGAATAAACGCCTGCCTCGTCCTCGACATTTTTCGGATCGGCTTGGGCTGCGGCCGGAACTTTCAGGAAGGTGTTTTCCTTGAATTTGTCGCCGGTGAGTTTGGAAAGCTGATATTTGTCCCAGAGATATTGATCGTAGAGCGCGAGATGAGCGGGGCCATGGGTCGCCGATACCACGAGAAAGTCGGGATGCTTGAAGCCCCAGATCTGACAATTCATCGAATTGCGCATGAGGTTGAGCCAGGGACCGGCGATATCCGTATTGTCCCATACCTGCTTGACCTTGCCCTTGTAGTGCATGAGCAGCGTGAGCGCTTCGTGATCCCATTGGTCGGGACTGGTGAGGATCATCGGCACTTCCTTGAAATTGCGTCGACGCGGTGCGCGATCCAGCGCAGCGGTCAATTCCTTGAGCGTTTTCGCACCTTCCTGCACGAGCGAGGGAAGGGGGGCCTCGGCTGCCTGGGCAATTCCGCTGCCAAGGGCCACGCCGGCAAGCCCGGTCTTGGCCATAATGCCCAACATATCCCGACGCGTCATATCCATGATGAACTTCCTCCTTGTATGGTCAATAATAACCGCTCCTCGCGGCAGCTGCTGAATTATAGATATGAATCATTTCTATTTCAGAATCCAGCAAAGTATACATAAAGATGATAGATGGATAATGGATAATGCCGGTATAATCAATCGATATTGCAGGTTGTAATGATGGAGATCGGATGCGCATTACTTTGAGACAATTACAAATTTTTGTTGCGGTTGCGCGCACATCGAGCACCACGGAGGCGGGGAAAACGCTTCCCCTTTCACAATCCGCAACAAGCGCAGCCATCAACGACATCGAGAGCCTGCTCAATACCCAGTTGTTCGACCGGGTGGGAAAGCGTCTCGTGCTCAACGACAACGGCAGGCTTTTATTGCCCAATGCGCTTTCCCTGATTGAGAGGGCGATGGATCTCGAACAGCAGTTTTCGGAAACGCAGGTGAGCCTCCCTTCCCAGTTGCGCCTCGGCGCGAGCACCACCATAGGCAATTACGTCCTGCCCGGTCTGATCGCAGGCTGCCGCAAGCAGCGGCATTTTTCGGAATGCGAAGCGGTTCCCTCCATGCGCGTCGCGATCGCCAACAGTTCGAAAGTCGCGGAATCCGTGGCCAATTACGAGATCGATGCGGGTTTCATCGAAGGGCAATGCCACGAACAGAACCTGGAAGTCATTCCCTGGCTCCAGGATGAACTGCTGATCGTCGCTTCCCCTTTTCACGCCATCGCGGGAAAGGGAAAAGTGGATTTCGATGCGTTGCAGAAGGCGCACTGGCTGATGCGCGAGCCTGAATCGGGCACGAGGCAGACGGTCGAGTACGAACTGCTGCGGCATTTGAATCATCTCAACATCGGCATGGAATTCGGCGGAACCGAGGCGCTCAAGCGGGCTGCAGCAGAGGGCTTGGGAATAAGCTGTGTATCGAGATGGGCGGTTGCGGATTTTCTCGATTCGGGTCAGCTCGTGGTGCTTGACACGGAATTGCCGAAATTGATCCGGAAATTCCACATCGTTTTGCACAGGCAGAAATATCTTTCGGACAATCTCAAGCATTTCCTGAATCATTGCGCCGGAAGCGAAATGTTCAAGACAGCCGTTAAATCGAATGGAATCAACCGCCTGTCGCTGACATGAAGCGCATGATCTTTTTCGGCGACTCCCTGAACTCGTGGCGTTCGGGTTTCAAAGCCAATGCTTCCCGCAATGCCGATTCGAGCGCTTCTTCGGTCGCGCCCGCGCGCAGCAGCGGCCTGAACTCGAATTTGTCCTCCTGACCAAGGCAGAGATAAAGCGTACCTTCGACCCCCAGGCGAACCCGGTTGCAGCTGTCGCAAAAATGCTGGGAAATCGGCGTGATGAAGCCTACACTGAATTTTCCGTCTGTGCTTTGCAGGTAGCGGGCCGGCCCCCCTCCCGGAAGCATGGCCGGAATCAGTCCGTGTTGCTCGGCAAGCCTGCTTTTCACCGGCTGAAGATCGAAAAAACCCAGGCTCCTCGCCGTATCCCCCATGGGCATGGCTTCGATGAGACGCAATATCAGGCCGCGATTCCGGCAGAAATCGACCATTCTGCCTATTTCCTCATGATGGGTGCCGGGAAGCACGACCATGTTGATCTTGATCATGGAAAAGCCCGCTTCCTTCGCTCTGTCGATTCCGGAAATGATTTTTCCCAACACATCCCGCCCTGTCGTTTTCTCGATCACTCCCGGATCGAGGGAATCCAGGCTGATGTTGAGGCGGGTGACGCCGGCGACCTTGAGGCTTTCCGCGTGTTTTTCGAGCAGCGTCGCATTGGTGCTGAGGGAAAGATCCTTTATCCCGGGCAGAGAGGCGATACGGGCTGCGAGATCGGGCAGGTTCTTCCTCAAAAGCGGTTCGCCGCCGGTCAGCCTGATCCTGCTCACGCCGTTTTTTGCAAAAACCCCGACCAGCCTCTCGATTTCGTCGAAATTCAGCCAGTTCTCCGGTTCTTCGAAACCCGAAAAACCTTTGGGTAGACAATAGCTGCATCTTAGATCGCAGCGGTCCGTGACGGAGAGTCTGAGATAATCTATTTTCCGCCCGAAGCGGTCGCTCAGTTTTTTGCCCAATGCTTTTCTTCCAGCGGTATATCTGGAAAAATATAGCACTCCTGATGCAGATTGCGCCATGAAAATATTTGGATTCGCCGGGTATTCCGGCAGCGGAAAGACCACTCTGATCGAAAAGCTGATCCCGCTGTTCAACAGGGAAGGCTACAGCATTTCGCTCATCAAGCATGCCCATCATGGTTTCGATATCGACCAGCCATGCAAGGATTCTTTCCGCCACAGGAAGGCCGGGGCGAAAGAAGTGCTCGTTTCTTCAGGAAAAAGATGGGCATTGATGCACGAGCTCAACGGCCAGGAAGAGCCCTCGCTTTCGGCTCACCTGGCGAGGATTTCTCCTTGCGACATCGTGTTCGTGGAGGGATTCAAGAACGAGCCCATCCCGAAGCTCGAAATCCACCGCAGCGCGGTCATGAAACCCTTCCTTTTTCCGGATGACCCGCATATCGTGGCCATTGCCTGCGACATGGAAATCGATGCAGGTCTGCCCCGGTTCGATCTGGACAGGGCTGATCTTATTACCCAATTCATCAAGAAGCATCTCGGCATGCCATCATGAATCCTCTTTCCAAGAGCGAGGCGCTCGAATTGCTGCTTTCCAGGGCAATTCCGGTATCAGGCAAGGAAGAAATCGAAACGGAAAAGGCGCTCGGGCGGATTCTCGCCGAGGACCTCGTCTCGATGATCGACGTTCCGGCATTCGACAACAGCGCCATGGACGGCTATGCGATAGCCGTCCACGGGCATCAAAGGATGATCGTGTCCCAGCGCATTGCAGCAGGAGAAGAGCCTGTCCCCCTCGAAGCGGGCACTGCGGCGAGGATTTTCACGGGCGCGAAAATTCCCCGGGGCGCCGATGCCGTCGTCATGCAGGAGGATTGCGCCCTGGAGGAAGGCAGGGTGAAGATCGGAAAAATGCCCGGGATGGGCGCCAACATCAGGAAGCGTGGAGAGGATGTTTCGAAAGGCAGCGTTTTCCTCGGAAAAGGTTCAAAGATCAGGCCGCAGGAACTTGCGCTCATCGCCTCGGTGGGCCTGCCCCTTGTCCCCGTATACCGGAAGCTGAAGGTTGCGCTGTTCTTCACGGGAAACGAACTTGTCATGCCGGATAAACCGCTTGAGTCGGGAAAAATCTACAATTCCAACCGCTATGCGCTGATCGGTCTTCTGGAATCGCTGAATTGCCAAATTGTCGACCTGGGCATCGTTCCCGACGATTTCGATGCCACCCTGTCCATGCTCGACAAGGCGAGAAGTCAGGCCGACCTGGTGATGAGCTGCGGCGGGGTTTCGGTGGGGGAAGAAGATCATGTCAAGGCGGCGGTGGAAAAGATGGGCAGCCTCTCGCTCTGGAAAGTTTCCGTGAAGCCGGGCAAACCCTTCGCATTCGGGGATCTCTCGGGCATCCCGTTCATCGGGCTGCCTGGCAATCCGGTATCGGCATTCCTGGTGTTCTGTTTTTTCGCCAGACCTTTCATATTGCGCAGCCAGAATGCGGCACAATGCCTGCCAAAGGGTTTTCTGCTCAAGGCTGATTTCGTATGGAAAGGGGGGAGCCGCCTGGAATGGCTGAGGGCCGGAATTTCACAGGATTCGAAGGTCTTCGTGCATCCGGAGCAGGGCTCCGCCATATTGTCCTCCCTTTCATGGGCGCAGGGCATTGTCGAAATCCCGCCTTTCGAAACAGTGGCGCAAGGGGATGAAGTGCGGTTCTTCCCTTTTCAGGAGCTCTTTTCTTGAAAATACTTTATTTCGCCAGGCTGAGGGAGGCATTCGGGGAATCCGAGGAAATCGGATTTTCCGAAGAAAAGACCGTCTCTGAAATCATCGATATGCTGACGGCGAGGGGACCCGAATGGGCGGTCGAGTTTTCGAAGCCCTACAGGGTTGCGGTCAACAGGAAAATGGCGAACTTCGATGTCAAGGTTTCGAACCCGGACGAACTCGCCATTTTCCCCCCCGTGACGGGAGGATGAGGCAATGCGGGTCATTGTTCAGGAAAAAGATTTCGATCTTCGCGAGGAGACCGAAAAAATCAGGCAAAATCATCCCGAAATCGGCGCTTTGGTGAGCTTTGTCGGGCTCGTGCGCGATCACGGTCAGGGCGGAAAAGTGCTCGAAATGAGGCTGGAGCATTATCCCGGAATGACGGAAAAAGCGCTGGAGGCGTTGCTCAGTGAAGCGAATCGAAGATGGGAGATCGTCGATGTGACCGTGATCCACAGGGTGGGAAGGCTCCCCGCCTCCGCTCAGATCGTGCTTGTCCTGGTCGCATCCCAGCACAGGAAAGACGCCTTCAGGGCAGCTGAATTCGTCATGGACAGGCTGAAGACCGAAGTGCCTTTCTGGAAAAAGGAAAAAACCGCGGAAGGATGGCATTGGGTCGAGGCTAAAGCATCGGATGAGATCGCCGCTTCAGAATGGATCGGTTGAATCGATCGCTTCGCTCATGTCCGTGCACTTTCGTCAATTTGATTTCCTCGTTCATGCTCGCGTAACATGCCATCGGAGATCATCACGGTCAATCGGGGGAAAAATGGCAGAACTGACGCATTTCGATGCAAAAGGGGACGCCCATATGGTCGATGTTTCCGCAAAAGGCGAGACGCTGCGGACAGCGCTCGCCAGGGGGGCCATCAGCATGAAGCCTGAAACCCTGGAGAGGGTGATAAGCGGGAAGGGAAAAAAGGGCGATGTGCTCGCCGTCTCGAGGATAGCCGGAATCATGGCGGCGAAGCGCACCCCCGATCTCATCCCGCTTTGCCATGCGATCGCGCTCACCCGCGTTTCGGTTGAATTCGAAATCGGCGAACATGAAGTGATCTGCAAGGCGAGAGCCGAAACGGTGGGGCGGACAGGCGTGGAAATGGAAGCATTGACCGCCGTCTCCGTTGCGCTTCTGACGATCTACGACATGTGCAAGGCAGTGGACAGGGGAATGCAGATCGAGGATGTCAGGCTGCTCGAAAAAAAGGGCGGGGCTTCGGGCGACTGGCATGCACCATGACTGCATCACTGCGGTGCTCCTTTGCGGAGGGAAAGGAACCCGCATGAATGGCGCCGACAAGGGATTGCTTATCATGGGGGGCGTTTC
>JAJZVB010000089.1 GCA_021845885.1 Pseudomonadota bacterium
AGCCGCGACGCAGATACCGAAAACGCTTCTCGAACAGCTTGCCATAGGTGGTAAAATGGTTCTGCCATTGGGCGGTCAGGAGCAGCGCTTGTGCGTCATCGAGCGAAACGAGCGCGGCTATGTCGAGACGGTCATGGACGAAGTGAAATTCGTGCCGCTCCTTCCTGGGGTCAATTGAGGGTCGAAGATGAGATGGATCATTCTTTTTTCGATGTTTCTCGCCGCCTGTTCGACGGCGCCCAACCGGGCGCCTGTCCTGGAACAGCATGCGATTCCTCCCAAATCGAAGTCGATTCAGGTGGGAAAGGACTGGCGGCCGCAGGTCTATACCGTCAAGAAAGGCGACACCCTTTTCGGCATTGCGCTTGAATTCGGCCTGGACTACAAGGAGCTCGCCGAATGGAATGGCATCAGCAACATCAACAAGATCGCTGCGGGGCGGGAGTTGAGGCTCGCCCCTTTGCAAGAAGAAGCGGTGACCCATCCGCTCGACATGACCGCGCCCGCCGGAATCACATCGCCCCTGGCGACATCACCGTTGCAGCCGGCCCCGCCTGCCGGAACGCCCGTCCAAAGCCAGTTCAAGGATCAGCCCCTGGCCCTCGAATTGCCCTATTCGGATGAGGCCATGAAACAGCTTGGCGCTGCACCTGAAATAAAGAAGGTGCCCGAAGTACAGAAAGCTGCGGAGACGCCTGCATCGAAAGAAGGGCTGGACTGGGGCTGGCCGGCGCAGGGCAAGCTCGTTTCGGGTTTCAGCGAGAATGCCAACCTCAAGGGAATAGACATTGCCGGAAAGATGGGGCAGCCTGTCCTGGCGAGCGCGCCCGGGAAAGTGGTCTATACTGGAAGCGGTTTGCGGGGTTACGGGAAGCTGATTATCATCAAGCACAGCAAGACCTATCTCAGCGCCTATGCCCACAACAGCAAGATCCTGGTGAAGGAGGGGCAGGAAGTCAAGAAGGGGGAAGAAATTGGCGAAATGGGGGATACCGATGCCAACCAGGTCATGCTTCATTTTGAAATCAGGCGGTTTGGAAAGCCCGTCGATCCGATGAACTACTTGAAAGCCGATCCGCCCACATGATCAGGGTGTTCATCGCTGACGACCATACCATAGTCAGGCAGGGTCTCAAACGGATTCTGGCCGAAACACCCGACATGGCCGTGACCGGGGAAGCGGAAAACGGCATCGAGGCGCTGAAGAAGATCAGGGAAGGGGAGTGGGACGTGGTCCTGCTCGACGTATCGATGCCAGGAAGAAACGGCGTGGATACCCTGAAGCAAATCATGAGCGAGAAAAAATCGCTCAGGGTGCTGATTTTGAGCATGTATCCCGAGGATCAGTATGCGGTTCGCCTCCTCAAGGCCGGGGCCTCCGGCTACATGACCAAGGAAACCGCCCCCGAGGAACTGGTTCGGGCGATCCGCAAGATCGCGCAGGGGAAGAAATACATCAGCCCCATGCTTGCCGAGCTCCTGCTCGACGAGCTCGACTGCGATTCGGAGAAGGAGCCGCACAAAAGACTGACGGACCGCGAATACCAGGTCTTCAGGATGCTGGGTTCGGGCAGAACAGTTTCGGAAATTGCAGGCTCGATGTCGCTCAGCGTGAAAACCATCAGCACGCACCGCACGCATATCCTTGAAAAAATGAAGCTGAAAAACAATGCCGAGCTGACGCTCTATGCGATCCAGAACGGACTGACCGACTGATTCATTTGGAGCGCATGAGCCGCTGCCTTTCCCGCTGCCAATCCCGCTCCTTTTCGGCCTCTCGTTTGTCATACTGTTTCTTGCCTTTTGCCAGGCCGATTTCCAGCTTGATCCTTCCGTTTCTGTAATGCATGTCGAGCGGCACGAGCGTATAACCTGCGCGCTCTACCTTGCCGATCAGCTTCCTGATTTCCTCGGCATGAAGCAGCAGCTTTCTGGTCCTCAGGGGATCGGGCTGGACATGGGTCGAAGCGGTGGGCAATGGACTGATGTGGGCCCCTATGACGACGATTTCCTCCCCCTTGATGACGACATAGGATTCCTTCAAATTGACCCTTCCCGCCCGAATCGCCTTGACTTCCCATCCTTCCAGGACGATGCCGGCTTCAAATCTTTCCTCGATGAAATAATCGTGGAAGGCCTTTTTGTTCTGGGCAATGCTCATGGATCGCAGGAAAATGGGATAAAATGCCATTTTACCAGCAAAGAAGCCATGGCTTTAGTCGAAAAAACGGTACTGGTTCACCATTCCGCCCAGCAGATGTTCTCCCTCGTGGACAATATCGAATCCTATCCTTCCTTCCTGCCCTGGTGCGGGGGCGCTTCGGTCGAATCGAAGGAAGGGCAGTTGATCCATGCCACGGTCATGATCGATTTTCATCATGTCAAAAAATCTTTCACGACAGAAAACAGGCGGGATGCGCCCCACCTTATAGAAATGAAGCTGGTCGACGGCCCTTTCGAGATATTGGACGGAAGATGGCGCTTCATTCCTTTGGGGGAGAAGGCCTGCAAAATCGATTTCAGGCTGCATTACGAATTTTCAAACAAGCTGCTGGAAGCGCTCGTGGGGCCGATTTTCAACCTGATCGCCAACAGCTTCGTCGACGCATTCACCAGGAGGGCCGAAAAGGTCTACAAGAAATGACGGAAGAAATCGAGATAGAAGTGATCTACGCCTTGCCTGAAGTGCAGACCCTGATCAAGCTGAAGGTGCCTGCCGGCACGACCGCGCTGCAGGCGATCGAATGCTCCGGGATGCTGAACAAGCATCCGGAAATCGACACCGGAACAAACAGGATAGGCATATACGGCAAGCTGGTCAAGACTGATGCGGTCTTGCGCCAAAACGACAGGGTCGAAATCTATCGCGCGCTGCTCGCGGACCCCAAGGAAGTGAGGAGGAAGCGGGCTGAAGAAGGCAAGGCCATGAAGAAAGGCGGGGGCGATCTGCCTACCTGAAGCGTTTGCGCCGCTTGTTGAGATATTCGGTGAAGTCCTTTCTCTTGCCAAAATAAACCAGCGCAAAAATCAGAATGAAAATGCCTGCCATGATCAGCAGGTAATAAGCAATTTGCGCGAAAGAAATCGGCTTGATCAGGACCGTCCGAAGGGGGGGCGTGACATCCTCGACCCTCGCTTCTTCCACTCTTGTTGAAATGGCATCGACCCCGGCGGCAATGCCTTCGCCTACTTGTCCGCTCCTCAGTTTGGGCAGCACATCCCTGGACAGGGTGGCTTTGGCATCGGCTGTCGGAAACGCGTCTTTCAGCCCTTCACCGATCACCAATGTTGCTTTTCTTTCCTGCTCCGACACCAGGAAAAGGATATGCTTGTCCACCGCATTTTCTTCCGGAAACCAGACCGCTTCAACCCGAGCCGCATAGTTGTCGATCGACTCCTTGCCCAGCGTTGGGACAAGCAGGATATCGATTTGCGTGCCGGTGGCGCTATCCAGGCTGTCCAGCTTGTCATAGAGCGACTTGACCTGAGCCGGGCTCAAGACGGATGCGAGATCAATGATGCGTTCACCCTGTGGGGGAACAGCAAGCTCAGCCGAAGCAGTGCCTGCACAGAACAACAGGGCGAGGAGCAGTGCTCCGAACAGTTTTTTCATCATCAGATGCCTCTAGGGAATGGTGGTTGCACTTCAATTATAGCCTTTGGATGTGCGGATAAAGAAAAGGGCCTTTCGGCCCTTTGTCACGCTTCAACCAAGTCTAGTCGCCTTTCTATGTGTTTTAACCTGTCATCAACCATTTGGGTGTGTCGTAGTTGATTTGTTGCCCGCACGATTTCATTTCCTGCAATAAAATTCTTTCTTTTCCGGTATCGTTTGGCGGCAAGCTTGAGTCCCCCATAGGGGATCCGCAAATCCCTCGCCTTTAGGCGAGGGGCGTTTAATATTTAACATAATATACATTATGCGAAACAGACGGTTCATGGAGCCGGAACGGTTTCGCAGCTGTCGGAAATGATCCATCTCTGCTATATCCAAACCATGAGACTGTTCCTGATCCTGATGCTGCTGACCAACTCCGCCGTTGCGGCTGCGCCCGTGCTCGTCCTTTCCGTGGAAGGCGCGATAGGACCTGCGACGAGCGATTACGTGATCAGGGGATTTGAAAAGGCAGGTATGGCAGGATGTCAGCTCATCGTCATCGAACTCGATACGCCAGGCGGCCTCGACCTGGCCATGCGGCAAATCATCAGGAAAATGCTGGCTTCGCCTGTTCCGGTCGCGGTCTATGTCGCCCCTTCCGGGGCGCGCGCTGCAAGCGCCGGGACCTATATCCTCTACGCCGCCCATATCGCCGCCATGGCGCCGGGCACGAATCTCGGCGCAGCGACACCCGTCGGGGCGTCCGGTATCGATCTGGGCAAGACCATGATGCACAAGATGACCAACGATGCCGCCGCCTACATCCGCTCGCTCGCCGAGCTCAGGGGGCGCAATGCGGAATGGGCGGAAAGCGCCGTGACAAAGGCCGAATCGATCTCCGCTCATAAAGCCCTTGCCATGCATGTGATCGACTATGTCGAGCCCGATCTCCCCGCCCTGCTTCACGAACTCGACGGCAAAATCATCGATACGACGGGAAAGAAAATGAAGCTCGATACGGCCAATGCCCCAACGATCACCTTCGAAGAAGGCTGGCGGGACAGACTGCTTTCCCTGATCACCGATCCCAACATCGCCTATATCCTTCTGGTGGCAGGGATCTACGGCCTGGGATTCGAGCTCGCCAATCCCGGATTCGGCCTGCCCGGGGTGGTCGGCGCCCTATGCCTGCTTCTCGCCCTTTTCGCATTCCAGTCGCTTTCCGTGAACTATGCCGGTCTCGCACTCATCCTGCTTGCGGTCATTCTGTTCTCGGCCGAAGCCGTCGTGCCAAGCTACGGATCGCTGGGCTTCGGCGGCATCATTTCATTCATTCTCGGCTCGATATTCCTGACGAATGGCGGAATTTCAATCGCCTGGCCGCTCATTTTGACTGCGGCATCGGCCAGCGCCCTGTTGATTTGCGGCATGGTCAGAATGGCTTTCAAGGCGAAAGGAAAAAAGATCGTGAGCGGCGCGGAAGGCATGATGGGAAGCCGTGCGGAGGCGCTCGAGAATTTCAGCGGGATGGGGAGCGTGCTCGTGCACGGCGAAGTCTGGAAGGCGCGCTCCGAAAAACCCGTCAGGCGCGGAGAAATGCTTCATGTAACCGGAATTCAAGGCCTGACTGTCATTGTCGAGCATGACGCAAACGAAAGGAAATAACATGGATCTCGCCCTCATTTCGCCCATTTTCCTGGTTCTCGCCGTAGGCATACTGATCCTCGCCTCTTCCATGAAGGTCATATACGAATACCAGCGCGCCGTAGTGTTCTTGCTGGGCCGTTTCTGGAAGGTCAAGGGCCCGGGCCTCATCATCGTCCTGCCTTTCATTCAGAAAATGGCTCGCCTCGATCTTCGCACGCTGGTGCACGAAGTTCCGCCCCAGGACGTGATCTCGCGCGACAACATTTCGGTCAAGGTCAACGCCGTGCTTTATTTCAGGATCGTGGATCCGGAAAAGGCCTTCATCCAGGTGGCCGACTTCTTCAGCGCGACAAGCAAGCTGGCGCAGACCACGCTGCGCTCGGTACTCGGCAAGCACGAACTCGACGAAATGCTTTCCGAGCGTGACAAGATCAATTCGGACATTCAGAGCATACTCGATGCGCAAACCGAAGCCTGGGGAATCAAGGTGAGCAATATCGAAATCCGCGACATCGAGCTGACGGAAAACATGATCAGGGCGATCGCCAAGCAGGCCGAAGCGGAGCGCGACCGGCGCGCCAAGGTGATCCACGCCGATGCTGAATTCCAGGCGGCCCGTGCGCTCGTCAATGCGGCTGAAATTCTCGCCACGACGCCGGGGGGCATGCAGCTGCGATACCTTCAGACGCTGAGCGAAGTCGCCGTGGAAAAGAATTCGACGATCGTTTTTCCGCTGCCCATCGACCTGATCAAGCCCTTTCTGCAAATGGCGGAAAAGCGTGCCGAATCTTGACAAGCCGGGTCTCCCGGTCTATTAATGATAATCGATACCATTCAAGGAGGAAGCCATGAAAGCCGCGCTCGCTCTCGCCCTGCTCATCCCGCAACTGGCGCTAGCCGCTGGATCCATCACCATCCTCTCGCCCAAGGAGGGCGCAACGCTTGCGAGCGGAAGCGGGGACAAGCTCGAATACAACGTCACGCTCGGCCCCAGCGGCAACCATCTCCATGTTTATGTGGACAACCAGGATCCCATCGTCGATCGCAACGTGAGCGGCTGTCCCTGCAGCATCGATCTTCCGGATCTTGCTTCGGGAAAGCATGTGATTTTCGTCAAGGAAGCGACGGCCGGGCATGTGTTGACGGGTTTGCAGTCGAAAGTGACTTTCAGCGTCAAGTGATGAGGTCGCGCCGGGTCAGGGGGAGCGCAAGCAGCCCCCTGACCCGCTTGGCTGCGAGGATCTGGTAGACGCCCATGTATCCCGCCTCGAACTGAAGGGCGCATCCGGCCATGTAGACGCGCCATACCCTGTAGACGGCCTCGGTGACATGCTCGACCGCCTCGCGGTGCCGGGCTTCCAGTCGCCTCACCCATTCCCTCAGCGTGAGCGCGTAATGCGGCCTCAAGGACTCGACGTCGTGTATCTCGAACAGGCTTTTTTCCATCTGCCTCTGGATATTGCTCACCCAGTCGAGCTCGCCGTCCGGAAAAACGTATTTTGCGATGAAATCGGTTTCTATGCTCTTGTTCCAGCCATCTTCGTCGTGCGTAATGCCGTGATTGAGGAAAAGGCCTCCCGGTTTAAGAAGGCGATGCACGGTCGAAAAATAGAGGGGCAGATTCTTCAACCCGACATGTTCGAACATGCCCACGCTTGAAATCTTGTCGTAAACGGCTTCCCCCTGGATATCCCGGTAATCCATGAGTTCGACGCTGACCTGCCCTTCCAACCCGCTTTCGGCGATTTTCCTTTTCGCATGCTCGTACTGGTTCCTGCTCAATGTGATGCCATGTGCCTTCACCCCGTAATGCCTTGCCGCCCATAGAATGAGGGCGCCCCAGCCGCACCCGATGTCGAGCATTTTTTCCCCTGCCTTGAGCCTCAATTTTCTGCAGATCAGGTCCAGCTTGTTGCTCTGCGCTTCATCAAGCTCTTGTTTTTCTTCATTGAAATAGGCGCAGGAATAAACCATCTGCTGGTCCAGCCACAGCTTGTAGAATTCGTTCGAGACGTCGTAATGGAAACCGATCGCTTCCCTGTTCATTTCCTTGCTGTATCTGGGCAGCGAGCGCGTCCAGCGCCAGGATGCCCATCCTTCCCCTTCATCCTCTTCGTCCCTCAACCTCATGGCGATGAAAAGGAAAGCCGCTTTTTCCCCCATGGAAAGATCCAGCGACTTGAGATAGTCTTTCAATTCCATGGCAGGATAAATGTTGCCGTCGATATCCACGGTCCCGCTGAAATAGGCTTCCGCAAGCCTGATCGGGTCGGCATGCAGGATCAGGTCCCTGAAGGGTTTGGCCCTGTTGAAGGCAAGGGTGAATTCGGGCTTTCCATTGCCGAAATCCATCTTTTCCCCGTTCCAGAGCCTGACAGTCAGCGCGCTGGGATAATCCCGGAAAATCCTGCTCAGGATCCTGGCCGCGCCATCCTGGGCGGTCAGGGGCATTTCCGCCTTCATGTCCATGGCTTCCCCTCCTCCTATCTGTATAGCCGGAAAAGACGATATTTCAAGAAGCGCTGAACAGCCAGGCGCGGTGGATTTTTTTGTTCCTGAACTCTTCCGGAATGGTCTTCGCGGAAATTTCGCAATGTTCGAAAGCGGACAGCGCTGCCTCATCCATCCTGAAGCTTCTCAGATTGTTGGAGAAGAAGAGCTCGCCTTTCGAGGAAAGCAGTGCCATGCATCGCATGATCAAGTCGGCATGATCGCGCTGCACGTCGAAATGGCCCGCCATTTTCTTGGAATTCGAGAAAGTGGGCGGATCGAGCACGATGAGGTCGTACCGCTCTCTCGAATTCTCAAGAAACACTTTAACATCGCTCCTCAATAATATGTTTTTATTGATATCAATGTCATTCAACAAAAAATTTCTTCTCGCCCATTCGAGATAGGTATTGGACAGGTCCACCGTCGTCGAGGAAACCGCCCCGCCCTTCGCCGCATAAACGGTGAAGCTTCCCGTATAGGCGAAAAGATTGAGAAAGCGCTTTCCTTCCGCCCTGTCCCCCACCATTTTCCTCATGTTCCTGTGATCGAGGAAAAGCCCG
>JAJZVB010000090.1 GCA_021845885.1 Pseudomonadota bacterium
CGTCGCCCACGACCAGCACTTTCGCCGAAGAAAAGGAGGGGATGTTCATCGTCCGATCTCTTGCATGATGGCTTCGAGCGCGCGGTTGGGGTCAATCGCCTCCCTGATCGGCCTGCCTATGACGAGATAATCCGATCCGTTCGACATCGCTATTTTCGGCGTCATGACCCTTTTCTGGTCATGGGCATCCGATCCGGAAGGCCTGATTCCCGGCGTGACAAGGCAGAAATCCTTGCCGAATTTTTTTCTCAGCCTTGCCGCTTCCAGACCGGAGCAGACCACCCCGTCCAGGCCCGAGGATTTCGCGAGCATTGCGAGGCGCTCCACGATGTCTTCGGGTTCGCCCTGAAGGCCGATTTCCCTGATTTCTTCCAGCCCCATGCTGGTGAGCAGGGTGACTGCGATCAGCTTGCAGGGCGATTCCTGGAGCGCCTCTCTCGCCTTCTTCATCATGGCAGAGCCCCCCAGCGCATGCACGTTCACCATCCATACACCCAGGCTGGCTGCCGCCTTGCAGGCCGAAGCCACGGTGTTGGGGATATCGTGGAATTTCAGGTCGAGAAAGATATCGAATCCCTTTTTCATCAAGGTTTCGACGAGAAGAGGGCCTGAGCTCGTGAAAAGCTCCTTGCCGACTTTCAGCCTGCAAAGGGAAGGATCGAGTTTTTCCGAAAAGCGGATTGCCTCTCCGCTTTCGGGAAAATCGAGGGCTATGATGATGGGCTTGTTCATTTTTCGCGTTCTTCCGCCTGTCTTGGGGGAAAGGTTTCCCAGCCACCGCAGGCGGGGCAATGCCAGTAGAATTGCCTGGCGTTGAATCCGCATGTCTCGCAGCGGTACTGGGAAAGGCTCTGAGCGTGCTGGTGCACGAGATTCTTGATGAGCTCGAGATCCTTTCTTCTCTCCATGGGCGCTTCCATGAGCTGGGCTTCAAGCAGCCTGTCCAGCCCGAGCAGCGTAGGATGCCTTCTCAGCTCATCCCGTACCAGATGGTAGGCGGATTCCACGCCGTTCGCCTTCAGCTCAGCGTCGAAAACGACATTCATCAGTTCGACTGAAGGATAGCTGGAAAGATAGCCCTTGATCAGGCGGAGCCCTTCTTCGAGCCTGCCGAGTTTTTCGTAAGCCTCGACCATTTTTTCCGCAACCAGGGAAAGATGGTCGGGGCTCTGGGATTCTATGCGTTTCCAGGCGAGAATCGCCTCTTCGAAATGTCCGAGGTTCGCCTCCATTTCGCCGAGCAGCTCGTTCGATCTGACGCAGCGCCTGTGCACGTAAAGCGCGTCCTCGAGATGGGTTCTCGCCTCATCGGTTTTCGAATTCATCATTTCCTGGGAGGCGAGTTCGCAATAGAAATGGGCGATTTCCTTCTGATAGGACTGGCCCGTGAGCTTGGTGAGCTGTCTTGCCGTTTCGGCCGCCTTCAGCCAGTCTTTTTCCTGCTCGTAGATTTCGAGCAGGAACCTCAGGGAAGATTCCGCATAGCTGGTCCCCTCCAGCTTGACGAAGGATTCCTCGGCCCGGTCGAGCAGCCCAGCCTTCAGGTAATCCTGGGCGATTTCGAAGAGCGTGTAGAGCTTCTGCGATTCGTCCAGGTCGTCCCTTTCCAGAAGGGACTGGTGCATCCTGATCGCCCTCGTGATTTCCCCTCTTCTTCTGAACAGGTTGCCGAGCGCGAAATGCAGCTCTATGGTCTGGGGCTCGACCTTGATCACGTCGACGAAAGCCTCGATGGCCTTGTCGGGCTGCTCGTTCATCAGGAAATTGAGCCCCCTGAAATAGGACTGGGGAAGCGCCCTCGATTCGGAGAGCAGATGCTTGAGGTCTATCCTTGCCGCCATCCATCCCAATCCGAAAAAGAGGGGGAGGGCGAGAAGCCACCATAACTGGATTTCCATGCTAGCCCTTGCCTTCGCCCTTCTTTTTGAGTTGGGCGATTTCCCTGCGCTGCCTGAAAATCGTGGCGAGGCTGGTCATCAGGCCCGCGCCTATGCCGAGCGTGAAGAAAACCAGGAGAATCAGAGCAAGCGGCGCATTCCATTGATATCCCAGATAGTAGTGGAGCACAGCCGGCTCGTTGTTTTTCAGCGCGAAGCCGAAAAGGAGCAGAAACAGCGTGAGTCTCAATATCCAGAAAAGATAGCGCATGGTCAGCCTGAAAAAAAAGCGGCATCATCTTTCGATATGCCGCCGTCATTTTAACTCATCGGAGAGCCTTCAGGTTATTTCTTGCCGTCGACCCGTTCCCTCAGCTCTTTTCCCGCCTTGAAGTGCGGCACGTATTTTTCTGGCACCATGACTTTTTCACCCGATTTTGGGTTTCTTCCCATCCTCGCAGGCCGATAATTCAGGCTGAAGCTGCCGAAACCCCGGATTTCTATCCGCTGGCCGCTGGCCAGGCCGGAGGCCATCACGTCCAGAACCATCTTGACAGCCATTTCCGCGTCCTTGAGGACGAGTTGCGGGTGTTTTTCTGCAAGCCTGTTGATGAGATCCGATTTCGTCATGGCGAATCCTTATTGCTGTTCGTTCTTCTTGACTTCCAGCTTGGCCTTGAGCAGCGCGCCGAGGCTGGTCGTGCCTGCATTTCCGGCATTTTCGATCGAAATTTTCTGCATCGCTGCGGATTCCTCGATCTGTTCCTTGGCCTTGATCGACAGATTGATGGTGCGGTTCTTGCGATCGATATTGAGGATCACCGCTTCGACGCTGTCGCCTTCCTTGAGGTGGTTGCGGATATCGTCGACCCTGTCGCGCGCCACTTCGGATGCGCGCAGATAGGCTGTGATGTCGTTGCCGAGATCGATCACGGCGCCCTTGGCGTCGATCGACTTGACCGTGCCATTCACGATGCTGTTCTTGTCGTTGGTCGCGACGAAGGCATTGAAGGGATCGCCTTCGGCCTGCTTGACGCCGAGGGAGATGCGCTCCCTTTCCGTGTCGATCGAGAGCACGACGGCTTCGAGCTCATCGCCCTTCTTGTAATGGCGCACGGCTTCCTCGCCGGGCAAAGTCCAGGAAAGGTCTGAAAGATGGACGAGCCCGTCTATGCCGCCGGGCAGACCGATGAATACGCCGAAATCGGTGATCGACTTGATCTGCCCGCGGACGCGGTCCCCCTTCTGGTGATTCATTTCGAATTCGTCCCAGGGATTGGGCATGCACTGCTTCATGCCCAGCGAAATCCTGCGGCGGTCCTCGTCGATTTCGAGGATCATCACTTCGACCTCGTCGCCGAGCTGGACAACCTTGGAAGGATGGACATTCTTGTTGGTCCAGTCCATTTCGGAGACATGCACGAGCCCCTCGATGCCGGGCTCGATCTCGACGAATGCGCCATAGTCGGTGAGGTTGCTGACCTTGCCGAAAAGCCTCGTCCCGGTCGGGTAGCGGCGGGAGAGGCCGACCCAGGGGTCGTCTCCGAGCTGCTTCAAGCCGAGGGAGACGCGGTTCTTTTCCTTGTCGAACTTGAGGATCTTGGCTTCGACTTCGTCGCCGACGGCCAGCACTTCGGAAGGATGCTTGACCCTGCGCCATGCGAGATCGGTGATGTGCAGCAGGCCGTCGATGCCGCCGAGGTCGACGAATGCGCCGTAATCGGTGATGTTCTTGACGATGCCCTTGACCATGGCGCCTTCCTGGAGGGATTCGAGAAGCGCCTGGCGGTCTGCGCCAAGGGAAGCTTCCATCACTGCGCGGCGCGAGACGACGATGTTGTTGCGCTTGCGGTCAAGCTTGATGACCTTGAATTCGAGTTCCTTGCCTTCGAAGGGCGAGGTGTCCTTGATCGGTCGGGTGTCGACCAGCGAGCCGGGCAGGAAGGCGCGTATGCCGTTGATCATGACGGTGAGTCCGCCCTTGACCTTCCCCGTGACGAGGCCGCTCACGATGGTGCCTTTTTCCAGCGCATCTTCCAGTTCCTGCCAGGCGGCAAGCCGTTTCGCCTTGTCGCGTGAAAGGCGGGTTTCGCCATAGCCGTCTTCGAGCGACTCGATGGCAACGGCAACGAAGTCGCCGGGCTGGACTTCGATTTCGCCCTTTTCGTTGCGGAATTCCTCGACGGGAATGAAGCTTTCGGATTTGAGCCCCGCATTGACCACGACGACGTTGTAATCGACGCGCACCACTTCGGCGGTGATCACTTCGCCTGCGCGCATTTCCATGCGGCCGAGGCTTTCTTCGAACAGGGAGGCAAAATTTTCTGGGGTTTCGGATACTAGGGAGACAGAGGCCATCTTGAAATACCTAAAATATCCCGTCAAACGGGGGTTGGTTGATCGATCCGGGAAATTTTCCCGGCATTTTCATACAGTTCCATTACCCTTGATACGGCGGCCATGATGCCTATTCCCGTCGTGTCGAGCAGCTCCGAATCTGCGCTTTTCTGCAGAGGAGCGATACTGCGCATGCTGTCGCGCGCATCGCGTTCCATGATATCCTGCAAAAGGATATCCATATTAACATCTTCCCCTTTTTCAATCAACTGTTTATGCCTTCTTTTTGCGCGTTCTTCGGCGCTTGCGGTGAGAAATACCTTGAGAGCCGAGTCCGGAAACACCGTTGAGCCCATGTCGCGGCCGTCTGCGACGAGCCCCGGCGCTTTCCTGAAGCGCTTCTGCAATTCGAGAAGCGCCGCCCTTACCCCGGGCAGGGCCGCCACCTGCGATGCACCCTTCGAGCAGGCCTCTGACCTGATTTCCTGGGTGACTCTTTCATTGCCGAGAAGAATTTCCCCGTTTTCGAAGCCGATTTCCATGTCTCGCGCAAGCCCGGAGACGCCTTTTTCGTCATCGAGGGAAATCCCGGCCCTGATTGCAGCAAGCGCCGTTATCCTGTAGAGCGCGCCGCTGTCGAGATAATGGAATCCCAGTTTTTCGGCGACGATGGAGGCCACCGTGCCCTTCCCCGAAGCCGATGGGCCGTCTATGGAAATTACCGGAACCGGAACCGTTATTGCCGAGAATCTTTCGAAATAGTCGGGAAAGGTCTTGGCGACGCATCCGGGGTCGTTGATACGCAAATGCGTGCCGAAGGAAGCGAGTGAGAAGCACATTGCCATCCTGTGGTCGTCATAGGTGTCGATCGAACCGTGAAGGACGAAAGGCCGGGGGGGAGGAGTGATGCCGATGAAGTCGGTCCCTTCCTCGATCCGGGCGCCGAATTTGCGCAGTTCCTTGGCCATTGCGGCTATCCTGTCCGTTTCCTTGACACGCCAGCTCGCGATGTTCCTCAAGGTCGTTTTGCCATGCGCGAAAAGCGCGCAGACTGCGAGCGTCATGGCCGCATCCGGTATTTCGTTGCAGTCGATGTCTATCCCCTTCAGCCCCGACGAACTCGCCTCGATCCAGTTTTCCCCCATGACGATGCGCGCGCCCATTTTTTCAAGCGCATCAGCGAATTTCACATCCCCCTGGATGCTGTTCCTTCCCACCCCTTTAACCCTGACAGGCCCCCCGCCGATGGCGCCCGCTGCAAGGAAGTAGGACGCGGAGGAAGCATCCCCTTCCACGTGGATGATTCCGGGGCTCGTGTAGCGGCCGTTTTTTGGCACAACGAAGCGCTCCCAGCCCTGCCTTTCGATCGTCACGCCGAAGCGCTTCATGATTTCGAGCGTGATCTCGATGTAAGGCTTCGAAATCAATTCCCCTTCCACCTTCAATTCGATCCTTCTCTTCAGAAGGGGGAGTGCCATCAACAGTCCCGTGAGGAACTGGCTCGAGACGTTCCCCTTCACCGAAACGGCGCTTTCCGAGATTTTCGCAGGCCTGATCTCGAGCGGGGGATAGCCTTCGCTCCCGAGATACGAAATATTCGCGCCTGCTTCTCTCAAGGCGTCCACGAGATCCCCTATGGGGCGCTCGTGCATCCGCTGAACCCCGGACAATCTGTAATGCCCGTTGGAGAAGGCGAGCGCTGCAGTCAGCGGCCTGAATGCGGTTCCCGCATTCCCCAGGAAAAGCTCGGCATTTTTCACGGGAAAGTTTCCTGAAATGCCTTCCACGATGCAGGATCCGTCACGGAATTCGATCTTGACGCCGAGGGCTTGCAGGGCTTCGAGCATCCTTTCCGTGTCGTCGGAATGCAGCAGGTCGCGTATTTCCGTCCTGCCTTCGGAAAGCGCGGAAAGGAGAAGAACCCGGTTGGAGATGCTCTTCGAACCGGGCAGTGTGATCTCTCCCTTCGCGGCGAGCATGGGGGGGAGGTCGATATATTCTTTTTTCATTTCAATTGATTAATGTTTTGCAGCTTAAAAATGCTAGTCGCATTACTCTTTTCTTTTTACATGTGCTCTACGCTACCAGATTACCCCACTATGGAAAGAAGGCGGAGATTATGGCAAAAACAAATGCCAGCATGAAGGATACCCAGGAAAGGATGATCCATCCGCGTGTTTTATTATCGCTTATGTTGGGCGTTTGTGTGCTTTTTTGGTCTACAAGTGAAATGTAGGAAACCAAAAATGAGAGCATCGAAACGACGAATAGCATCGTTGACGCTATGATTGGCAGGTAAGCTTCTCCCTCATGCTTGAACAATATGCTGCCAAGTGCGGCAAAGCATATTGTCGTTTGAAGTTTGATCCAGTTGAGATAGTCTGGAATGCTATCTTTAGGGATGTTTATGGTTTTTAGCTTGGAAAACATTGGCTAGATTCTAAGGCAAAATAATTTAGAACAATTAGGCTCAGACTCCGCTGTTATTTGGCGCGGGTTGCGTTGGATCGTGCGGAACCTTTCCGCAAGCAACGTCTCGGGCAAGGGATAAAAAAACCAATTGCACTATAAATCCCTGAACACTTCTTCCATCGAAACTGTCTCGAGTCTTCCCTCGTCATAGGCTTTAACCCGGCGCAAAGCCTCTTCCTGCCATATCTTGTCGATTTCAGGGTCGGGTTTGTCCAGACTGTAATGCAACAATTCCAGCAGCAAATAGCGATCCGAGGCTTTCAAGTTCAATGCCTGTTATCACTTCGGTTGTGCCCATGTAGCCGCTCCTTTCCTTTGTCACACTCTAACCATGCCAAGATATATCAAGCCGCCAGCTCGCGCAAAACATCGGGGTGGGTGATTGCGACCTTGATGAGGGTTTTGGCAGCACCTGAGGGCTCGCGCCGGCCTTGCTCCCAGTCCTGCAGGGTGCGCAGTGAAACACCCATCAGGGCGGAAAACTGCGCCTGGGTAAGCCCGGACTTGAATCGCGCTTCAGCAATGGGTGAAACTGGCACGCGGGTTATTTTTGCGGATTTTCCTGCTTTCATTTCCTGGACGGATTTCTTGAGATCCTTGCAGAACTGTTCCATTTCCTTATCCATGTTCAATTTCCTCTTTCAGTTCCCGCAGAAAGCCGACGGGTAAATTGTCGAATTTCGACTTTGCATACGCGATCAAAAGCCAAATGACCTCTTCTTCGAGGATGGCATAGTAAATAACCCTTGCCCCGCCCCTTTTGCCTTGGCCGGACCTGCCCCAGCGAACCTTGCGCAGGCCGCCGCTACCCGGGGATCATATCGCCGGCAAGCGGATTGGAGCCAGCCATCCGATAAATGACTGGCGTTCCTCATCGTTCCATATCTGGGCCGCATAGCGCTGGAATGTGGCGGTTTCGATAATGGTGAGCATGAACCAATGGTACGGCACTGCCGTGCTTTTTGCAAGAAGCCTTCATTCACGGGTGGGGTTTTATTGCGGCGTCCAGCCGTTTCTCACGGTGCGGGCGAGGCTGAATATTTCCTCGTGTCAGGGTTCAGTTGAGGCATGCTTATGACAATTGGGCTCAGGCGCCATCTTCACCCCGCTTTTCCAGATCCTGCGTTTTTCGAGTCTTGAGGGGAAGCTTCCCGCATGACATGGTGTTTGTGCTCGATCTCGCGCCGGAAGGGCTCCGGGATGAGCGCCCAGTCGACTATGTCCACCAGGATGGGAAGGTCGCTCTCGTTCAACGCAGCCTTGAGCTGCATCAGGGCGGTTTGGGCAACGGCGAGGTCGGACGGATTGCGCAAAACGAGATCCAGGTCGCTCGCGGGATGCGATTGTCCCGTGACGCGGCTGCCGTAGCACCATACTTCGGCCCCCGGGACGTATTGCGCCAGCAGGCGCAATACGGTTTCCTCGTCCTTCCGGCGCAGGTCAAGCATCGATCCCGCCCAGTTTTTCGCGCAAAACGGATTCCAGTGCGCGCGCGTCAGAAACGAATCCCGGCATCAGCACGAGCGTTTGTTTGGCGAAGGATTCCCCGTAGTCATGGGCCGTGTCGTTGCGGTTGTCGCGATAGAGGAACCAGC
>JAJZVB010000091.1 GCA_021845885.1 Pseudomonadota bacterium
GACAGCGACGAGGTTCGCGAGAGATTTTTCGAATTCCTCTAGTTTTCTGGGATTCTTCGAAGTCACCCATCTCGCGCAATGGATGGAAACCGGTTCGAATACCGCGTCCACGCCGTATTCCGATTCGAGCCTGTGCGCCACGACTTCGAATTGAAGCACGCCGACTGCGCCCAGCACAAGATCCCCGCCGGACAAAGGCTTGAAGACCTGCACCGCGCCTTCCTCGCCGAGCTGCTGCAATCCCTTGTGGAGCTGCTTGATCTTCAGGGGGTTCCTGATCCTCGCCACCCTGAAGAGCTCCGGCGCGAAATAGGGGATGCCCGTGAACCGGAGCAGTTCGCCTTCGCTGAAGCTGTCTCCGATCTGCACGTTTCCGTGGTTGTGCAGCCCGATGATGTCCCCGGCATAGGCTTCCTCGACCTGCTCCCTCTGGTGGGCCATGAAGGTGATCACGTTCGATACCTTGAGGTCCCGCTCGAGCCTCAAATGGCGGATTTTCATGCCGCGCTCGAATCTCCCCGAGCATACCCTCAAAAAGGCTATCCTGTCCCTGTGCATGGGATCCATGTTGGCCTGGATCTTGAAGACGAATCCCGAGAACGAGGCTTCGAGGGGAGAGACCTGCCTAGAAGTCCCGTCCCGCGGAAGGGGCTGGGGCGCCCAGTCGACGAGGGCATTGAGTATTTCCCTGACGCCGAAATTGTTGATGGCCGAGCCGAAGAAAACGGGGGTCAGGCGTCCTTCGAGAAATGCATGAATGTCGAATGCCGATGAGGCCCCCCTGACGAGCTCCACTTCCATCCTGAGCTGGGCGATTTCCATGGGGAAAAGCGCATCGAGCCTGGGGTTGTCTATGCCCTTGATGATTTCGAAGGATTGTCTTGCCTCTTCCCTTCCCGCTTCGAAAAGCAGGATCTCGTCATTCATGAGGTGATAGACCCCCCTGAAAAACTTGCCCATGCCGATCGGCCAGGTGATGGGCGCGCACTGGATCCTGAGCACGGATTCGACTTCGTCGAGAAGCTCTAGAGGATCCCTCGCTTCCCTGTCCATCTTGTTCATGAAGGTGAGTATGGGGGTGTTCCTCATCCTGCACACGTTGAGCAGCTTGATGGTCTGCTCCTCCACGCCCTTGGCCGCATCGATCACCATGAGGGCCGAGTCGACCGCCGTGAGCACGCGGTACGTGTCTTCGGAAAAGTCCTCGTGGCCGGGCGTATCGAGCAGGTTGAACACATGGTCCCGGTAATCGAACTGCATGACGGAGCTTGCAACCGATATGCCCCTCTGCTTTTCGATGTCCATCCAGTCGGAAGTGGCATGCCTTCCGCTTTTCCGGCCTTTCACCGTTCCCGCGAGCTGGATGGCGCCGGAAAAGAGCAGGAGCTTCTCGGTGAGCGTGGTCTTTCCCGCGTCGGGATGGGAAATGATGGCGAAGGTCCGCCTCTTTCCGACCTCGTTCTCGATCGACATGAGCAGTTCAGTTGTCATTTCAGTCATTCAAATAAACGCGATAGTCTAATCAAAATCGCCGGGCAAGTCTCTACCCATCGAATCATGCTATGATTTGCGGATGAGAACGACGATTGCGATTGCCCAGATCAACTGTTCTGTCGGCGATCTGGCCGGCAATGCCGAAAAAATTGCCGGAATGGCGAAAAGGGCGAAGGCGAAGGGCGCTTCCCTCATGCTCACCCCGGAATTGAGCCTTTGCGGCTATCCCCCGGAGGATCTGCTCCTGAGATCGGGCTTCTACCGCGCCTCCCAGGATGCGCTCTCCAGACTCGCAGCAGAAATAGAAGGCATTGCAGTCGTGGTCGGGCACCCGATCGAGCGCGAAGGCGCGCATTTCAATGCGGCTTCCCTCATCAGGGACGGGAAAATCGAGCTCACCTATTTCAAGCGCGAACTGCCGAATTATGCGGTATTCGACGAGGAACGCTATTTCGAAAAAGGGGAGGGCGCGGCGGTTTTCGAGCTCGAAGGCATGCGCGTCGCGCTCGCCATTTGCGAAGACATCTGGAAACCTTCTTCCGCCAGGCTGGCGAGGAACGAGGGCGCCGAAGCATTGCTCGTTCTCAATGCCTCCCCCTTCCATATGGAAAAGCAGGAAGTCCGCTATGCCATCTCCAGGCAGAGGATCAACGAAACCGGATTGAGCCTGGTTTATGCGAACATGGTGGGCGGCCAGGACGAGCTCGTCTTCGACGGGGCGTCCTTCGCCATGGACGGTCATGGCGCGATTTCGGTCAGGATGTCTTCCTTCGAGGAGGGACTGGGTTATGTCGAATATGAAAACGGAAAACCGGTAAAAGGCGAAATTTGTCCCGAGCCTTCCCTCGAGGAAAGCGTGTACAAGGCCCTTTGCCTGGGGGTATACGATTACGTGACGAAGAACCGCTTCCCAGGCGTGCTTCTCGGGCTTTCCGGCGGCATCGATTCCGCGCTCACGCTCGCGATCGCCGTCGATTCGCTCGGCGCCGAAAAGGTCCATGCGGTGATGATGCCGTCCATATATACTGCCGCCATGAGCCTGGAAGACTCCAGGGAGATGGCGAAAACCTTTGATGTGCGCTATTCGGAGCTTGCCATCCAGCCCATCTATTCGCTTTTCCTCGAATCCCTCGCAGGCGAATTCGCGGGATTGCCCAGGAATACCGCCGAAGAGAACATCCAGGCGAGAATCAGGGGGACGCTGTTGATGGCGCTTTCCAACAAGCACGGTTCCATTGTCCTGACGACGGGAAACAAGAGCGAAATGGCCGTCGGCTATTCCACGCTCTACGGCGACATGGCGGGCGGTTTTTCAGTCCTGAAGGACATCAAGAAAACATTGGTCTACCGCCTTGCGCATTACCGGAACAGCCTGGGGAAGGTGATTCCGGAAAGGGTGATCGAGAGGCCTCCTTCGGCCGAGCTCAAGGAAGATCAGTGCGACCAGGACAGCCTTCCGCCCTACGAGGTGCTCGATGCCGTCATGGAAGCCTACATGGAACGCGATCTTTCGCTGCAGGACATTCGGAAGCTCGGCATAGACGAGAAGGACGCCAGAAGGGTCATCCATCTCATCAAGGTGAACGAATACAAGAGAAGGCAGTCGCCAGTGGGCATCAAGATCACGCAGAGGGGTTTCGGGCGCGACTGGCGGTATCCCATCACCTCGAAATTTCTGGACGAATACTGAATCAACAGAAGGAGCATGCCATGAAAAAGATAGAAGCGATCATCAAGCCTTTCAAGCTCGACGAAGTGCGGGAATCCCTTTCCGAGATCGGCATCAACGGCATGACGGTCACCGATGTCAAGGGTTTCGGCAGACAGAAGGGGCATACCGAGCTTTACAGGGGGGCCGAGTATGTCGTGGATTTCCTGCCCAAGGTCAAGATCGAGGTGGTCGTTTCGGACAATCTCGTCGAGCAGGTCCTCGATACCATCCTCAAGTCGGCGAAAACGGGCAAGATCGGCGATGGAAAAATCTTCGTCACGGAAGTCGAGCAGGTGGTTCGCATCCGGACGGGGGAAACCGGAGAGGACGCGATCTAGGCGGTCAGCATGTCAGCGAGCAGGGCAATCTGCTCCTGCTGCAATTCAAGCGTTTCCCTTGCTTCATCGAGATTTTCCCTGCCGAGGCCGATGGCTTCGAGTTCCTCCGGAGAAATTCCGGAGGAGGGAGGCATGCCGATCGCGACTTCGCCGGTCATCGATTCGATGAGCATGGCGAGAATGAGCGGGATATTGCCGGTATCGGCTTTTTTCGCGTGGTGATTCTCGATCACGCTGACGACTTCCATGGGCAGATTCCAGGCGCGCCCCAGCATTGCGCCTATTTCCGTGTGCGTGATGCCGAATTCGCTCATTTCCGCATCGGTCAGCGGTGTATCGGGATGGGATTCGATATGTCCGATGAAGACATCGAACCGTTCCGGCGCGAGATACGCGAGCGCCAGGTAACCCAGGTCGTGCAGCAGTCCTGACAGGAAAAGCATGTCCTCGCCGGGTCTCAGGTCTTGGGGAAGCCTGTTCGACAGCGTGCGCATGCCTGTCGCCATCGAGAAGCTGTGCAGCCAGAGATTCCTCAGGCTGAAAATACGGCTTTCTCTTATCCTGATCGGGCCCATCAGGGCAATGGCGAGCGCGATCGATTTCACCCTCGAAAGGCCCAGCACCAGTGACGCATCATGCACCGTGCAGACTTTCCTGCTCGGCATGAAAAGGGGAGAATTGGCCATGCCGATCACCCTTGCCGCGATGAAAGGGTCGGATTCGATCAGGTTGAGCAGCTCGCGCTCCCCCCTTTCCGTTTCCAGAGGCAAAGACAGGAGCTGCCTCGCCACGCTTGAAATGGTGGGAAGGGCATCGGTTTCAAGGATCTTCGCGCGCAAGTCTTCCATTTCCCCACCAAATTATTGAACAAGGGAGATTTTACCCCCATGTTAAGATGCGATAAAGCGGAGATATGCTTTCCGATCAATGAAGCATCGGCTCGAGCCCCTTCCAGATGTTGGCGAGGACCTTGGATTGCGCCTTTTCGCTCGGATGAAGCCCGTCAGCCTGGAAATCCACCGGGTTTCCAGCGAAGCCTTCGAGCATGAAGGGAACGAATGGAAGGCGGTTGCGCCTGGCGATTTCAGGATAGATTCTGCCGAACGCTTCGGTGTATTTGCGGCCATAATTCGGAGGAAGGCGCATGCCGACAAGGAGCACCCTGACCTTGTGCTTTCTGCAGGCGGCCACGATGGCCTCGAGATTGCTTTCCGTGATTGAAAGCGGTTCGCCGCGCAGGCCATCGTTTGCGCCGAGCTCGAGAATGACGATTTCCGGAGCGAATTTCTCCAGTGCGGGAATGATTCTCGAAAGCCCGCCGGACGTGGTTTCGCCGCTGATGCTGGCGTTGACGACTTGGTAATGCGTCTTTTCGAGCTTCTGCTGCAGCAGGTCGACCCAGCTTTTCCCCGTTGGAATTCCGTATCCTGCGGAGAGGCTGTCGCCGAACACCAGCAGGTTAGCGGCATGTGCAGGTTGCTGCAGAAGGAATGACAGGGCGAAAATTACGATTATTTTTCCGGACGTAAGCATGGACAATCCCATCCTGAAAGTTGTCGATCTGTGCAAGAAGATCGATCAAGACCTGGTCATTTTGAGCAATATCAGTTTCGATATCAATCGGGGCGATGCGGTGGCCATTCTTGGCGCCTCGGGTTCGGGGAAATCGACCCTGATTGGTTTGATGGCGGGGCTCGACAATCCGTCGAGCGGGAAGGTCTATATCGGGGGTGTCGACATTTTTTCCCTGAATGAAGACGAGCGTGCGAAATTGAGGGGGGAGATGGTGGGCTTCGTTTTCCAGTCCTTCCAGCTTCTTCCTTCTTTGAACGCGCTGGAGAACGTGATGCTTCCCCTGGAGCTTCTGGGCAGGAATGATGCCCGTGAAAGGGCGCTCGATATCCTGGAAAGGGTGGGGCTCTCGGCGCGCCTCAGGCATTATCCGAAGCAACTTTCAGGCGGGGAGCAGCAAAGGGTGGCGATCGCACGCGCCTTCATTGTGAGACCGAAAATACTTTTTGCCGACGAGCCCACGGGAAACCTCGATTCCGCAACAGGGGAAAGAATCATCGAATTGATGTTCGATCTCAACAGGGAGAACGGCACCACCCTGGTCCTCGTGACGCACGATGCCGAGATCGCCAGGCGCTGCGAAAGGAACATCAGGCTGAAAATGGGGGAGCGGGTTGAATGATCTGAAACTGTCATTGAAGCTCCTTTTTCGCGACCTGAAATACGGGGAGCTCGTTCTTCTTTTCCTCTCGCTGATCGTGGCGATTTCCGCCATGACGACCGTGGGATTCTTTTCCGAAAGGGCTGAAATGGCGCTCGACAGCCAGGCTGGAGCGCTCGCGGGGGCGGACCTGGTCGTGGATTCGGACCACCCGCTGGATCCCGTTTTTGGTCTCGAAGCGGCAAAAATGGGGCTTTCTACGACCCGGGCGGTGAAATTCCCCAGCATGGTGAGCTTCAGGAATTCCAGCGTCCTCGTCGAAGTCAAGGCGGTGGAAAAAGGCTATCCTTTGCGCGGGAAAATTCGCCTTTCGAACGGTCTCAATGGCATTCCGGAAAAAGGCGCCATCTGGGTGGACAGGAAGCTCCTCGCGAGGCTCAATATCCCGATCGGAAGCGAGGTGGAGATCGGGGATGCGGATTTCAGAGTGGCCTCGATTCTCGAGGAGGAGCCCGAGGCCGCCTTCTCCTTCATGAGCCTCGGACCCGGGCTCATCATGAACGCATCCGACCTTGCTTCGACGGGATTGATCAGGGAAGGGAGCAGGGTGCATTACGACTTGTATGTCGCGGGTGACGCCCGCATCATGACTTCCTACAGGAACTGGGCGGAATCCAGGATAAAAAGGGGGCAAAGGCTCGATGACCCGAAACAGGGTCAGGTCGGGACCCTGCTCGACCATGCCAGGGTTTTCCTCAGGATGGCGGCGCTTTCGAGCGTCGTTCTTGCAGCGGTTTCATTGTCGCTTTCAACGAGGCGATTCGTCGAGCGCCATCTGGACGGTTGCGCCGTCATGCGTACCCTGGGTGCGACAAGATCGCGCCTTTTCCGCCTTTATTTCTTCCAGTTTGCCCTGCTCGGAATTGCGGCAGGCCTGATGGGTGGGCTTGCAGGCCTTTTTGCTCAGAGCTTTCTGACGGGGCTGCTTTCCGGCCTGCTGGACGCTGAACTTCCTTCTCCTTCCATGCTGCCGGCCTTCGAAGGATTGTTCGCCGGCCTCTTTCTCCTCCTGGGCTTCGCCTTGCCGCCCATTTTCTCCCTGGCCAGGATCCCCGCGCTTCACGTGATCAGGCGGGAAATCGGGCCTCCTAGGGCCGGCTATGTCCCCGGATTTATCGCGCTTCTTTTGCTTTTCCTTTGGCAGGCCGAAGACATGAAGCTGGGATTGACCGTTTTCTTCGGTTTCTGCTCCATCCTGGCTGCATCATGGTTCGCCGTCAGGCTTTTTCTGGGGAGCCTGAAAACGGGAGGAGCAGGGTGGCGATATGGTCTTTCCAGCCTGAGGAGAAGGCGCGCCTTGAGCGCGATACAGATCGTCTCTTTCGGCCTCGGGCTGACGGCCATCCTTTCGTTGACGCTGGTCAAGGAGGATCTTTTCGAAACCTGGCGGGAAAGCCTGCCCGAGCATGCGCCGAACCGTTTCGTCCTCAACATCCAGCATGACGAGATTCCCGCCTTGTCGGGTTTTTTCAGCTCAAACGGGATGGATGTTCCGGAATTCTTTCCCATGGTGAGGGGGAGGCTGGTCGGCATCAACGGCAGGAGCGTCTCTTCGGGCGATTATCAGGAACTGAAGGCGAAGCGCCTGATCGACCGCGAATTCAATCTTTCCTGGGCTGAAAGGCAGGGGAACAAGATCGTTTCCGGAAAATGGTGGAGGAAGGATGAATGGGGCAAGCCCGTCTTTTCCGTGGAGGAAGGGCTGGCGAAGACGCTTTCCATCGGAATGGGGGACACCTTGACTTTCGACATCGCGGGAAGCCGCCTTTCCGGCAGGGTGGCGAATTTGCGCAAGGTGGACTGGAATTCCTTCAAGGTCAATTTCTTCGTCCTGACGCCCCCGGGCGTGCTGGATGCCTACCCGACGAGCTATATCACGAGCTTTTACATCCCTTCGGGAAAAGAGGCTGAAATGGGCAAACTGTCCAGGGCATTCCCGACATTGCTCGTCGTCGACGTTTCTTCGATCATTTCCAGGATGAGGAGGATGATGGATCAGGCAGCGAAGGCGGTGCAGTTCGTTTTCTATTTCTCCCTGATTTCCGGAGGAATGGTGCTGGTTGCGGCATTTTCCTCGACACAGGACGAAAGGATGAGGGAAGGGGCGCTGCTGCGCGCGCTCGGGGCGACCCGGAATCAGGTCCTCTTCGCCCATTTGTCGGAATTTTCGATCATCGGCGCATTTTCCGGAATGGTCGGCGCAATCGGCGCGACGGGAATAGGCTATCTCGCGTCCAGAAAGCTGCTCGACCTGCCTTTCGGCTTCGATCCCCCAGTGGCGCTTTACGGGCTTTTCATGGGGATGCTCTTCATCCCGCTTCTCGGCCTGTTCTGGACGAGGAAGGTGCTGAATACCCCGCCCTCCGTCATTCTGAGGGATTAGGGAACCACTGATTTATTCCCACACGGTCGCGACGCGACTTTGCGGGATGAGATTCGAGGCGCGCAGCGAAGTCGAATGGTCATTCC
>JAJZVB010000092.1 GCA_021845885.1 Pseudomonadota bacterium
AAGATCTGCATTCCGATTATGGTCTCCTGAACTTTAATCCCATTGCAATCTCAGAAGCCTGAATTCGACCTGTTCGAATCGGAAGAAAATATCATCAGGAATGTTTCTTCCACGCTCAAGAATGAAGGGCTGGACGCCCTGGAAGCCAGACGCCTTCTGGAGGGGCTGCTTCGCGAGTACGAAAAGCTCCTGAGAGCGAGCCGCCAGCTCATCAAGATCAGCGACAGGAAGGCCAAGGAGCTCAACCTCGCGAAGCACAGGCTGCAGGAGCTTTCCGAAACGCTGGAATATCAGGCCACCCATGACGCCCTGACCGCCGTGCTCAACAAGGGGGCGATCACGAGGATCGCTAAGGAGCAGCTCGCCCTTTGCGATTTCGTGATCGTTCTTTTCGATATCGACCATTTCAAGAAAGTGAACGACACCTACGGGCATGCCGCGGGCGATGCCGTGCTCGGTTTGGTGGCCGGCCTCGTGGAAAAGAACATCAAGCGCAAGGACCATATCGGCCGCTTCGGCGGAGAGGAATTCATGATCCTGCTCAACGACACCCCGCCTGAAGTCTGCCTCGAAATCGCCGAAAACCTGCGCAGCATCATCGAGAAGGCCGTCCTCGAAGTGGACGAATTCGAACTGGGCGTGACGGTCAGCATGGGGCTTTCCTATTGCAGGCAGGGAGAGTCCTTCAAGGAAGTCTACGCGAGGGTCGACAAGCTGCTCTACGAAGCCAAGCGGCGGGGGAGAAACAGGATCGAATCTTCCATCAAAATGAACTATCCTTCTTAGGGAGACCACAAGAAGGAGCAGAATGTTCCAGGTCAGGATACACGGCAGGGGGGGGCAGGGCGTGGTGACGGGCGCGGAAATGCTCGCCCTCGCTGCATTTCTCGAAGGACGGTACAGCCAGGCCTTCCCGAGCTTCGGTTCCGAAAGGATGGGGGCGCCCGTCGTCGCCTTCTGCCGCATTTCGGACCAGGAAATCCGCCTCAGGGAACCCGTCACGATGCCGGACGCGCTGCTCATCCAGGATCCCACGCTGCTTCACCAGGTCGACCTTTTCAGCGGGCTTTCGAAATCGGGCTTCATCCTCATCAATTCAGGAAAAAGCCCTGATGAACTCGGCCTTTCCGGGCTTCCGTATCCTGAAGACCATCTGCTGGCCTTCCCCGCAACCGAAATCGCGCTGAAGCATATCGGAAGGCCTTTGCCGAATTCATCCCTCTTGGGCGGATTCTGCGCATTGACCGGAGAAATCGGCATTGATTCGCTGAAGGAGGCCATAGGCAGGCGATTCTCTGGAAAGACCGCCAAGGACAACATGGCCGCTGCGGAAGCCTCTTTCACTATCGTCGGGGAGAGCATGCATGCTGCAACAGATTGAAGGTTCGCGCGCGATAGCCTGCGGCATCGCGCTCTGCAGGCCCGAAGTGGTCTGCGCCTATCCCATCACCCCCCAGACCCATATCGTCGAAGCATTGAGCGAAATGGTGAGGACGGGCGAACTCGAAAACTGCGAATACATCAATGTCGAGTCCGAATTCGCAGCGCTTTCCGTCGCCATAGGGGCGTCATCTGCAGGAGCCCGGAGCTACACTGCGACGGCGAGCCAGGGGCTCCTCTACATGGCCGAGGCCGTCTACAATGCCGGCGGGCTCGGCCTTCCCATCGTCATGACCATAGGCAACCGGGCCATAGGGGCACCCATCAACATCTGGAACGACCATTCCGACAGCATGGCCCTGCGCGACGCCGGCTGGATCCAGCTCTATGCCGAAACCAACCAGGAGGCGCTCGATCTGCACATCCAGGCATTCAAGCTTGCGGAAGCGCTCTCCTGCCCTGTGATGGTCTGCGTGGATGGATTCATCCTGACGCATGCCTACGAACAGATCGAGATACCCGAAGCCGGGAAGGTGGATGCCTTCCTCCCCCCCTTTGATCCCGTACAGGTCCTCGACTGCATGGACCCCGTGTCGATAGGGGCCATGGTGGGCCCCGAAGCCTTCATGGAAGTGCGCTATCTGCAACACTACAAGCAGCTCAGGGCGCTCGAAATGATCCCGGAAATCGCGAAGGAATTTTCGGAGCAGTTCGGAAGGGATTCGGGGGGGCTCGCCAGGCCCTACAGGATAGCGGATGCGGAAACCGTCGTGGTCGCGCTGGGTTCGGTGAATGGAACGGTCAAGGACGTCGTGGACGAAATGAGGGAGGAAGGCCACCTCATAGGCAGCCTATGCGTCGTATCCTTCAGGCCCTTCCCATTGATGGAAGTGAGGGCTTGCCTCGAAAATTCGAGGCGAGTGGTCGTTCTCGAAAAATCGTTTTCCGTGGGCCTGGGAGGCCCGCTTTCGGACGGGGTGAGGAAATCGCTCTCCGGGATCGCCCTCAGGGGATATACCGTGATAGCCGGACTGGGGGGGCGCGCCATCACCAAAAAGTCGCTGAAGGGGATTTTTGCGAAGGCGGAAATGGACGAGCTTGAATTGCTCAACTTCCTCGATCTCGACCATGAAATCGTCGCAAGACAGATCATGCGGGAGCGCGAAACAAGGAGGTCGGGGCCGATCGCGGAAAATCTCCTGAAGTCGATCGGAACGGTCGCGTCGAGAATAGCCTAGGAGGTGCCATGTCGCTTCAGCCAGTCAAGTTCTACCAGACAGGAACCTTCACCGTCGGGAACAGGCTCCTCGACGAATCGCTGAGAACGGTTCAGGCCAACATGCAGAGGACGAATTCGCTCAATTCCGGGCACAGGGCCTGCCAGGGATGCGGGGAAGCGCTGGGTGCGCGCTATGCCATAGACGCCGCCATGAGGGCGACGAAGAACAGGGTGATCGCGACCAATGCCACGGGATGCCTGGAGGTCTTCTCCACTCCCTATCCTGAAACTTCCTGGCAGATTCCCTGGATGCATTCGGTTTTCGGCAATGCGGCTTCGGTCGCAACGGGAATAGCGGCGGCTTTGAAGGTCAAGAAAAAGAGCGATGTCAGGGTGATCGCGCAGGGCGGGGACGGGGGAACGACGGACATCGGTTTTGCCTGCCTTTCCGGGATGTTCGAGAGAAACGATGACGTGCTCTACCTCTGCTACGACAACGAAGCCTACATGAACACGGGCGTGCAGCGCTCTTCGGCCACGCCGCCCGGAGCCAGGACGGCCACCACCCCCGCAGTCGGGATCCATCCCGGAAACGCATTCGGCACGGGAAAGAACCTTCCCCTGATCGCCATGGCGCATCAGATCCCCTATGTCGCCACGGCCTCCGTGGCCAACCTCCACGACCTTGAAGCCAAGGTCGAAAAGGCCATGGGCATTTGCGGGGCGCGCTACATCCACATTTATGTTCCCTGCCCGCTTGGATGGGGATCCTCTCCTTCCGATACGATCAAGGTCGCAAGGCTCGCCGTGGAAACCGGGCTCTTCCCCCTCTTCGAGGCCGAGCACGGCGAAATCGTCTCGAGGATCCCCATCAGAAACAAGGTTCCGGTCGAGGAATACCTGAAACTGCAGAAGCGCTTCGCCCATCTCTTCGGCGAAGACAGGAGCGCGATCGCCATGATCCAGGAAATCGCCGACAGGAACATCAGGAAATTCGGCCTGGAGGAAGCATGAAGAAGCCTTTCGCGATCACGCTCGACCCGGGATCGAGCCTCGCCAACCATACGGGATCATGGCGGACCGAGCGCCCCGTCTACGTGGACAGGCTTCCTCCCTGCAACCACGCCTGCCCTGCCGGAGAGGATATCCAGGGCTGGCTTTATCATGCGGAAGGCGGCGAATACAGGAAGGCATGGGAATCGCTGATGAAAAACAATCCCTTTCCAGCGATCATGGGGCGAGTCTGCTACCATCCCTGCGAAGGAGCCTGCAACAGGGGAAAACTCGACGAATCGGTCGGCATCCATGCCGTCGAGCGCTTCCTCGGGGATGAGGCCATCAGGCGGAG
This sequence comes from Pseudomonadota bacterium, assembly GCA_021845885.1. Lineage (GTDB taxonomy): Bacteria > Pseudomonadota > Gammaproteobacteria > Burkholderiales > JABEVD01 > JABEVD01. Next base: position 3,948 of record JAJZVB010000092.1, read on the forward strand.
ATGGCTTCCGGAGGTGACGGCCGAACCCAGCGGAAGGCATGTTCTCGTCGTGGGTTCGGGCCCCTCCGGCCTTTCCTGCGCCTACCATCTCCGCCTCATGGGGCATCAGGTCGTGATCATGGAGGCGGAAAGCCGCGCAGGCGGGATGATGCGCTACGGCATTCCGCAATACCGCCTTCCCAGGGATGTGCTGGATGCGGAAATTTCCAGGATAGCGAGCATGGGGGTCGAAATCCGCCTGAATGCGAAAGTCGCGGACATCATGGACGTCATCGAAGGCTACGATGCGGCTTTCCTCGCCGTCGGTGCGCATATCGCGAAAAGGGCCTATATCCCGGCGGGAGACGCGTCCAGGATCATCGACGCGGTCTCCCTGCTGCACGGCATGGAGGAAAATTCCGCGACGCTGCTCGGAAAGCGGGTCGTCGTTTACGGGGGGGGGAATACCGCGATCGACGCGGCGAGGACGGCGAAGAGGCTGGGCGCGGAAGAGCCCCTGATCGTCTACAGGAGGACCCGGGAAAGGATGCCCGCCCACGAATCGGAACTTCAGGAGGCGATCGAGGAAGGCATACGCTTCAAATGGCTCAGCACGGTGAAGCGCATGGAAGAAGGCAGCATCACCGTGGAGAAAATGATCCTGGATGATGCGGGCTTCCCCCAGCCCACCGGGGAATTCGAGACCATCGGGGCGGACAGCCTGGTTCTCGCCCTGGGCCAGGAATCCGAGCTCGATCTCCTGAAGAGCGTCCCCGACATCGAAACGGCGAATGGTTCGGTCAAGGTCGATTCTTCCATGATGACGAATCACCCCGGCATCTTCGCGGGAGGGGACATGGTTCCTTCGGAAAAAACGGTCACGGCCGGCATCGGGCATGGAAAAAAGGCTGCCAGGAACATCGATGCATGGCTCAGGAACGAAAAATTTTCGCCTCCCGAAAAGCACGAAATCGCCTCGTTCGATATGCTCAACACCTGGTATTACAGCGACGCCCCCAAAATCAGGCAGAAGGCGCTCGATCTCGCCAGGCGCCAGTCCACCTTCGAAGAGGTGATCCACGGCCTTTCGGAGGAAAACGCCCTTTTCGAGGCGAGAAGATGCCTCTCCTGCGGGAACTGCTTCGAATGCGACAACTGCTACGGCGTATGCCCCGACAATGCCGTGATCAAGCTGGGCCCGGGCTCCCGCTTCAGGTTCAATTACGACTTCTGCAAGGGATGCGGCCTCTGCGCCGCCGAATGCCCCTGCGGGGCGATTCAAATGGTTCCCGAATCGATCTAGCGGTCTTGCTGTACCCCACAGATTGGACTCAGAACCCCTGGAACAGCAAATCCAGGGCGGCCACGATTTCGAACCGGCGTTCCGCCAGCGATGCGACCTCCACTTTCAGCAACCTGCGCGGAATCGCGGCAAGCTTCGGCGTTTCCATGATACATTGAATGCCTTCCACTTCGAATGCGGGTACCAGATTTCCTGGAAGAGAGACGTCCGGAAAGCGATCTCGCCTTCTCATCGGCACGACGACGCGAGTTTCCAGATTCTGGAGCAGGTCGCCTTGCACATCGAGCAGATACGGCGTCCCGGAAGCATGCGCGCCGGTATTCCGATAGACATCGAAACGCGCCATCCTAGAACATCCTCCATTCTTCCAGAGGCAAGCCTTCATCCTCCACCGTCCGATTGTAGGCTGCGATGAAATCGGCATGTTCCTCTACCCATCTGCGCTCTCTCTCGCTTTTCACGAGTTCGCGCAGAAACTGGTCGCACGACTGCGAAATATTGATTCCCAGACTCCTGGCTCCGGCCAGCACGTCGGCCGAGAGCGTGATATTGGTTGCCTTCTTGGCGGTAACTGGCGGCATGGCGAAACTCCATGTTGCTGAAATATGCGCATAGTATAGCAACATCTGAAGTGCTGCACCCGCATTTGTCTCTCGGAAAATTCCGGCCCCTGCCAAATCAGGCAGCTGGTATTGCATTTCGAGGCGTGCAGGATATTCTAGCGAACGCGGGCATAGCCCGAAGAAACGGCATTCGGCGTGTGGTTGGCTTCATGCCGTATTCTGCGGCATGAAAGTTTCGCTCCGGACTTCGCCCTCGAAGGAAAGGCAATCCTCCACCCTCTTCCTCTGGGTGGGGCTCAATTCCCCGATCGGCATGTATTTCCATTCGGAATGTTCTTCGCTCAGGGTGATTTCTTCATCGCCGACGATTTCGCACCTGAAGATCAAGGCATGCGAATTCACCTTCGAATGATGGTAGATTCCGCTGAGATAAAGGATCCTGACCTCGCAGCCCAGCTCCTCCATGCATTCCCTGATGAGCGCTTCGTGGACCGTCTCCCCCGGATCAAGCGCGCCTCCCGGGAATCCCCAGCCGAAGCTCCCGTAGGTCGCCTTCAGCATGAGCACATGCCCTTTTTTGTCCGTGATGACCGCGTGAGAACTCATTCTGAAGGTATCGTCAAATCCCATTTCTTCTCCTCGTGAACCAAACCAGTCTAGAGGATGTCCGACATCAAGACAAGAAAATGCCCTACGCTGCAACTTTCGAAAAGGAGCCACCATGCAGATAGCCTCAAAGGAAACAGGACCCGTCATCGACGAGCAAAATATTTTCGGAAAGCTCCCCATGGAGGGATCGAAAATACTCGAGCTCGGCTGCGGAAAGGCCGAAAAGACCCGTCTCGTCGCAAAGCAGGCTCAATCCGTTCTCGCCCTCGAAGTGGACTTGATCCAGCTCGGGAAGAACAGGGAAACAAACGATCTTCCCAATGTCGTTTTCGATCGCGGCGGCGCGGAAGCCATTCCCGCAATGGATGGAAATTTCGACATCGTCATGATGTTCAAGTCATTGCACCATGTCCCGGTCGAATTGATGGACAGGGCCTTCGAAGAAATCAGCAGGGTATTGAAGCCCGAAGGATACGCCTACATTTCTGAGCCCGTCTATGCCGGGGATTTCAACGAGATATTGAGGCTCTTCCACGATGAGAAAAAGGTCAGGGAAGCCGCGTTCGAAGCCGTGAAAAGGGCCGTCTCGAAAGGGCTTTTCGTTCTCGTCAGGCAGGAATTCTTCAGCACGCCCATGCATTTCGACGATTTCGAGGATTTCGAACAAAAAGTGCTCAAGGTCACCCACACCAACCACAGTCTTTCGCCCGAGCTCCTGCAAGAACTCAGGGAGGAATTCGGGAAACATATGACGCCCGAAGGGGCCGATTTCCTCATGCCCGTCAGGGTCGACCTGTTGAGGAAGGCCTGAAATGAAATACAACAGGCTGGGAGAAATGTATCCCGTTCCCGGAAAACCTGGAACTCAGGGCAGGATGGAGGAATGCGTGGGGAAATGGCTGAAGCATCGGCAGAGGGAAAAGCTTCATAAAACGGATAGGTTATAGAAATGAAAGTTCAAACGTATTCATCTATAGCAAGGATTTTCCATTGGGTATCTGCTGCTCTAATGTTCGCGGTCGTTCCGATTGCATGGTACATGGGCGTCCTTGCCCGGAATGACCCGTCTAAAGGTACCTGGATAACTGTACATAAATCGATAGGGATTACGATACTTTTTTTAACGCTACTCCGAATCGCACACAGAATGACCAACAGGGCGCCAGATTTACCTAACGGTTTTTCATCTTTAGAGAGGTTAGCCGCACACTCCGCTCATTTCCTGCTTTACTTCACTCTATTTGCAATGCCACTCACCGGGTATCTGATGTCCGACCTTGGAGGACATCCATTCAACTGGTTCGGTTTATTCCAAGTCCCTCAACTGCTCACAGTTGATAAAGCTTCAAGCAGCTTTTTTCACAACCTTCATAAAATAGGCCAGTGGGTAGTTTATACAGTGGTTACTATCCATCTGCTGGCGGTGATAAAGCACGTAAGAAATGGTGATGGAATTTTTGAGCGGATGTGGCCAAACAGGCCTGGGCACTCTCAAAACCGGTAATTCAAGACGCAACAGCAATGCCCGTTAGGCTGTTTTATATTTTCCGAAGATGTTTTATAGTCAATTGATTTAATCGGCTATGCGAAATCAGCAAGGGCATGGTGTCTCAAGATCTGGAAAGAGCGCGGCGAGGTCTATGCGAATCTTTCCATGCGCTTTTTGCGTTCGCTCTTCAATTTCTCCAGGGCTCAATACAATGATAAAGGGCTAGGCCGTAACCTAACCCTTTGATTTATGGTGC
>JAJZVB010000093.1 GCA_021845885.1 Pseudomonadota bacterium
GCTTCGGCAAGCATCGATTTCCATTCCGACACCCTGTAGTTTCTCACGTGGGAAGCGTCCCTGAGCAATTCAATCGTCTGGAGAACGGTGTCGAAAAGCGGCTTCTCCGGCGCGATCGAATCGATCGCGACGAACCTGCCTCCAGGAGCAAGCACCCTCGCGACTTCAGCGAGCGCGCCTTTCAGGTCGAGCCAGTGATGGGCGGAATATCTCGTGACGACGAGATGGAAACTTGCGCCCTCGAAGGGAAGCTCCTCTGCGGGCGCCAGCACCGTTTCTATTCCAAGATTTCGGCTTGCCGCCTCCCTCGAGACGACTTCGAGCATTTTATCGGAGACGTCGCAGGCCGTCACATGCGCACCATTGGACGCCAGCGCGAAACTCGCATGCCCCGCTCCGCAGCCGAGGTCGAGCGCCCTGATCGGCCCCCGGACGAGCTTCGAGAGCCTCTCCAAATCCTGCCCTTTCGCGTGCACCGCGCTGTTGAGATATCTTTCTGCTGCATCGCCGAACCGGCTTCCTGAAAGCTTCTGCTGTTCCATTTCATCCTCCTTTCGTTTTGGAGAGTCCAGTATATGAAGGCAGATATCCTGGAACAAGACAACATCTTATCCTGGTATAATGACCACCATGAACTACAGGGATCTGGGTCTTTTCATCAGAAAGCACCGCGAGCGAACAAACCCGGAGAATGCCGGATTCCGTTCTGCGGGTAGGCGCAGGACGCCCGGGCTGAGAAGGGAAGAGCTCGCCCAGCTGTGCGAAGTCAGCCCGACCTGGATCACATGGCTCGAGCAGGGAAGGGAAGTCAAGGCGTCCTCTTCGATGCTCGAGAAGCTTTCGAATGCGCTGGCGCTCACCCGGGCCGAGCGCCGCTATCTTTTCACGCTGGCTGGCAAGCTCGATGAAGAAGGCGAAGGCGGGAAGACTGAAGGGGCCCTGCTCGAATGCGTCGAATTCATGAGTTCTCCCGCCTACATCCTGGACCGCCAATGGAACGTCCTTTCCTGGAACAGGCAAGCAGCGACGCTCTTCGAAGGCTGGCTGGACATGGAAGGAACAACCCCCAACCTTTTGCGCTTCACCTTCCTTTCTCCTCTTGCGAAGAACCTGATAGAAAACTGGGAAGAAAGGGCGAAAAGGCTGGTTGCGGAATTCCGGGCCGATTGCGGACTCCATGCGGATGAGACTGAAGTGCAGGACCTGATATCGGTGCTTTCAGAGAAAAGCGAATTTTTCGCGAAATCCTGGAAGGATTACGAAGTCACGGCAAGGGAAGGGGGACTGAGAATTTTCATCCGCGGAGGCATCAGGCTATCCTATCTCCAGACCACCTTCTATCCCGCATTGAGGCGCGACCTGAAGCTCGTCCTGCTCCTTCCCGCCTGATGTCACAAAAGGCGCCGCTTTTCCGTCTATCATCCGGAAAAAAGGGGGGGGTCACCGTGGCAATCTTCGACAAACACAGAAAAAGGCTGATGGATATCCTCCGGGATGCCTGCAGGGAGCCATACAGTCGGAAAATGGAATTGACAGGGCCCTTCCAGGAAAGCAGAATCGACTCTTTTGCGTAAGCAGTCATGACGAAATTCCAGAGAACCATCGCCTTTGCCATCCTGGCCCTTCATTTCCATCCCGCAGCAGCATACGACTTCTCAGGGCACGAGTCTGCGCCGAGGGCTCAGGAAATAGTCATCCAGAGCAAGGTGGTCGTTGCATTCAGCCCGAACGGACAGGCAACGAACGTGATCGTCGACGCGATTCACCATGCCAGAAGCCAGATCCTGGTCCAGGCCTACAGCTTCACCAGCAAACCCATCCTTTCCGCGCTGGCCCGGGCGAAGGAAAGGGGCGTGGATGTCGAAGTCATCGCAGACAAGAGCAACGACAATGGAAAATATTCCGGGGCGGCCTACATGGATCATCATGGCGTCCCGGTGTGGATAGACGATTCCGTGCACATCGCCCACAACAAGGTCATGATCTTCGACAGGAAATCGGTGCTGACCGGCAGCTTCAATTTCAGTGCCGCGGCCCAGAAGGACAATGCCGAGAATATCCTGCTGGTGGAAAATTCCCCCGAGCTTGCCGCCGCCTACATCAGGGACTGGGAATGGCGGCAGTCCCTATCCAGAAAGCTCTCGCCGTAGCTCATTTCGATCAGCCGCCATGTCTCGATTCTCTGCAACATGCCGCCCGAAGAAAATGAAAAATTCTTCACTGAAATGCGCTCATCCCTGACGGAAAATGGCGTAATGAACAGGGTCTACATCGTGGACGATGACGCAGGGGTGCGCAATTCGCTCGCCTTCCTGCTTGCGTCAACCGGACTGGCCGTGGAAACCCATGGCAGCGCCCCGGGTTTCCTCGACGCATGCTGTCCTGAAATGCGGGGATGCATCGTCATGGATGTGCACATGCCGGTCATCGACGGCCCCGCCCTGCTGGCGGAACTGCTGAAGAGGGGAATCCGGCTCCCCGTGATCTTTCTTTCCGCTTACGGGGACATTCCCTTGACGGTGCGCGCCATCAAGGCAGGCGCCATGGATTTTCTGACCAAGCCCGTGGATGCTTCCATTTTGCTCGACCGCGTCCATTCAGCCTTCGAGCTGCATGCCCGTCTGCTGCGAGAAGCCGAGACAAAACAGTCGATTTTCTCCCGCCTGGACAATCTCACGGAAAGGGAGCACGAGGTCATGAGGCTGGCCGTTTCCGGACATCCCAACAAGGAAATCGCCAAGCGCCTTGGCATCAGCTACAGGACAGTGGAAATCCACCGATCCCGCGTGATGCAGAAAACCGGCGCATCCTCGCTGCTCGAACTCGCCAGGATCGCCGCGGATTTCATCGAACAGGAGTAGCTCCCGCGAATTCAGGAACAATCGTCTATAATGGTCGGAGGAGGAATTTTATGACGGGCATATTGGTTCTCTATTACAGCATGTACGGACATGTGGAAAGGATGGCCGAGGCCGCCGCGGAAGGCGTGGCAGGCGTTGCCGGGGCCGAGGTGTCGATCAGGCGCGTGCCCGAGATCATTCCCGAGGAAAGGGCGCGTTTGATTGGCGTGAAACTGGACCAGAAAGCGCCTGTCGCATCGGTCGAAGAGCTCGCAAATTACGATGCGATCATCTTCGGCACGCCGACGCGCTTCGGCAACATGGCCGCGCAGATGCGCAATTTTCTCGACCAGACAGGGAAATTGTGGATGGAAGGCGCTTTGATCGGCAAGGTCGCCAGCGTGTTCACCAGCACCGCCACCCAGCATGGCGGACAGGAAACCACGGTGACCTCGTTTCATTCCACTTTGCTTCATCACGGCATGGTGATTGTCGGCGTCCCCTATTCCTGCAGGGAGCTCATGAACATGAGCGAAATCACCGGTGGCTCGCCCTACGGCGCCGGAACCCTGGCGGGTACCGACGGCACGCGTTCCCCCAGCGAAAACGAGCTCGCCATTGCGCGCTTTCAAGGCAGGCATGTGGCTGAAATTGCCAGGCGCATGACCGGCTGAATTTTGCTCAAGGTTGAGGTAGAATCAGGGATTTTCCTTCCCTATCCATGAAAAAACTCAACGGCATGCGCCTCGAGCTCGCGGCTGAAGCGCTGCGCAGGATACTCCCCATGGGAGAACCTGCCGACGTTGCATTGCGCCGCTTCTTCCAGGAAGAAAAGGCAGGCGGATCGGAACGCGCTTTCGTCGCGGAAATCGTTTTCGCCATCCTCAGAAAAAAGCATTTCCTGGACCATGTCATCGAACTGTCAGGCGAGAGGGGCACGCCCAGGAAGCTCATCCTCGCCCATCTCTCGAGGGTGGAAGGGCTGAATCTCAGGGAGCTTCAGCCCTATATGACGGAGGCCGAGGGCAAATGGCTGGCATCGGTGAAAGCCGTATCTACCGAAGATCTTCCGCTCGGGACGAGGGCGGAGCTTCCCGACTGGATCGTCTCGAAACTGAAGTCATGCATGAGCGAAGCGCAAATCCTTTCCCTTGGGCGGGCCATGCAGCAGCGGGCGCCTTTCGATCTGAGGGTGAACACCATCAAGGCGAAAAGGGAGAACATGATAGCAAAGCTCGGCGGCGAGGCGACGAAATGGTCCCCTGAAGGCATCCGCTTCGCGGACAAGTTTCCTCTCAATGAAAACCCGGCTTTCCTAGAAGGGCTGGTTGAAGTCCAGGACGAGGGAAGCCAGCTTCTTTGCTACCTGCTTTCCCCCAAAAGGCGCGAAATGGTGGTCGATTTCTGTGCGGGAGCGGGCGGCAAGACCTTGATGCTCGGCGCATTGATGGGCTCGACCGGCAGGATTTATGCCTTAGACGTTTCGGAAAAAAGGCTCGAGAAGCTCGGGCCCAGGCTCAAGCGCTCGGGGCTCAGCAACGTCAATCCGCAATGGATCCAGAACGAGAACGACATCAGGGTGAAGCGGCTTTCCGGAAAAATAGACAGGGTGCTTGTCGACGCCCCCTGCAGCGGCCTGGGGACCTTGAGAAGAAACCCGGACCTGAAATGGCGCCAGTCGGAAAAAAGCCTTGAAGAACTGAAGGAAAAGCAGGCCGCCATACTTGCCGGCGCATCCGTCCTGGTGAAGCCCGGCGGACGCCTCGTTTATTCGACCTGCAGCATATTGCCGGAAGAGAATCAGGAAATCGTCTCGCAATTCCTGGAATCCCACCCGGACTTCAGATTGCTCGATGCGTCGAGCATTTTCAAATCGCAGCACATCGATCTCGACACCGGAAAATGCCTGGAGCTTCGACCCGATCTTCACGGCACAGACGGTTTTTTCGCCGCGGCCATGGAGCGGGTCGCTCAGAGGTAGTCGAGAAAAATCCCCAGGAAAATCGCCCCGCCCACCCAGTTGTTGTGGAGGAAGGCCCTGAAGCATTTTTTCCTTTCTCGCTTCCTGATCAGCCCGTAGTGGTAAATCATCATCAGGGAAGCGGCGAAAAGCCCGGAATAATAGTAAAGACCCCGCTTCAGTTCGATTCCGACATGGACGAGTATGGCCAACATGAAAGCATAGCAGAGCACGATGGCGAAAATGTCATATTTTCCGAAGGTGATGGCCGAAGTTTTTATGCCTATTTTGATGTCGTCCTCCCTGTCGACAAGCGCGTATTCCGTGTCGTAGGCGATGGTCCAGAAGAAGCTGGCGAGCAGGATGACCCAGGCGATGCCCGGCACGGCACGTTGTTCCGCTGCGAAAGCCATGGGAATGCCGAAACCGAATGCGATTCCCAGGTAGGCCTGGGGAAGGGCGAAGAAGCGCTTGGTGAAAGGATAGCTCGATGCCAGGAAAAGCGCCGCGAAAGAAAGCGCGATGGTGAGCGAATTGAGAAAAAGCACCAGGAAGAAGGCTGCCAAAGCGAGGCTTCCGGCGAGAATGAAAGCCTCCTTTTTCGTGACTCTACCGCTGGCGAGCGGCCTTTCCCGGGTCCGCTCCACATGAAGATCGAAATTTCTGTCCGCATAATCGTTGATGACGCATCCCGCGGAGCGCATCAGGACCGTGCCGAGCACGAAGACGAGCAGAACATCGGGGTCGGGATGGCCGCTTGACGCGATCCACACCCCCCACAACGTCGGCCAGAGCAGGAGCAGGATGCCGATCGGCTTGTCGATCCGCGCGAGTTTCGCATAAAGCGTCCACTGTTCCGTGTTCAAGCGAGCTCCAGGATTTGCGGAAGGAATACTTCAGTCACGAGTATGCTGTTTTTTCCGAGAATGAAAAGCGAGCGCCTTGCCCAAAGGCTTTCCGGAGGATGCTTCATGAAGCGGCAGGCTTTGCGGTAAAGCGGATGATGCTTCCTCATATGAAGGAATTCGAATGCTTCGCGCCGCACTTTCGGGCGCGAAAGAAAAGCCGAACCGAGGGAATTCTGCCCGAGGAATCTCAAGTGTCGCCAGGATCCCTTCAGGCTTCGTCTTGCAGCGACGGAATGGGCGAAAACGACGGGCATTTCCCCGCAGCAAAGGAACACCTCCCTGACCCATGCCCATTCCTCCCGCTTCTCCCCCATTTTCCAAAACTCGTCGCCATGAACCCGGCCGAACCTGTTGTCCACATGCCTCACCCCGAAATTTTTGCATTTCGACCGGATCAGCTCGGTGAGCGAGCCCTCGTCCCTAATCCATTTCGAAAGACCATGCTTGACTCCCGTCGGGCTTTTTTTCCAGTTCATACCTTCAAATATTCCGATTTTCCACCCATCCATCGGTCGAGATGGCTGGCCACCGAATCGGGGTATTTTGCAAGCAGTGCTTCGGCAGCATTTCTCGCCAAATCGAGAAGCGCATCCTCGCTGATGTCGGCGAATCTCAGCATGGGCACGCCGCTTTGCCTCGCCCCCAAAAATTCCCCCGGGCCCCGCAATGCGAGATCGCGTCTGGCGATCTCGAAACCGTCTGAACATTCGAATATCGTCCTCAGCCGCTCCTTCGCGATCCTGCCAAGGGGAGCTTGGTAAAGCAGAAGGCAGAAGCTGCTCGAAGGACCCCTTCCGACCCGTCCACGCAGCTGGTGGAGCTGGGAGAGCCCCATTCTTTCCGCATGCTCGATGACCATCACCGAGGCATTGGGCACATCCACGCCGACCTCGATGACCGTGGTCGCGACAAGCAATTGAATTCTACCATCCTGGAAATCGCGCATCACGGCCGCCTTTTCCGCATTGTGCATCTTGCCGTGGACGAGCCCTACCCCGATCTCGGGAAAGTCATGGCGCAATCTCGCATGAGTATCGATCGCCGTCTGGAGCTCGATGGCTTCAGACTCCTCGATCAAAGGGCAGACCCAGTAGGCCTGGCTGCCAGAAAGGCAGGCGGTTCTCACTTTCTCCACCACTTCATCGCGCCTGTCGTTCGAAATCAGCTTGGTGACGACCGGCGTCCTTCCAGGAGGAAGTTCGTCGATCACGGAGATGTCGAGGTCCGCATAATAACTCATGGCGAGCGTCCTCGGTATGGGCGTTGCACTCATCATCAGCTGATGCGCCTGGAGCAATTGACTCTTCTGGCGCAAAGCGAGTCTCTGGTGGACGCCGAAACGGTGCTGCTCGTCGACGATGGCAAGCCCCAGGTTTTTGAAGGAAACCTGTTCCTGGAAAAGCGCATGCGTGCCTATGGCGAGATCGACTTCCCCCTTTTCCATCTTCCATAATGCCTCATCCTTCTCCCTTTTTTTCAGGCTGGAAGAAAGCCAGGAGAGCCTCACTCCGAGGGGCGTCAGCCACTGGGAAAACTTCTCGAAATGCTGCTCGGCGAGAATTTCGGTGGGCGCCATCACGGCAGCCTGGAAACCCGCCTCGATCGCAAGCAGCGAAGAAAGCGCGGCGACGATCGTCTTGCCGCTGCCGACATCCCCCTGGAGCAGGCGCTGCATCGGTTTGCCGGATGAGAGATCCTTCTCGATCTCCTGGAAAACCTTTTGCTGGGCATTCGTCAGCGAAAAAGGAAGCGAATCGAGAAGCGCTTTCACCAGCCTTTTCTCCCCGGAAAAAACAGGCGCGTTTTTTTCCTTCCTTTTCCTGTAATGCAATTTCATGGAAAGCTGCTGCGCGAGCAGTTCGTCGAACTTGATCCGCTCCCACGCAGGATGGGTCCTTTCGTCGAGCGCCCTTCTCGGCGCATCGGGAGGAGGGTGGTGAAGGAACCTGACGCTCTCCCCGAATCCCGGAAAACCCAGCCCGGACAGCAGCGAGAAGGGAAGCGTTTCGGAAAGATCGAGCGCATTCAGCGCCTCGTGGATCAGCGACCTCAACTTGTTCTGGGAAAGCCCTGCAGTGGTCGGATAAATTGGGGTCAGCGCCTCATTGAGCGGGATTGACGCCGAGGAAACCTTCGGATGGATCATTTCCAGCCCGAGGAAGCCAGCCCTCACTTCGCCGAAGAAGCGCATTTTTTTACCTACGGAGTAGGCCTTCACCTGGCTGGGATAGAAATTCAGGAAGCGCACGTCGAGTATTCCGCTGCCATCCATGACGCGCAGGCAAAGGAGGCGCCGTCCGTGGAATTTCACGCCCGATTCGATGATTTCCCCCTCGACGAGCACGGATTCCCCTATCGGCGCATCCGCTATCGGATAGAGGCGAGTCTCGTCC